>DLMX01000004.1:15707-16887 GCA_002479405.1 Methylophilaceae bacterium UBA7525
TCCATGGAGTTTGCCAGCGGCAAGACATACTGGCGTCAGGGTGATCTGCGTTACCGGCAGATTACTGCACCTCTGCCAATGGGCGAGCTGGTTGCCGTAGGCGATTTGCAGGGATATGTGCACTTTATGCAGCGCGAGGATGGTGCATTTGCTGCACGCGTGAAAACCGATGACAGCGCCATCATGCCGCAGATGACAGAACTCAATGTCGGCGTCCTGCTCGCTCAAACTCGTAATGGCGGTCTGTACGCCATTTCATTACAGTAGGTTCCCACTTTCAAGATGCTGCCGACCATCGTACTGGTAGGCCGACCCAATGTCGGCAAATCTACTCTTTTCAACCGCATGACGCGCACGCGTGATGCGCTTGTGGCGGATTTGCCCGGTCTGACGCGCGATCGCCATTATGGTCGCGGTCTCGGGGCCAGCAAGCCTTATCTGGTGGTCGATACCGGCGGATTCGAGCCGCTGGCTGATACCGGCATTCTGCAGGAGATGGCCAGGCAGACGTTGCTGGCCATTGATGAAGCCGATGTGGTGATTTTTATCGTTGATGGCCGTAGCGGCCTGGCACCGCAGGACAAGGTCATAGCGGACAGACTGCGCAGAAGCCAACGCCCGGTGCTGTTGGCGGTTAACAAGACTGAAGGCATGCAGCGTGCGGTCGTTTCAGCCGAGTTCCATGAACTGGGTCTGGGTGATCCGCTTGCCATTTCCTCCGCACATGGCGAAGGAGTGAAGGATCTGGTCGAACTGGCGCTGGAGCCTTTCCCCGAGCCGGAGCAGGAAGATGATGCCGATGCCAACAGAATTCCCAGGATCGCGATTGTAGGCCGGCCGAATGTAGGCAAATCGACGCTGGTAAACGCCTTGCTCGGTGAGGAACGCGTGATTGCCTTTGACCAGCCGGGTACGACGCGTGACTCAATCGAGATTGATTTGCAGCGTGGTGACAAGCATTACAAGATCATCGACACCGCAGGCGTTCGCAAGCGCGGCAAGGTGTTTGAAGCGATCGAGAAATTCTCCGTGGTCAAGACCATGCAGGCGATCGAAGAGGCTAATGTGGCTATTCTGGTGGTCGATGCGCAGGAAGGCATTACCGAGCAGGATGCGCATGTCGCGGCCTATATCCTGGATAGCGGCAGGGCCCTGGTGGTGGCGATCAACAAGTGGGATG
>DLMX01000004.1:17084-34789 GCA_002479405.1 Methylophilaceae bacterium UBA7525
CGTAAACTCAAATTCCTCGATTTTGCCAAGTTCCACTATATTTCGGCCTTGAGAAAAAAAGGCCTGCCGGAGTTGTTTGTGTCGGTGGATGAGGCCTATAAGGCTGCCATGGCGAAACTGTCGACGCCGCAACTGACGCGTGTGCTGATCGATGCAACGACGCAGCACCAGCCGCCGATCAGCAAGGGGATACGACCCAAGTTACGTTATGCGCACCAGGGAGGCAGCAATCCGCCTATCGTTGTGATCCACGGCAACCACGTGGAAGGTATCAAGGACAGCTACAAGCGTTTTCTGGAAGGTGTCTTCCGCAAGGTGTTCCGCCTGTCAGGTACGCCGTTACGCGTGCAGTTCAAACAGGGCAGCAACCCATATGCCGAGCCGGAGAAGCCCAAGAGTGGCGAAGGTATCGTCAGCATGCGCAGACGTAAGGTTGCCGAGCGTGCGACGCTGAAAGCAAAGAAAGACGCGGAAGAAAAGAAACGTAAGCAGGGCAGGTAAGGAAGTCGCAGGACATGCGGCAGAGCCGCCAGTCCGATATTGGTTTAATCAGGTAATAGCCTGGTCAGGTTTGAATTGATCTGAAACTGCAGCGATTACTTGGAATAGAGGCTCTCCCAGAATTTCCACCAGACGCGCTCGTCTTTCGGCACGCCTGTCCCGTGCATTTGACTTTCGGGGAAGTTGGTCTGCAATACCCGCAGGGTGTCCTGCTTCAGGTCTTCCATTTCCAGCAAATCATAAGCGCTGATCATGATGACCAGCGCCTCTTCATTGGCAGTCGCGTCCGGATAGTTCTCGATCACGAACTGGGCGCGGTTTAACGCGGCGACATAGGCCTTGCGCTTCATGTAGTAGCGCGCCACATGCAGTTCGTGATCGGCCAGCTGATTGACCAGATAGGTCATGCGTAGTGTCGCATCCTTGGCGTAACGGCTTTCCGGATAACGGGTCACCAGTTCCTTGAGGGCAAAGAAAGAGGCTCGCATGGCTTTGGGGTCGCGGTCGCTTACCTGTTGTCGCGTGAGTTTCTCGACAATGCCGCGGTCATTGAAGGTGGCGATCCCTTTCAGGTAGTAGGCATAGTCGATGTTCGGATGATTGGGGTGCATCTTGATAAAGCGGTCGGCTGCTGCGATACAGAGCACAGGTTCGTTTTTCTTGAAGTAGGCGTAGGCGACCTCAAGCTGTGCCTGCATGGCATGACGACCGTGCGGATAGCGTGACTCCAGTATCTGGAAATAGCTGATGGCCTTATCCCAGTCGCGTTCGCGCATTTTGGCTTCGGCCTCGCTGTACAGGCGTTCCAGATTCCAGCCCTTGGTCTCGTCCAGCACGGTTGGCGCACCGAAAATGCTGCAGCCGCTGAGCAAGATTGTAAAGATAAGCGCTGTAATTACCGCTAAACTATGCTTCATTTAGTAACATCCATCTGCAAGACCAATTGATTGGCACTGATTATAACCGATGACACAAACCACTCCTATTACTCTCGAGATTCCACAAAAGCTTGGCGGATTGCGTCTGGACCAGGCGCTGCAGAAATTGTTGCCGGATCAGTCACGTTCTCGCCTGCAGGCCTGGATCAAGGAAGGCCTGGTGACTATCGACGATAAGGCGACGACCTCCAAGCTCAAGGTGTGGGGCGGGGAAAAGGTCCGGATAGTTCCGCAGGAGTCGCCCCAAGCCAATGCATTCAAGGCTCAAGAGATTGCGCTGGATATCGTCTATGAAGATGATCATCTGCTGGTCATCAATAAGCCTGCCGGCATGGTTGTGCATCCTGCCGCAGGCAATTGGGAGGGAACGCTACTGAATGCGCTGCTGTACTATTTGCCGCAGCTGAAGGAATTACCGCGCGCAGGCATCGTGCACCGTCTGGACAAGGACACCAGTGGCCTGCTGGTTGTCGCCAAGACCATGGCAGCGCAGAACAGCTTGGTGAAGCAGTTGCAGGCCCGTTCGGTGAAGCGCGAGTACCGCGCCATCGTCTGGGGCAATATCTGGCGCAACGGCAAGGTGGACCAGCCGATCGGTCGGCATCCGCATAACAGAACCAAGATGGCGGTCAACAAGATGGGCAAGCCTTCGGTGACGCATTACGAAGTGCTGGAACGATTTGCCGTGCACACTTATGTTCGCTGCATGCTGGAGACCGGTCGCACGCATCAGATCCGTGTCCACATGCAATACCTGAAAGCGCCTCTGGTGGGTGACCCGGTTTATGGCCTGCGCGGCATCGTGCCGCATCGCGCCATGACGCAGACGCTGATCGATGCGCTCGCCGGTTTCAAGCGGCAGGCGCTACATGCCATCAAACTTGGATTGATACATCCGGAAACCGGCGAACCCATGCAATGGCAGATCGAGTTGCCGGCAGATATGAAGGCGCTACTGGAGGCGATGCGTGCCGAGGATATTTCTGAGTCTGATGAAGAACTTCTTTTCGATTATGTCGATGATGAAGGTGATGAAGGTGATGAAGAAGGCGAGTTCGAGGAGATAGAGGAAGAAGACGATGTTGAGTGAAACCGATCTGATCATTCCTCGCTGGCCGGCCCCTGCAAATGTCATGGCCATCCAGACGACGAGGGCGGGTGGTGTCAGTGTCGCTCCCTATGACACCCTGAATCTGGGGATGCATGTGGCAGACAATCCGCTGAATGTTGCCAGAAACCGCCAGTTGCTCAACGCATATGTGCCTACCGAACCTGTCTGGTTGAACCAGGTGCATGGCACTACCGTAATCGATGCAGGTGCAACTTCCTGCGTGCCGGATGCCGATGCCGCCTTTTCAAAATCCAGAGGTGCTGTCTGCGCTGTAATGACTGCAGATTGCCTGCCACTGTTGTTCTGCAATCGACAAGGTACGGTAGTTGCGGCAACCCATGCTGGCTGGCGCGGACTCTGTGATGGTGTCATCGAGGCGACAATTGATGCCATGCAGGTGGCGCCGGATAGCCTGATGACCTGGCTGGGGCCCGCCATCGGTCCGCAAGCATTTGAGGTGGGTGAGGATGTACGCCAGGAATTTATTGCACAACAGAGCGAAGCAAAGGATGCCTTTGTGCCGGCCGGTGACGGCAAGTGGCTGGGTAACATGTACAGGCTTGCGCAATTGCGGCTCGAGTATAAGGGCGTCACGGATATCTATGGTGGTGGGGTAGATCAGGATTTCTGCACTTACACGGATGCCAGCCGATTCTTTTCCTTTCGCCGTGACGTCAAGACAGGTCGCATGGCCTCATTGATCTGGCTTGCGTAATTGATTTCAGGCGGGTTTGAAAGCATGTTACAACAACACGTTCTGCTGACAGCTCGTTTATAATGCTGGTTTTTCTGCGACTCCATTCATGACAATTTCCGAATTACCTACGCTTGCCTGGATATTGGGCGCCTGCCTGCTGGGCGCCGTGCTGAGTGTGACCAGTGCTGCCGCACTTGCTCTCAACGCCCGTATCGCCTGGATTCCGATGCTGGTCAGTTATGCCATCGGAGCAATGCTGGGCGCTGTTTTTCTCGAGATTCTGCCGCATGCTTTCAGTGAGACCAGCAGCATCGAAATGATGGCGGCGACGGTGCTGCTTGGGATACTGCTGTTTTTCGTGCTGGAAAAGCTGTTGCTCTGGCGGCACTGTCATGGCGATGAATGCGAAGTTCATGCGCCGCATGAGGAAGCGAATGCTCATGCGCATCACGGACACAGTCACGGCCATGCTCATGGCCACGATCAGGGCCGTAGCGGCATGATGATCATGGTCGGCGATACGTTCCACAATTTCGTCGACGGCATCCTGATTGCCGCCGCTTTCATGATTGACATCAAGCTCGGCGCGGTGACTGCGTTGGCGATCATCGCGCACGAGATCCCGCAGGAAGTGGGAGACTTCCTCATCCTGCTGCATTCCGGATACACCAAGAAACAGGCCTTGCTGTTCAATTTGCTTTCCAGTTTTGCCGCAGTCATCGGCGGACTGGTGGCGTACTTCGCCCTGCAAGTCGTTGCCAGTTGGATTCCGACCATACTCGGTTTGGCCGCGGCAAGCATGATCTATGTAGCAGTGGCCGACCTGATTCCGAGCCTGCATAAACGCACTGAGCTGAAAGCCACCGTGCAGCAGGTCATACTAATCGCCTTGGGGATCACTTCAATCTGGCTTATCAAGCTGGTTCTGGAGTGATGCCTGCTGTTCGCCGACGCGTTGCGCAGCTCTCAGACGATTGCGCCGCCGTTGCGGCGTTCCCACGATCCAGATGAAGAGTGCACAGGGCAGCAGGCCGTAAAACAGGAAAGTCAGAATGCCGGCGGTGAAGCTGGATTCGGTAAAGGCCATGAGCAGGGTAACGTAAAGCCAGGCGATCGCAACAATGTACATGATTAATTTTACAGACCTGAAAGTATGAGTTTATCTATGAGTTCCTCAGCGCCAAAAGTGGGTTTTGTTTCACTGGGTTGCCCCAAGGCTTCTTCAGACGCTGAACGCATTCTTACGCAATTGCGCGCAGAAGGCTATGAGATTTCGGGCAGCTATGAAGGTTCTGACCTGGTTGTGGTCAATACCTGCGGATTTATCGATAGCGCGGTCGAGGAGTCGCTGGATGCGATCGGAGAGGCGCTGAACAAGAATGGCAAGGTGATTGTCACGGGTTGCCTGGGCGCAAAATCCGGTGTGGTGCAGGCAGCGCACCCCAGCGTTCTGGCAGTGACTGGGCCGCATGCGCTGGAAGAGGTAATGAGCGCAGTGCACGAGAATCTGCCGAAGCCGCATGATCCCTATACCGACCTTGTGCCACCGCAGGGTGTGCGCCTGACGCCCAAACATTATGCCTATTTGAAGATTTCCGAAGGTTGTAACCATCGCTGCAGTTTCTGCATCATTCCTTCCATGCGTGGGGATCTGGTCAGCCGCCCTGTCGGCGAGGTGATGAACGAGGCGGAAAACCTGGTGAATGCCGGTGTCAGCGAATTGCTCGTGATTTCGCAGGATACCAGCGCCTATGGCGTCGATATGAAATACCGCAGTGGTTTCTGGAATGGCCGTCCGATCAGGACCCGAATGACCGAGCTGGTGAAAGCGTTAAGTGAACTGGGAGTCTGGGTCAGGCTGCATTATGTCTATCCGTATCCGCATGTTGATGAAGTCATTCCGCTGATGGCGGACGGTTTGGTGCTGCCGTATCTGGATGTGCCGTTCCAGCACGCGAGTCCGCGCATACTCAAGGCCATGAAACGCCCGGCGAGCAGTGAGAATAATCTGGCGCGCATCAAGGCCTGGCGCGAGATCTGTCCTGATATTGCGATTCGTAGCACCTTCATTGCCGGTTTTCCCGGTGAAACTGAAGCGGATTTTCAGCAACTGCTGGATTTTCTTGAGGAGGCACAACTGGATCGCGTTGGCTGTTTTGCCTATTCGGCGGTGGATGGAGCAGCAGCCAACAGCCTGCCTGACCAGGTGCCGGAAGAAGTCAAGCAGGAGCGTCTTGCCCGCTTCATGGAGCTGCAGGAGGCCATCAGTGCATCCAAGCTGAATCAGAAGGTTGGCCGTATTGAAACCGTGCTGGTTGATGCGGTCGATGGCGATCAGGCGATCGCGCGTACCATGGCGGATGCACCGGAGATTGATGGCGTGGTTTATCTGGCCGATGCTGAAGGCTTGCAGGTCGGTGACCTGGTTGAAGTGCAGATCACCGATGCCGATGGCCATGATCTATGGGCTGGTCCGCCTCAGTTCTAGTTGTGAGGGTTTTCCGATATTCTGCTTGAGTCGTCTGTCAGGCAGTCACCTGGGTGATGTCCGTACTCTCGGAGATCGCGGCAAAGAACTCAGGTTTGGGTTTCTCGCTATCTGCCCGATCTTCGATGAAATCCAGCGTGTAGGGGCAGCGTAGGGGTTTTCGGCTGACTTTCTTCTTTTTGGCACTGGTCGTTTGGGTGTTAATGTAGGGCGTCTGGCTGATACGAACATAGCCGGCGCTTTCCAGCTTTTGCGCAGTGGTTTCAAACAGGCTGAGGGGATTGTCGATATTTTGCAGGGTGACGATGCTCTTGCTGACCTTCACCACGTTGTACATCACGAATTTGTTGGAGTTTTGTTTGCCGTAAATCTCACCTGTGAGGATATCCACGCGCACTCCTTTTTATCAAAAACATATTGATATCATAGCCATATCAATGCTTTTTAACAAGCTTTTTAACTTCTGTACCTAATTTGAATAAATTGATGATAATGCCCTGTGCTGTAAGCCGGTATTGTCACGGTTTGTCTTTTATGAATTCAAGCAGATCCTTCATATTCATGGGCTTGCCGAGCAGATAGCCTTGCATCTGGTCGCAGCCGATGGCGGCCAGAAAACTCCTTTGGCTTTCGGATTCCACCCCTTCGGCAATGACTTCCAGGCCAAGATTTTTGCCCAAGGCCACAATGGCTCTCAATATTGCCTGGTTTGTTATATCGTATTCGAGATTCTTGACGAAGCTCTGATCGATCTTGAGATGGTCGATCGGAAAGTTTTTCAGGTAACTCATGCTGGAATAACCTGTACCGAAATCATCAATCGCCAGTTTGATACCGAGCGACTTGAGACGCTTCAAAATGTCGATGAATTTGGACGGTTGGCGGACTATGGTGCCTTCCGTGATTTCCAGTTCAATCAGAAACGGATTAAGCTTGGATCGTGAGATGACCTTCTCTATGATTTCAGGCAGGTCTGGTCTGTAAAACTGTCGTGGGGAAATGTTGATGGCGATCGGCAGGATTCGACCGGTTTGCTGATGTATATAGACCGATTGCCGACAGGCTTCTTCCAGCACCCATTCCCCGATTTGTTCGATTAGTACGCTCTCTTCAGCAATTGGAATGAATATTTTGGGCGAGATCATGCCCTGTATCGAACTGTGCCAACGTAAGAGAGCCTCCAGACCGGTGATTTTCCCTGAATGGATAGACATCTTGGGTTGAAAATGCAACTCGAACTCGTTGTTCTTGATGGCATGGCGCAAGTGATATTCCAGTTCGAGGCGCTCCAGCAACATGGCATTCAATTCACGCGTATAAAACTGGAAATTGTTTTTTCCTGCCTGCTTTGCCTTGTACATGGCATTGTCTGCATGTTTCAGTAGCGTATCGATGTCATGGCCATCCTGCGGGAACATGCTGATGCCCAGGCTGCAGGTCACGACAAATTCCCTTGGTTCTATATAGCAGGGCTGGGATACCGTGCTCAGGATGCGTTGCAGAGTGTGACTCAGTGTTTCGACGCCATGCAGGTCGTGTAGCAGTAGCACGAATTCATCTCCGCCGGGCCGAGCTACCGTATCGCTGTCGCGTACGCAGCTGGAAAGGCGTTCTGCCATAGAGATCAGCAGTTGATCGCCGACGTGATGTCCCATGCTGTCGTTGATGTCCTTGAATTGATCCAGGTCGACAAAAACGACTGCTAGTTGACTCTGTGATCTTTCTGCATTGAGGATGGCCTGGTGCAGGCGATCCTTGAGCAGAGTGCGGTTAGGTAATCCGGTGAGGTCGTCATGTGTCGCCTGATACTCAATGATGGCCGAGTTTTCCTTGCGTTCAGTAATGTCCTCGACTGTTCCTTCATAGTAGAGCAGGTTGCCATATGAGTCTTTGACTGAACGTGCGTTCTCGGAAATCCAGATGACGCTGCCATCACGACGATATACTTGCGATTCAAAGTTTGTGACGCGTCCTCTCAATTTCATTAACTCGGAAAATTCCTTGCGTTTGTTCCTGTCTACATAAAGCTGATTTTCGATGTCGTTGAGATTGTTGATCAGTTCATTCGGTGACGGGTAACCATAAAGCCTGGCAAGGGCAGGGTTGGCGCTGAGGTATCGGCCACATTCAGTGGTCTGGAAAATGCCTTCCACGGTGTTCTCAAAAATGCTGCGATAGCGTTTTTCGGCTTCCAGTATGGCCTGTTCACTCTGCTTCCTTACGGTAATGTCCTGGATGAATCCTTCCACGGCTTCCACATTGCCGTTGTGATTGAAGATTCCTTTCCCGCGTTCCGACACCCAGCGCACTTCGCCGTCACTGTTGATAATTCGGTATTCGATATCGAAGGAGTGGTTAATCTTGATTGCTTCCAGAATGGAGTCTCGAACACGCTGGCGATCATCGGCAAAGGTGATTTCTTCGTAGCTGACGAGTCCGTGTTGTATCAGATCTTCCGGTTGATAGCCGGTGAGTGCGATGCATCCTTCGCTGATGTAAAGCATGGTCCATCTTGTATCCAGCAGGCAGCAATAGGCCATGCCATCAAGATTGCGCAGCAGTGAATTGAGTATGTGCTCTCTGTTGTCCAGCCATTCACGTATGAATTGACTGACTTCATCCGGATATCGCTTTTGTTTCTGAATTTTGAGTATCAATTCAAATCGTTTCTCTGGAGGTTGGTTTTTGTCGCCAACGACACGAAGCAATCATCAAGCCAGATTTTTGTATGTAAATTAAGATGATATAAAACAGTAAGATAATTTGGCCCGGATGCCACAGATAAAAAAATGGCGCCCTGATTCAGGGCGCCATTGGCGTTCAACATGGTGCATTATTTTTTTCTTAATGCGATATGGGATTGAATCAATGCTCTGGCCTGATGACGGAATCGGCTGCCATGAATGTCTTTGACCCACATGTGAAGCAGGCCGGTAAAGAACAGATTGGTATCCTGCGCCAATTGATCCGGGTCCAAGCCGTCTCTCAGGTGTCCCTTGCTCTTTGCGCGTCCATAAACGAGAGCTACTTTTTCCGTAATGCCTGAGCAGTTGGAAAGTATCTGTTGCAGCACATCTGCAAGTTCGTCGACATACTCACATTTGATCATCATGATTTCATAAATCTGTCGTGTCTCAATGCTATCTTCAAGCGTTTGTATGGTGCTGTAGAGGAAGTTTTCGATGCGGGTGAGGGGTGCTTCTGAGCCCTCTACCAACAACGTGTCGTCCATGCGGTCGATCAGTGGCAGGAATACCTGTTCCCGCATTGCATGAAACAACTCGGTCTTGTTCTTGAAATGCCAGTAGACAGCTCCCCGGGTGACATTGGCTTGGGTTGCGATATGTTCCATGGTGGTGCGGCTGACGCCGCGCGCCAGAAATACTTCACGTGCGGCCTGAATGATGCTCTGGCGTGTTAATTCGGCATCTTCTTTGGTTTTTCGGACCATGTGCTGGTGCTCTCATAAAAAATATTGAATTGGGTATTTACATACATACCTGAATGTATATAATTTACAGTCACTCTTGAATGTAAGCAAGTGATATCTGCAACAATACCAATTAATAACCGGAGTTACACGATGCGCAGCCTTGATTCTTCCAGAAAAAACTTTCATCGATATCGATATGCGATGATCAATACGGTGGCTTTGACCATCATGCTGGTTATTCTGGCAGCTTGCGGAAAAGGTGATGCTCCGGGTGGGCAGGTGCCAGGTGGTGCGATGGCAATGCCGGTGACGGTTGTTGAAGTGCAGCCTGCTACCGCACCGATTAGTGCTGAGGCGGTTGCCCAGACAGAAGGCGCAAAGGAAGTTGAGATCAGGGCGCGTGTAGGCGGTATCCTGCTGAAACGTCTTTATGAAGAGGGGGCTCCGGTCAAGGCTGGAGAGCCAATGTTTCTGATCGATCCGGTGCCATACGAAATCGCCTTGGCTCAAGCGCGTGCACAATTGGCACAGCAGCAGGCGCTGATAGATCAGGCCAAGCGTGAGCAACTGCGACTCAAGGGCTTGCTGGAAAGTCAGTCAATCAGTCAGCGTGAGTATGACAATGCAGTCTCTGATGAAGCCGTCGCCAGGGCTGGCTTGCAACAGGCGCAGGCCAATCTGCGTGAAGCTGAACTCAATCTTTCATACACTACAGTCACCGCCCCTGTGAGCGGAATTTCAGGTCGCTTCCAGTATTCCGAGGGCGCCTTGATTACAGCTAACACCAGCTTGCTGACAACGGTCGTACAATTGTCGCCAATATGGGTGCGGTTCAGCTTTTCTGACAATGAGCTTGCACAGTTGGGTGGCCGTTTGACCGAGCAAAATGTCAAACACGTGACCTTGATCCTGCCTGACGGCACTGAATATCAGCAAAAGGGCAAATTGAATTTCGCCGCCAGCCAGATTGACCCGTTGCTGGGGACGCAGCAGTTAAGAGCAACGTTCGAAAACAAGGATCAGGCATTGCTTCCCGGCCAGTTTGTCCGTGCCAGAGTCACAACCGGCCAGCGCGATGGTGTTTTCCTGCTGCCGCAGACCGCTATCAGCAGTTTTGATCAGGGTAGATTCGTCTATGTCGTCAACGAGAACAATGAGGCGACGGTGCGTCCGGTTGTAGTAGGTGACTGGGTAGGCAAGGACTGGATCGTGCTGGAAGGCTTGAACGCTGGCGACAAGGTCATTATTGATAACATTATCAAATTGCGTCCGGGTGCTGTCGTTGCTCCCAATATCGCAGGAGAGAAGCCTGAAGGTGCTCCGGCGCCGAATAAAACAGAAGCGGGGGCTGAGAAGTCCTCTGGGCTTTTGTCTACCAAACAGGCTTAAGCCGGAGCTACCATGACCAGATTTTTTATTACACGACCGATTTTCGCTTCGGTGCTTTCCATCGTCATCGTGCTGGCAGGTCTGGCAGCGGCGATGAAGTTGCCGATTGCGCAATACCCGCAGATTGCGCCACCGACAGTGATGATTACGGCTTCCTATCCGGGAGCCAGTGCCGAGACTCTGTCCAAGACGGTGGCGGCACCCATAGAAGAACAGTTGAGCGGCGTCGAAAATCTGCTGTACTTCAATTCCAGTGCAGACTCCAGCGGTACTCTGACGATTACCGCCACATTTGAGGTCGGTACGGATGCAGACCAGGCAACCTTCAACGTCAGTAACCGGGTCAATATTGCCTTGCCCAGACTGCCGGATGATGTCCGTCGCAATGGCCTGGTCGTACAGAAGCGTTCCAACGACCTCTTGCTGGTCGCTATGTTGACTTCGCCGGATGGTACCTTCGACCCGTTGTATCTGAGCAACTATGCCACGCTGAATGTGCTGGACGAATTGAAGCGTATTCAAGGCGTTGGGGATGCGACCGTGTTCGGTGCGCAGGATTACTCCATGCGTATCTGGCTGCGCCCCGACAAGATGGCACAGCTCGGAGTGACGACCTCGGACATTTCGAGTGCTATCCAGGCACAGAATGCGCAGTATGCCGCCGGCAAGATCGGTCAGGATCCTTCCCCCGGCGATCAGCAGATTGTCTACACCGTTACGGCGAAAGGTCGACTGCTTGATCCGGCGGAGTTTGGCAACATCATCCTGCGTGCTGATGGCCCGCGTGGGGTGTTGTATCTGAAAGATGTCGCCCGCATTGAACTCGGCTCCCAGAATTACAACATCCGCACTACATTGAACGGCAAGCCCGGCGTGGCTATAGGAACTTTTCTGCAGACCGGGGCCAATGCGTTGGATACAGCCGATGCAATCAAGGCGAAGATGGAGGAGCTGAAGAAACGATTCCCTGCGGGCATGGACTATGCCGTTCCTTACGATACCAGCGATTTTGTGAAGTCCTCTATCGGTGAGGTGATCAAGACATTGGGCGAAGCCATGATACTGGTGATTCTGGTAGTGTTTCTTTTCCTGCAAAGCTGGCGTGCAACATTGATTCCGATATTGGCCGTGCCGATTTCCCTGATCGGTACTTTTGCCGGCTTGTGGATGTTCGGGTTTTCTATCAACACGCTGACATTGTTTGCCATGGTGCTTTCCATCGGTATCGTGGTGGACGATGCGATCGTGGTACTGGAAAACGTCGAGCGCCTGATGAAGGAGGAGAAGCTGTCACCGCTCAATGCCGCAATTCGCTCCATGCAGCAGGTATCCGGTGCAATCGTGGCGATTGTGCTGGTACTTTGTGCAGTTTTCGTGCCTGTGGCTTTTCTCGGGGGCATTGCCGGCGAACTTTACAGGCAGTTTGCGGTAACCGTAGCGGTCGCAGTTGTCTTGTCCGGGGTCGTGGCTCTGACCTTGACACCTGCACTCTGCGCTTTACTGCTCAAGCATGTTCATGGTGAGTCCAGGCTTTTTGCACCTTTCAACCGGTTTTTCGAAGGCCTGACGCATTTCTATACCGGCATGGTGGGGCTTACCTTGCGCCATATGATTATCGGCACGATTGCCTTTGTCGGCATCATTGGCTTGGTTACCTTTCTGCTTAAAACCGTGCCTGGCAGTTTTGTGCCGTCGGAAGACCAGGGTTATGTTATTACGGCTTTTGTGCTGCCTGATGGTGCGACGCTTAACCGGACGACCAAGACCACTGAAGCGGTGCGTGCCGAGATCGCCAAGGATCCGGCGGTTGCAACCCAATTCATTATCAATGGTATGGATCTGATTGGCGGAGGTAACAAGACCAGTGCCGGTACCATGTTTGTACGACTGAAAGACTGGGACCAGCGTACGGCGACGGCTGATGATGTCGTCAAGAAACTGTTCGGACTGGGGATGAGCCAGCCTGATGGCCTGGCTTTTGCCTTCAATCCGCCGGCGATCCGCGGACTGGGCAGTTCTGGCGGTTTTGAGTTGTATATCCAGGCGCGCGGCGATTCCGACCCTGCGCGCTTGTCCAGTGTGACCAACAGCTTTGTCGATGCATTGATGAAGGAGCCCCTGCTGACAGGTATCAACACTTTCTTCCGGCCGACGGTGCCACAGCTCTATATCGAGGTGGATGAGGCCAAGGCGTTGTCGCAAGGCGTGCCGATCGCCGACATTTATGCAACCTTGCAGACTACGATGGGTTCACTTTACGTCAACGATTTTAATCGTTCGGGTCGTACCTACCGCGTACAGTTGCAGGCGGAGCCGGAGTTCCGCATGAAGCCGGAGGACCTGGGCAAGGTCTACGTGCGGTCGAGCAGCGGAGTGATGGTGCCAATGTCTGCGCTGAGCAAGGTGCACAATATCGTCGGGGCAGAGCAACTGGAGCGCTATAACGGACTCATGGCGGCCAAGGTGCTTGGCAGTGGCGCTCCCGGAGTGAGTTCGGGAGAGGCCATCCAACTGGTGGAGCGGATTGCTGCCCAGAAACTGCCAGACGATTATCAATTGGCATGGACCGGACAGGCTTATCAGGAAAAACGTACAGGCTCGGCAGCGATATTCGCCTTTTCATTCGCCATCATCATGGTATTCCTGATTCTGGCTGCGCAGTTTGAAACTTGGTCACTGCCGCTGGCCGTTATCATGGCCGTGCCTTTCGCATTGTGTGGGGCATTGCTGGCCATCTTCTTCAGAGGAATGCCGAACGATATCTACTTTCAGATCGGTTTGATCACGTTGATCGGATTAGCGGCAAAAAACGCCATTCTGATTGTCGAGTTCGCGACACAGAAACTGGAGGAAGGCATGAGTGTTGCAGATGCCGCAATTGAAGCCGCCAGATTGCGTTTCCGTCCGATTGTCATGACTTCCATGGCATTCGTGCTGGGTATTGTGCCGCTGGTAATCGCTACCGGAGCCGGTTCTGCAGCACGACGCTCAATGGGTACCGGCGTATTCGGCGGCATGTTGATGGCAACCTTTGTTGCGACAATCTTTATACCGTTGTTCTTCGTCTGGCTGACCCGCAAGCATGGGCAGATCACCAGACACAGAGAGCAGCTTGGAAATACCGAAAAGGAAATGGCATGAAGCCAGGAATAAAAATCATCGGTGGCTTGTTGCTGGCTGCATTGCTGCCGGGATGCATGTTGATGGGGCCTGATTATCAGCGTCCCGCCTTTTCACTGCCGGCCATATTCAGCAGTGATGATGTCGCTGCTGCGGATCAGGTGCCGTTGTCTGCCGAGAGTCCCTGGTGGGAACTGTATCAGGATCCGGTTCTGAACGATCTGGTTGCCCAAGCGCTGGAAAACAATACAGATATCAGGATTGCGGTTGCGCGCATCGAAGAAGCCGATGCCTTTCTGCGTGAAGTAGGCGCGGCTCTGTTTCCCCAGGTTGATCTTGATGCCGCTGGCAGCCGTTCTCGTATTACGCAGCGTGGCGCCAATCCGCTGGTCAGCGGCGTAAATCCGATACGTGAAAATTATACCATCCGCTTGGGCGCCTCGTATGAACTGGATTTCTGGGGCAAGCTGCGGCGCGCAAAGGAATCGGCCAGAGCACGAACCATGGCTACCCGCTACGCGAGAGACACGATTGCATTGTCACTATCCGGCTTGGTGGTCAGTAACTATCTGCAACTGCGCAGTCTGGAATCGCAAATCGCCTTGTCGGAAGATAGCCTGAGAACGCGGAATGAAAGTCTGGCATTAACCAGAAAACGTCTCGAAGGCGGCGTTTCTTCTGCGCTGGACGTGCATCAGGCTGAGGTTGCCAGCTCCAATCTGGCAGCGCAGATCGTCGAACTGAAAAGACTGCGTACAGTCAGTCAGCATCAGTTGGCTGTGCTGTCAGGTCAGCTTGACTTGAATCTGCCTGCAGGCGACATCAGTCAACTGCCGCTACCGCCATTGCCGCCAGCCGGTTTGCCATCCAACCTGCTTGAGGCACGTCCCGATGTCCGGCAGGCCGAGCAGGAACTGGTTGCGCAGAATGCCAATATCGGCGTTGCAAAAGCGGCATTGTTTCCTACCATATCACTGACAGCCACTTATGGCGGTGAGAGTGCGGAACTGGGCGATGTGTTGAAGTCGGCTGCGCGGATCTGGAGCGGCGGGATCGGTCTGAATCTGCCCATTTTCAATGCTGGCCGTCTCTCAGCCAGGGTGGACCAGGCAACTGCGCAGCAGAAGCAGGCATTGGCCGCGTATGAGGCAAGTGTACGCACGGCTTTTCAGGAAGTGAATGATGCATTGGTGAGCGTAAGGCAGAATGCCGAACGCGAAGCGTTGCTCGATAGCAGCAGACAGGCTGCGAAAAAAGCCCTGGATATCTCTGATAATCGGTATAAGTCAGGCTATTCCGCTTATATCGATGTGCTGGATTCGCAACGGGTATACAACGATGCGGCGATTGCCTACATCCAGAGCCGCCAAGCCAGGTTGATTACGAGTGTTGACCTGTTCAAGGCATTGGGTGGCGGCTGGCAAGACAAATATTAGCATTCAAAGGACATCCGCTCCTGCGCCGGCTTGCGAGTTGTAGTGACTTGCAAGCCGGTCGATTTATCGGTCCAGATAATTGATCCTGACCTGGACCCAGTCGTCTCTGGATTCTATCTGCGATCCAAGTTGCACGATCGATTTGCGATTTTGCAGGAACAAATGGTAGATGCCATGCTCCAGATGCTCGATTCTCGGCAACAGGAAGGTCGGGCAATCTGAGAGTCCGGGTTCTGCCGACAGAAAAATTGCGGCGAATCCGAGCCCTTGATCCGATGTTTTTTCGGTGTTATTCGAAGACTCCGTGATATGTCCGGCATGGCGAAGTTGTATCCAAGTGGCCTGCCTGCCGATAATCTTGATGCCAATGTGGTTGTCGCCATTGGCTGGTTTATTGATACTTTTGATGCTACCGATGATAAGGCGCTCCGGTTGGTCTTCAACAACCAGGCCAACCAGCTTGCCAAGTTTGAGGGTGGGTGGCGGTTCGTCACTGAAAATGACACCATAACCGCTACTACTCTCGTCGCTGATCATCCAGCGCTCTCTGGTAAGGTCTTCGTAAAGCACCGATGGAGCAGTGCTGATGTTGTTGTGATTTGCAATCCGGTCATCAAGATTGTGTCCGGATTGTTGCTGCGGCGCCAGATAAAGGTTTTTCGTGGCGGATTTCAGTTGAGCGCAAACATCCTGAAAGCCGTAGCTGACAATCACACGCTTAACGACCTTGTGCCGTTCCTCAGAGCGTCGCTGGCGTGTATAGGCATGCCTGGACCATTCTGATCGCAACCTGGTAAGTATCTCCAGCAATTCACCGTTACTACCAATTGATTCCAGGTCATGTGGTAGATCCCGGTCCAATGCCTCGATATCAGCATTAATTCTGGCTGATAGCTGTTCGGTGTCCCAATAGCGGCAGCCTAGGTGAGGTTCGAACAGGCGAATACGCTTGGCGCCCTGGTCCTGGGTCAGGTCAACGTAAAAGAGATGCTTGTGCTCCTCATAATGCTTGCTGACCTGACTCCATGGGATCAGTTTTTCCAGCAGCATGGCTGTTTTTTCCACTTGCTGTTTGCTCAAACTTGAACTGCTGAGACTATCCAGCATGCAAGCCTGGACGAAAGACGCCGCCAGATGGCTTTCCGTTTCATTCTTGTACAGGTCGACCGTGAGATCCAGCAGGGATTCCTGTTCCAGGATGCGGTACAAATCGAAAATCTCAGACCAAGTCATATCGGCGACCGATTGTTGCCGGTAATAACGCCATCTGACCATGGTATAGGCGGCCTTGAGGGCTCTGCCAAGAATCACTGGCAGTCGGTTGTAGGTGAAGATAATGTCACCGCCGGCATCCAGAAAGCGGTCGATGAAGCTGCGATAACCGACGAAAATCTGCCGGTGATAGAAGTACATCGTGCTGGAAATATGGTTTTCCAGTTCTGGCCTAAGGTTCTCGAAATCGAGGAATTGGCGCGTGACTCTCAGTACACGTTGACGGTTTTCCGTGTCCGTGGCCAACATCATGCGCAATCGATCGGCCTCGTGAATTGCGTCGTCGCTGAAACAGTCTTTCAGTTTCTGTATTGAATTCTCGATGGCTGTAATGTCGTCAAGTTTGGTCAGTTCGCCTAACCAGGACAAGTCTGCAGCATCTGTTTTCGTATTTTTACCAATCAGTTTGCCGAGCAACGATTTCATGACTAGAGCCAATTTCGAATGTTCATGACTATTGGGTAGCGAAATTCGTACCATCGGGCCAAGCTGTAAATTCTACGGTCAACTATATGATTTATAGTGAAAATAATTGGGTTTTCGGCTGTCTTGTGTCTGTGTTGGCTAGAGGAGGTGTCAAAAAATAGGCAATTCCGTATGCAGCTGTCGATATTCTGACTGTGCACGGACGTCAGCAGGACTTCGCATGGTAAAATCTGCTTTTGCTTTTTATCTGCTGATTTATGACCATACGTACACGATTCGCTCCCAGTCCCACAGGCTTTCTTCACATTGGCGGCGCCCGTACGGCGCTGTTTTCATGGGCCTATGCCCGCAAGCATCAAGGTCAGTTCATTTTGCGCATCGAAGATACTGATGTCGAACGTTCAACGCCGGAAGCAGTGCAGGCCATTCTTGATGGCATGCAGTGGCTGGGGCTGGATTGGGATGAAGGTCCTTTCTATCAGATGCAGCGCATGGATCGCTACAAGGAGGTTGTGCGGCAGATGCTGGCGCAAGGCCTGGTCTACCCCTGCTACATGAGCAGCGCCGAGCTTGACGCCCTGCGCGAGCGGCAGATGGCCAACAAGGAAAAGCCGCGCTACGACGGCACCTGGCGCCCGGAGCCCGGCAAGACTTTGCCGCCCGTGCCCGCTGGTGTGAAGCCCGTGCTGCGCTTCAAGAACCCCCAAGGGGGCTCGGTGGTGTGGCAGGACAAGGTCAAGGGGCGCATCGAGATCAGCAATGACGAACTTGATGACCTGGTCATCGCTCGCCCGGCGCCTGCCGACAGCGACGACATCATCGGTACGCCGACCTACAACTTCTGCGTGGTGGTCGACGACATGGACATGGGCATCACCCACGTGATCCGCGGCG
>DLMX01000074.1:0-554 GCA_002479405.1 Methylophilaceae bacterium UBA7525
CACGTCGTTGGCGCCGGTCTCGAACAGTTCCCTGACATGTCCCAATTCGACGCCCTGGGTATTGCGCACCGTGAGACCGACGAGGTCGGACCAGTAATACTCATCCGCCCCGGGCTCGGGCAACTGCGCTCTGGGCACGGCGATCTGCTTGCCCTTGAGCCGGAAGGCCTGGTCGCGGTCCTCGATCCCTTCCAGCTTGGCGACCAGGTGGTCGCCGTGTATTTTTGCTTCCTCGACGGCAAATGCGCGCCAGCCGGTTTCACTCTGCAGCCACCAGACCGGATAGTCGAACAGGCTGTCCAGCAGTTCGGTATCGGGCTGGATGTTGATCCAGCCCTTGACGCCGTAGGGGACGGCGACCCGTCCCATCACCACCATGGTTTCAGGCGGCGGCTGCTGCAAAATGCTTAGGCGGCCTTGCCGGCTTGCTTGACCAGGCGTGCCACGCTTTCGGAAAGCTGCGCGCCGTTGCCTTGCCAGTAGGCGATGCGCTCGCTGTTCAGGCGCAGGCTTTCCTGGCCTTCGCGGGCCACCGGGTTGTAGAAGCCGACGCG
>DLMX01000074.1:726-3508 GCA_002479405.1 Methylophilaceae bacterium UBA7525
TCGATGAAGCGACCATCACGGCGATTGCGGGAATCTGCAACCACAACGCTGTAAAAAGGGTTTTTCTTCGCGCCACCACGGGCCAGTCGAATGATCACCATATGTTTGTTCTCTTAAGTTTTTGCAGAAAGGGGCGGATTTTACGTTATTTTTTAATACTTTGGCAAGGTAAATATCATGTCTGCGCAGAATTTTGATATGCCGTCGGGTCAACGATACCGCTGGCAGCAAAACCGTCGCGACGCAGGCGGCAAGAATCACACAAACCACAGGCCCGGCCTTGTGCGTCTGCCTGATAGCAAGACACCGTCATGCCGTAGTCGACGCCAAGTTCGGTGCCCTGCTGGATGATCTGCGCCTTGGTCATGTCGATCAAAGGCGCATGAATGCTGATCGTACGGCCCTCTACGGCCGACTTGGTCGCCAGATTGGCCATGCGCTGGAAGGCTTCCACATATTCCTTGCGGCAATCCGGATAGCCGGAATAGTCCAGCGCATTGACCCCGATAAATATATCCCGGGCGTCCAGCACTTCAGCCCAAGCCAGTGCCAGTGACAGCATGATGGTATTGCGCGCCGGCACATAGGTGACCGGGATACCATCTGTCGGCGACTGTGGCACGTCTATATGCTCATCCGTCAGCGCGGAGCCGCCGAACATCGATAGGTCGAGCTGTGCCGTGCGATGTGCAGCAGCGCCCAGTGTTCTGGCGATTTTCTCAGCCGCCTTCAGTTCGGCCACGTGACGCTGGTGATAATCCAGACTCAGGCAATAGCATTCATAGCCTTGACTACGTGCGATTGCCAATACCGTGGCAGAATCCAGTCCGCCGGAAAGAAGTACAACGGCCTTCTTCATCTGAATTTCCTAAACACCGGGCCTTTCGCCCCATAAAATCTTGTGAAGCTGGACCTGCATGCGGACGGGCAGGCGGTCTTCCAGAATCCATTCCGCCAACGATGCGGCATCAAGCCGGCCATGCACCGGCGAAAACAACACGCTGCATTTTTCAGCAATTTGGTGCTCAGCAAGGATTTTCTTGGCCCATT
The DNA here is from genome assembly GCA_002479405.1 of Methylophilaceae bacterium UBA7525. Lineage (GTDB taxonomy): Bacteria > Pseudomonadota > Gammaproteobacteria > Burkholderiales > Methylophilaceae > UBA6140. The sequence continues at coordinate 1,777 of DLMX01000074.1, forward strand.
CATAATCGGGCCGGTCGCACAGGACAAACTTCACTTCATCATTGGGTTTCAGTCGCTGCAAATTATCCCAGCGATTGTTTTCCATCTCTCCGGAACCCGGAGTCTTTACATCCAGAATCACCGCAACACGCGGGTCAACGCCACTGGTGTCGATTGCCCCACCGGTTTCCAGCGAGACTCCATACCCGGCATCGCATAGCCTGCTCAGCAATTCCAGACATTTTTTCTGGGCAAGCGGCTCCCCGCCAGTCACTGTGACATAGCGCGCGCCGTAGCCCGCCACCTTCTCCATGATCTGTTCCAGCGACATATTGCTGCCGCCGGAGAATGCGTACTCGGTATCACAATAGACACAGCGCATGGGGCAGCCCGTCAGACGCACGAACACCGTAGGCAGGCCAATCCGTGAGGATTCCCCCTGCACGGAATGAAAAATCTCATGTACTTTCAGTGTCATAAATCGTGTGATGAGTCTGGCGCGAACAGAAGCGCCGAAAAAATATGAAGCGTGATTATACGCCCGGGGCTGGCAATCCGCTTGTTTTAGAGATTGGGGCTGGTTATCTGGACTTGATGGATTCAAGCACCTTCAGACGCTGTTGCGCATTAGGCGCCACTGCACTCTTTGGGTACTGGCCCAGCAGAATACGGAGTGTTTTCTTTGCACCTTCAACATCCGACAATTGAATCTGTGAATTGGCGATATTGAACATCGCATCGGGCGCCTTGGCATGATCAGGAAACTGCTGTATCAACTTTTCCTGGGTCGCGATGGCGGCCTTGTAGTTCTTCAGTGAAAATTGCGCATAACCCAGTGCATACTGGGCATCTGGCAAACGCGGACTGGCAGGATGAGCCTGTATATACTTGTTCAGAGCATCGAAAGCTTCACGGTGCCTGGAGGCCTTGACCAACGCCATAGCTGCATCAAACTCGGCAGCCTCTTCTGCCGACACCTCTGATTCCGCTGCTTCGTCTCCTGCAGGTGCCTGACTTGCGGCGCCTTCCAGCTGACGCAAACGGGTATCGGTATCTGCATACAAATCACGCTGGCGCTGCTGCGTGTTTGCAATGTTGTGTGTAGCTACTTCCAGTTCGCCCTTGACCCGGCTAAGCTCCTGATTCAGTTGCTCGACCTGGCTGAGCAAATCAAGCAGACCCCGGCCTTTGACGATGGCCTCAATAGCGGCCACCCTCTCTTCCAGAGCCTGCTGATTTTTTCTCAGTTCATCAAAAGCTGTCTGATTCTGAGTCTGATTCTCCGTAATTTTTTTACGTGCTTCCTTGTCCTCAAGAAACGCATGCGCATTTTGTGACAAGGCAAGCAATAGCACCGAACCCAAAACCAGAAAACGCATCATTCAGCCTTTAATTATTCGCCCTTGTAGATGATATCAACGCGACGGTCTTTTGCACGGCTTGCGCTATCGGAACCAGTCGCCTTTTCTTCACCATAGCTGACCGTCTCGATCTGGCTGTCCTGTACACCCAGCAGGTTCATGACCTTCTTGACGGAAACTGAACGGCGCTGACCCAGAGCCAGGTTGTACTCGCGGGTACCGATTTCATCAGCATGGCCTTCCAGCGTGATGGATGCGCCACTGTTCTGATTCAGATATCTAGCGTGAGCTTCAACCAGGGGACGGAACTCGGCTTTGACATCATCCTTGTCAAAATCGAAGTAGATACTGCGTTGTGAAAGAATGTTGTTTGGATCTTTCAATGGATTGAC
>DLMX01000074.1:3779-4036 GCA_002479405.1 Methylophilaceae bacterium UBA7525
AATGGTTCCGATTAGACCTTTTTTCATTATTACTCTCCTTAAATTTTGAAGCTGTATACGACTACAGACAAACGTTACATTAAAAAAACATGATTGCAAAATCACGACTCACTACTACTACCCAAAACCTCAATTCATCAACGGCCCCCAGGCGGGCTCTCTGACATCACCGCCAGATTCACTCAAACGCTGCTTTACTCGTCCATCGGCAGAAACCGCAGCCAATGTTCCCTTGCCATTCATCTTGGTGGCATACA
>DLMX01000074.1:4271-5330 GCA_002479405.1 Methylophilaceae bacterium UBA7525
GCAGAGATGCGATAAATCTGCGGCGACCCGCCGCGGTCGGACGTAAAGTAGATATGCTGACCATCCGGCGACCACACCGGCTCGGTATCAATGGCGCTGCTTCTGGTCAACTGCTTCAGGCCGGTGCCATCGGCATTGATGGAATAAACCTGCGAATTTGCACCATGTGTGAGCACGATAGCCAGTTTCTTGCCGTCCGGGGACCATGCCGGCGCACTGTTATTTCCCTTGAAATTGGCCAGCACATAGCGCTGACCGGACACCAGCGACTGCACATAGACAATCGGCTTCTTTTTTTCGAAGGAAACATAAGCGATTTTTGTGCCATCCGGCGACCACTTCGGGGAGATGATAGGCTCAGCCGAAGAAACGACGGTCTGCGGATTGAAACCGTCGACATCCGCCACCTGCAGCGTATAGCGATTGCCCATCTTGGAGACATAAGTCACGCGTGTAGCGAAGACACCTTGCTCACCAGTAAGTTTTTCATAGATGACGTCAGCGATCTTATGCGCCGTCATTCTCAACTGATTGGGCGCAATGTTGTATTCCATGCCAACCAGCTGGGTTTGCTTGAGGACGTCCAGCAAACGGAAAGTGACTTTCAAACGGTTATCCGGCAGCGTTTCTATACTGCCAATGGTCAGCGCCTGCGCTTGCAACGCCGCCCATTCAGGGTAGCGTACTTCTGAAATATCCTTGGGCTGATTGACCACGCCGCGAGTTTCCAGCACTCTGAAAAGTCCGCTACGACGCAAGTCGGCGCCGATAACATTGGCAATGGCATCCTGTTCTTTAATCGCAAGACCGGACGGCTGGCTGAACGGAACAATCGCAATTGGAATCTGCTGTGCAGCACCACCGACGATTTCAATGGTGAGCGCAGCCTGGCTGCCGAATGGCAGACAAAGCATCAACGCGCCGAAAAACAGCCGCAATCTGTCCAGAAACGTACTCATAGTGGGATTAGTAGCGCACATATCTCTTAAAGTTCCCTCATTCATTCAGGTTTCTGAAAATAATCAAATGCTGCCTGGTTTGCACCCTTTTAGTTTGCAC
>DLMX01000074.1:5421-5935 GCA_002479405.1 Methylophilaceae bacterium UBA7525
GCACATATCTCTTAAAGTTCCCTTGTTCGCATAAAGAAGTTATCCATCATTTGGTCGAAACTTAAGGTTTAGCTCTCTTGATCCCTGCAATATACTTGGCGGCGGTTTCGGTAAAGGACTAGAAAGCTTGATAGCCCGGTAAACAGCCTCATCACATGCGCCGATTCCACTGCTTGATAGAAGCTTGGGTTCTCCCAGCAAATCTCCTGTTGGCATGAGAATAATTTGGTACTCAAGCACCGGCTTCCCGGTTCCGCACAGTTGATTATTAATCTTCGGTTTAATAATGGACTGAAGCAACGTACTGTATTTATCAACCTCGGCCTGCTGGGCCGCAGACGGAGCAGATGGCCCAACAGGCGCGGTACTGCTGTCGAGATTCGGCTGATCCTCCAACATGGCCTGCTGCAATTTCTTCAACGCATCATCTTGCGGTGGCTTTTTCACTTCCGGCGGTTTCTTGACCTCGGGCTGCTTAACCTCGGCCTTCCTGGGCTCTTCCTTCGGTTTCGGC
>DLMX01000074.1:6152-6355 GCA_002479405.1 Methylophilaceae bacterium UBA7525
GCTCCGGCATCGGCTGCGCCACCACAGGCTTGCTCGGCAATTCGGACCACAACTCGACGGTCGCGATGCTGGCAGGCTGTACGACTTTCCAGTTAAAGGATATCAGCAGCAGGCCGAGCAACAGCACATGTACCAGCAGGGAAAATGCACCCGCCTTCAGTGCTACCGGATTCTCATGACGTCGTAACATGCAAAATCAATTC
>DLMX01000051.1:0-134 GCA_002479405.1 Methylophilaceae bacterium UBA7525
TCCTTGATCAAGGGCGGCCTGACGACCTTGCCCTGCACAGGCGTGAGCTTGAATTTTGCGAACTTGTCCGTGTCCGCCCCGGAACACGTCCCGATGCCGACAACCATATCCAGCATGTCAATCGTGGGAATGGC
>DLMX01000051.1:397-3372 GCA_002479405.1 Methylophilaceae bacterium UBA7525
GGTTCCATCAGGGTAAAGGCCTTGCTCAATTCCAACTGATGCATGAGAGCTCCTTGTGGTATTCCCTTGTCGTAGATCAGACCAGATTTGCACACGCAATGACATTCACAAAATCAATAGCAGTCTGAGCTAGCCTGCATTTCTCTGTACGTGAGATGCAGACTAGCTCGAAACGTCTCAAAACGGTAGTGAAATCAAGCGTTGAAATTCTCTTTGTTTTTGTTATCTCAACAAGTTAGCGGAATAGCAGGGAGCACATTATTTCAGGCGCCTCGCATACTCACGCCGTTACTTGTATCCACAAGCCGTGGTCTACTCAAAACAAGGAACGGTGAACACTATAGCATCGAGGACTTTTCAAACGCATGCCATTCACCCCTGCGGAAAACTGATTCTATTTCTACCATTCGTCTTGGATTGGTAGAGGTAGGCATCCGCTTCCGAAATCAGTTCATCCAGGTTTTGATGGTCTGCTTTGTGCGCTACGCCAAAGCTGGCGGTAAATGAGATCTCGGTATCCTTCACCGGCACCCGGATATTCTCGATGGCATTTCTCAGCCGCTCCGCCATCACCAGTGCCGATGCCAGCCGGGTTTCCGGCAGCAGTAGCAGGAACTCTTCCCCACCCCAGCGGGCGACGATATCGACATCGCGGGCGGAATCGTTCAACACCTTGCTGACTGCCACCAGTGCAGCATCGCCCACCGCGTGGCCGTATAGGTCATTGATGGATTTGAAATGGTCAAGGTCGAGAATGATCACGGAGAGTTCGCGCTGGGTACGCTGTGCCATGCTCCAGACCAGCTGCGCTTTTTCGATGAATGCGCGCCGGTTGTTCAGGCCGGTGAGCGAATCCTTGGCGGCGAGTTGTTCGGCAAGTTTGTGTTCAATCTGGATAGCGCGGAATTGATGCGCCAGGGCGAGCGACAGCAGTGTGGCGTCGATCATCATGCCCACTTCCACCGCACGGAAAGTCCAGTCATTGAACGGGATGAAGCCCCAGACCGACAGACATGTGAGAGCGGTGCCTATCATCGAGGCGATGGAAGCGAAGAGGAAGTAACGGGAATAGCGATGGCCGGAGCGAAAGGCGATTGCACCGAGGAATATCATCGTGGATGAGAACAGGATGACGAAGGTGAATGCGACCAGCAAGGCATAAAGCTGCGTATCCGCGTATAGGCCGAGCAACAGCAGTGCAACAAAAAACCAGCTCATGCGGTTGACGTTTTTATGGACGCGCGGGAAACAGGCACGTGTATCCAGAAATTCCTTGGCAAAAGTCAGTCCGGCAATGCCATAAACCACCATGAAGATCGGGATGACCCACCTCTGCCACGCTGGATAATCCGGCCAGAACCAGACATAGCCATGTCCCGTGTAGGCAATGTTGGTCATGACAAATGCCGCGATAAAACAGCCATACAGCAGGTGGCGCTTATAACTCAGACCGAAATAGATGAAGAGGTTGTAAGCCAGCAATGCCAGCAGATATCCATACAAAAAACCATAGCTGTAACCCTGGCCTATCTCGCGGCTTGTGACTTGATCCGGACTGAGCAAAAACACGGGGACAACCATCGGGTCTGGCGTTTCGACACGCAGGTAGATATCGGTAATGCCGGGATCAAAGCCGTGATAGAAGGAAAAGAAACGTCCGTGGATGGAACGGTCATGAAACGCCAGGGCATCGCCGGCCTGATATTTCTCGATTGGCCGGTTCTCCTTGATGAAATAAACATCGAGCTGATCGAGCCAGGAGTTCTCGACAAGAAGCTGCCGATTGGCGACAGCATCGCTCTTGTTGATGACAGACAGATGGATCCAGACCGGTTTGGCACCGATGCCGAAACTGAGGATTGGGCATTCGCCTTGAACAAAACCATCTGCGGCTTGGCTCTCGATGACCTGCTCTATGGTCAACGGTGCGGCAGATTCCTTCATGTAGGCCGCATGCAGGCCCAGGGGTTGGCTCGGTGAAATTTCGGTGAGAGTCAAGGGAGCAGCGACAGCGATGGAGCAGAACAGCCAGCTGATGATTGCAATAGAGGACAGTAAAAACTGTCGTCTTGTCATTGGCAAGAAAGGCATCATCTGGAGAATGGACCTGTTCGTTATTATTGCTGGCGTCAATGCACACTAGCAGCAATAATCGCTTTTAACAATATGGTTAAACAAGCAGTTATCTGCCTTCAAAGATACAAGGTCAAGGCTTGCCAGAATGGCTTTTGACACAATCTTCAATACCCCCTTCCACTCTCCGCGTCAGCCCCAGCCAACCATCGATCAGCTCCTGATCGAAGCCCACCTCCCTGCGCTCATCCGCCTCGATCAGCGGACGGCGGATGAGCAATGGTTCGGCACATAGCAGCTGCAATGCGGCGTCAGCATCCAGCGCCTCGGGGATGATTTCGCCGGATTTGATCCTGGGTGCGGCACGATTGAACCATTCAGCAACCGGGTGTCTGCCGAAGAAAGACAGCAGGCGTTCACGTGTCCAGGGTTCAAGCAACAGGTTTTTGGCCTGGACGATATGGCCGGCAGCGGCCAATAGAAATTTCTGCCGCGTGTTATTGGCGCAGCCGGGTTTTTCGTAAAAGGTGATGATGGCCATGATGTGCTCCTTGCAAATTCAAAAACTTTTCAGCCACCGATATCGGGCTTCAGAAAAAACATATATCCAGAAATCTTTTAGCCACAGAGATCACAGAGGACACAGAGAAAACCCATCAGGAGCGCTGGTTAAATTCCTATAACCGCCTGCAGTGGTTTCATTAGATTTGGGTTCAAGACTTGTTTTGAAGATTTTCTCTATGTGATCTCTGTGTCCTCTGTGGCTAACAACGTCTTCCCTGCAACAAACCTTTGGTCTGCGAGACGATCTCTGCCGTGATTTCAAGGTCGAGGCTATCCAACCAGCGTTTGGGTATCGCTTCGATGCCGTACAGTGCGCCAGCCAGCATGCCGGCGATGGC
>DLMX01000015.1:0-312 GCA_002479405.1 Methylophilaceae bacterium UBA7525
AAACTGGTCAATGGCCTCGAAGCGCAGATGGCCAATCTGCGCAAGACCGAGAGCCTGCTGGAAACCTTGCGCCAGCAGAATTTCACCGCCAACGAGGCGGTGCAACAGGCGCAAGCGCAATACTACGAGACCAATGCTGAAGTCTCGAATCTGGAGCAACAGGTCAAGCATACGCAGGAAGCGCGTGAACGTTTGAATCTGCAGTTGCAGCAGATCGCTACTCAGTCGGAAAAGCTCGAGACACATAGAAAAAACCTGGACGCCAGTCTTGCTGAAGAATTGCAGAAGCAGCTGCAGGCGGATGCCGACGAG
>DLMX01000015.1:459-1668 GCA_002479405.1 Methylophilaceae bacterium UBA7525
AGAGCAACAATCCAGCAACAGTCTGGCGCAATTGAAGGCTGGGTTGCCTGCACTGGAAGCTGCATTTTCTGCCAGTCAGCAACAATTGGCCGAGGTGCAGAAGGCGCTGACTGAAACCGAGCAGGCCGTGCGGTTGGAAAGCACGCAACTCGGCTATGCCGACCGCAATATCGAAGAATTGCAACATCGTCTGCAACGACTGCAAACGGACATGCAGAATCTGCAGTTGCCGGACATGGCCGGTCTTGAGGATGCACGCAGAACGCTGTCTGCCATGCAGCAGCAACTGGCAAAGACCGAGCAGGCCATTGCCGATGCACGCACTCGCGAACAGGAGCAGACCGAGGTGATCCGCGTGTTGCGTCAGCAGCAGCAGGATGGGCATGCCCGGGTTGCGCAGATCGAAGCGCAGATCCATTCCCTGCAAAAAATCCAGCAATCCATCGGTCATGAAGCGAAAATCGACGACTGGCTGAAGCAGCATGGCTTGCAGAATGCAGAACGCCTGTGGCAGAAGATAACCATCGCCGGTCGCTGGGAAACCGCACTGGAAGCTGTGCTGGGCGCCAGACTGAACGCCATTCTCGGTAGCTGCAGCCTGCATGACGATTCGTCGCGTCCGCATGCCACGGTAGTGTTGGCGGAGACCGGCAGAGCCGAGAATGCCGGCGAAGTGGCTTCCGGATTGCAACCGCTAAGTTCAGTGATCGAGCAGATATCGCCGGAGGTCGGCGGTGTGTTGCAGGACTGGCTGCAAGGCATCTATATGCTGGAGGATGCAGGGCAGGCGGCGAAACTACGCAACCAGCTTGCACCCGGAGAGTTGCTGGTCAGCCGCAAAGGGGATATCTACAGCCGTCGCAGCCTGACGCTTTACAGCCCGCAGAGTGCATTGCATGGTGTGCTGGAGAGGCAGCGTGAACTGGAAGCCCTGCAGGCATCACTGCCGCAGGCGCAGGAAACCGTTGCCGGATTGAGTGCTCAGCTGAGACAGGTCGAGGAGGGCATGCAGCAATTGCGGCAGACGCTGCATGAGCTGCAGCAGAATTTGCGTAATGATGGCCAGCAGGAGCATCAGCTGAAACTCGAAATCCAGCGACAGGAACAGCAATTGCAACACGTGCAGGAACGCTCCAGGGCGATTGCGGAAGAGCAGGCAATATTGCAGGACAAGATCGAGACCGCACTCCAGCAGAAACAGGATCTGCT
>DLMX01000015.1:1930-7741 GCA_002479405.1 Methylophilaceae bacterium UBA7525
CAGAATGCAGAGCATGCGTTACAAGAGAAGGTGTTCGGTAAAAAATTAATTGTAAATAATATCAATCAAATAAAGCTTAATATTAATTCAACTTCTGATGAAATACAGGCGCTGGCGCAACGTCAAAAAGAGTCCCGCGAGTTGCTCGATGCAGCAAAGATGGAAGGCCTGAAAGCCAATCTGGATCGTGCGCTTTCGCTCAAACAACAACGTGAGATCAGCCTGGTGGAAGCCAGAAATCAGCTCGTGCAGGCGGAGTCCGCATTGCAGGATCAGGAACGTAATCGTATGCAGAATGAGCAGATGCTGCATCCCTTGCGTGACAAGCTGGAGCAATCACGGCTGCTGGAACAGGAAGCACGCCTGCATTTTGAGCAGTGTTCAGCCGAATTGGCAGCACTGAATCTGAGCGAGACTGACCTGACGGCGGATCTGCCGGCATCGGCCAAGGTACCCGAGCTGGGGCAGCGGGTCGCATCGCTTGAAGCGGAAATTGAGGCGTTGGGCGCCGTCAATCTTGCGGCGATCCAGGAGTTGAACAACGAACAGGAACGCAAACAGCATCTGGATAACCAGTCGCAGGACCTGAATGAGGCGATCACTACGCTGGAAGATGCCATCCGCCGGATCGACCGCGAGACCCGCAGTCGCCTGCAACAAACGTTCGATGAGGCCAACCGGCACTTTGCCGAGCTGTTCACGCTATTGTTCGGTGGCGGGCAGGCCAGACTGGAGTTGCTGGGTGAGGAGATACTGGATACCGGCATGCAGGTCTTCGCGCAGCCTCCGGGCAAAAAGAACAGCACCATTCATCTGCTGTCCGGCGGCGAAAAGGCGCTGACGGCACTGGCCCTGGTGTTTGCGCTGTTCCGGCTCAATCCCGCGCCGTTCTGTCTGATGGACGAGGTGGATGCGCCGCTCGACGACAGTAATACCGAGCGCTTTTGCAATCTGGTAAAAAAAATGTCCGAGCGCACACAGTTTTTATTTGTGAGCCATAATAAAATAACCATGGAAATGGCACAGCAACTGATAGGCGTGACGATGCAGGAGTCCGGAGTTTCGCGTATCGTCGAAGTGGATATCGAAGCCGCCATGCGCATGCATGATCAAGTGATGGCCTGAGGCTGGAGAAGAGTGAATAATCATGACTGATTTACAACTGGCTTTGCTGGTACTGGGTGCAATCATCATTTTTGCGGTCGTCGCATTCAACTGGTGGCAGGAGCGCAAGCTCCGAAACGAGGCCGCCAGACATTTTGAAACGCCGGACAGCGACGTGCTGATGGACGAGGAGTTTCAGTTCGATCCGGAAGCGATATTGCGAGAGGAATCCCAGGATCTGAGCAAGCTGGCGGCGGATGATTTTGATGCGCTGAGTTTTGATGAAGAACGTCGTCCTGCCGACAGGCAACCAGAGGTTGACCTTAATGAAGGGGGTTATGAAGAATTCGAAGCAACTGTCAGTATGGCCGCACAACCGGCTGCGCCTGAATTGACTGAAGCACGCAAAGCCGCACCGGAAGAATTTGAGCCCGCGGCAACGAGCAGCAACGAGCCACCGAAGTTCTATGAAGAGCATGTCTGGCAGAGTGATGCGCTGGGAGACCAGGTATCACCAGCCGACCAGGAAGCCATGGAACAGGCCGAACTGATCAGGGAGGCCGGCTTCGATGAGCTGCCGAGTTCTTTGGCATCATCGGCCGAAGTGGCCGCGCCATCAGTCGGCGCAGCCAGGGATGTTGTCACCCTGAGCCCGGATATCGACTCGCGCGTGGACCTGATTGCAGTGCTTTACCTGCCGCAGGCCGTGACGGGCGATAAGGTGCGTGAATTTCTCATGACGGTCACCGATATCGACAAACCCAAGTTCCTGCATGGCTTGGACGCTGAAGGCGTGTGGAGACTGATAACGCCGGAGCAGGATGCAACCAGCTTCAGCAAGGTGACCTGTGCCGTGCAGTTGGCAGACCGCTCCGGTTTCATCTCGAGAAATGCGTTGAATCGTTTTCAGCATGAAGTGGATCGTATCGGTCACAAACTGAATGCGCAGATCGAATGGCAGAGCAATGGCGACCCTTGGCAGCAGGCCAGTGAGTTGGACCAGTTCTGTATCGATGTCGACAAGATGGTTGGGTTTCATCTGGTGCAGGGTGAAAATGGACCGTTCACCGGTACCAAGTTCCGTGGACTGGCAGAGGCGAATGGTCTGACTCTTGGGGCGGATGGCGGTTTCCACAGCGAAAACGATTTGGGGCATCGTCTGTTTTCTGTCGTTAATCGCGACAATTATCCTTTTAGCCAGGAAATGTTGCGCACTTCGGTGATTCACGGCGTGACCTTCCAGTTGGATATCCCGCGTGTGCGCAACTGCGCGGAAGTGTTCAATCAGATGGTGCTGACTGCCAGACAGATGGAAAGCAGTCTCGGTGCCACGCTGGTGGATGACAACCAGCGTCCTTTGGGCGAGATGCAGATTGAGATAATACGTCAGCAATTGAAGGTCATACATGCCAAGATGGTGGCACGTGGCATCATTCCCGGCAGCGCGTCTGCCTTACGTCTGTTCTCTTGAGTCAAATGCAAAGTTCCGAACAAGCTGCGCAGCAGATTGCCGCATTGCGCAAACTCATCCGTCAGTACGATCATGAATACTATGTGCTGGACATGCCATCGGTGCCGGACAGCGAATATGACCGCCTGTTCCGTGAACTGCAGGCGCTGGAGCAGGCACACCCTGAGCTGGTCACCAGAGATTCGCCGACACAGCGCGTAGGCGGAGCACCGCTGCCGGAACTGCTGGCAGTGCGTCATCGCGTACCCATGCTCTCGATCGAGACCGAGACCGACATCACGCCGGCAGGCGCCCGCGCTTTCGATGCCAGAACGCGCAAGAAACTGGGATTGAATGACAATGATCCATCTGTTGAATACGCCGCCGAACTCAAGTTCGACGGTCTGGCCATCAGTCTGCGCTACGAAAACGGCCTGCTGGTGCAGGCAGCGACCCGTGGCGATGGCGAGGTTGGCGAGGATGTGACACAGAACATTCGCACTATCCGTCAGATCCCATTGCGGCTAGAAGGCCCGGTACCCGAAGTGCTTGAGGTGCGCGGCGAGGTCTACATGAGCCGTCCCGACTTCGAGCGATACAACGCCAGGCAACGTGCGCAAGGCAAGCCGACACTGGTCAATCCGCGCAACGGTGCGGCCGGCGCCGTGCGTCAACTGGATTCCAGATTGACGGCTCAGCGGCTTTTATCCTTTTTTACCTATGGCCTTGGCGAGACAAAAGGCTGGGAGGTGCCTGCACGGCACAGCGAACTGCTGGATGCCTTGCAACGTTTTGGTTTCCCCGTTTGTGCCGAACGCATCGTTGGTCTGGGCTCTGAACCTCTGGTGCAGTTCCACCAGAACATCGCTGCCAAGCGCGACAGCCTGCCGTACGATATCGACGGCGTCGTTTACAAGGTCAATCTGCTGGCGTTGCAGCGCGAACTCGGCTTTCGTAGCCGGGAGCCGCATTGGGCGGTGGCGCACAAATTCCCGGCGCAGGAAGCCCTGACCGAATTGCTGGCAATCGACGTACAAGTCGGCCGCACAGGCGCCGTTACGCCGGTAGCAAGGTTGAAACCGGTTTTTGTCGGGGGTGTGACAGTGACCAATGCTACCTTGCACAACCAGGACGAGATCGACCGCAAGGATGTGCGTGTGGGCGACACGGTCAGCGTACGCAGGGCAGGGGATGTGATTCCGGAAGTGGTCGCTGTGATAAAGGATCGGCGGCCGCAGGGTTCCGTACCCTACAATCTGCTGGAAGCCATCGGCCATCGCTGTCCAGTCTGCGGCTCACATGTCATCCGTCAGCAAGATGAGTCGGTGGCGCGCTGTACCGGCGGCTTGTTCTGCTCAGCCCAGCGCAAGCAGGCGATCCTGCACTTCGCCTCGCGCCGTGCCATGGATATCGAAGGCTTGGGCGAGAAACTGGTGGATCAACTGGTCGATGCCGAACTGGTACATACGCTGGCCGATATTTACAAGCTGGATAGCCGGATATTGGCGGGCCTTGATCGCATGGCCGAAAAATCGGCGCAGAACATCATAGAGGCATTGCAGAAAAGCAAGAAGACCACGCTGGCACGCTTTATCTATGCGTTGGGCATCCGCAATGTGGGTGAAGCGACTGCCAAGGATCTGGCCAAGTATTTTGGTAGCCTGCAGGGCCTGCTGGAAGCGGATGCGGAGAAACTGCAGCAGGTGCCGGATGTTGGCCCGATCGTGGCGGATTCCATTGTGCAGTTTCTGAGTGAAGCTCACAACCGTGAAGTAATCAATGCGCTGATTGCAGCCGGCATTCACTGGGAAGAGGGCGTAGGAGCCCCTGCTGACGGCGTATTTAACGGAAAAACGCTGGTTTTGACCGGCACCTTGCCCAATATGTCGCGTGATGAAGCCAAGGCCTTGATTGAAAAGGCCGGCGGCAAGGTGGCTGGCAGTGTATCGCGCAAGACGGATTATGTGGTTGCCGGTGCGGAGGCTGGCAGCAAACTGGAAAAAGCCCGGGAACTGGGCGTTACGATCATCGATGAAGTGGCTTTATTGGAGTTATTATCAAATTGAATCAGACACAAAGTCATTTGCCGCAATTAATAGACATTGCCAGGCAGGCAGGCAAGGCCATCATGCAGATATATGCAGGCACTATCGATGTCGAGAGCAAGAGCGACAATTCACCGCTGACGCAGGCCGACCTGGCAGCACATCGCATCATCGAGACTGGCCTGAAGAGGCTGACACCCGATATCCCGGTGCTTTCTGAGGAATCCGCGGACATCCCTTACACCACCCGCTCGCAATGGCATCGCTACTGGCTGGTCGATCCGTTGGACGGCACCCGTGAATTCATTAAGCGCAACGGTGAGTTCACGGTCAACATTGCCCTGATCGAGGGCAGCAAAGCCATGGTAGGCGTGGTTTATGCACCGGCCATGGATCTGTTGTATTACGCAGATGAAAATGGGGCTTATAAACAGCAGGACGGTAATGCGGCTGTTGCCATCAAGGCGCGGGAACTGAACCCTGGCGACATTACGATTGCAGGCAGTCGTTCCCATGCCGATGTCCGGTTGCAGCAGTTTGTCGAAAACATCGAAAAGAAACTTTCCCCGGTAAATCTGATCCCTATGGGTAGTTCATTGAAGATTTGCATGGTCGCCGAAGGCGCTGCCGATCTCTACCCAAGACTTGGACTCACATCCGAATGGGATACGGCCGCTGCCCACTGCGTGTTGGAAAAGGCAGGCGGTTCACTGCAGGATACCCAGGGCAGACCTTTGCTATATAACAGCAAGGAATCATTGCTAAACCCGGAGTTCTTCGCCGGTGGAGCAACATTACATGACTGGGGTCAATACCTGCGGTAATCAAATGTAAGGCTGTAGCCATATTGGCGACCAATGCGCATCAATGACGTTTTCGGTTCTGAGCAAGCATGACTCAGGAATGCTCCAGGACTTGAACAGAAAGGTTGGACAGCATGTATATCGCCAAAAGGCCGGATATTCCGCCTTCGGAAATCACGCCTCGTGAAGTATTTGAGAATCGCCGTGAATTTCTCAAAGCCGCAGGCTTCAGTGTTGCTGCCGGAGCCATCTCCAGCATGCTGCCGTCAATTGCACTGGCTGCGAACGAGCGACAGAAGATAGCCGGATTCAGCAAGACAGCTTATGGCAAGGATGAGAAGCTGACCAGCTATGAAGATGTCACCACCTACAACAACTTCTACGAGTTCGGTACCGACAAGGGCGACCC
>DLMX01000069.1:0-227 GCA_002479405.1 Methylophilaceae bacterium UBA7525
GAGCCGGCAAAATCATGGAACGGGGCACCGAAACCGGCCTCTATCAGCTCCTGAATGCCAAAGTTGCCGTTCCAGACGATGCCTTCATAGAAAGGATAGACAAAACCGACCAATGCAAAAGTGGCAGCCAGCTGCGGGTTGAATTTTGCGCGTTCGGCAATGCCGCCGGAAACGATGGCGGGGATGGCCGCGGCAAAGGTCAGCAGAAAGAAGAACTTGACGAGGTC
>DLMX01000069.1:373-8583 GCA_002479405.1 Methylophilaceae bacterium UBA7525
AGAAAGAAGAACTTGACGAGGTCGTAGCCGTTCTTGCCGGAAAGTGCCTCAGCGCCTTGAAAGAAATCGACGCCATAGGCAATGCTGTAACCAATAAAAAAATAGGCAATCGTGGATACGGAAAAATCCACCATGATCTTCACCAGAGCGTTCACCTGGTTCTTTTTACGCACCGTACCAACTTCCAGAAAAGCAAAGCCGGCGTGCATGGCCAACACCATGATTGCGCCCAGTAATACGAACAAGACATCCCCTGCTGATTGCAATGCTTCCATGTTTGCATCTCCTCCGGAATTTTATGTGTGCCGAATAAGAGCAAAAAGCAAGCCAATATTGCAACACATTGTTTCAATTTACTTTTAATTAATCATCCCGCTAGCGTAAGCACGAAATCAGTGCGTGCTGAAGTGCATCGCACAATATCGGTGCAATTATCATCCTTCTGAAATTTTCCTGTTGTCAAAAGCGGGCAGAAAAAGCGATGATGTCCTTGGGACAACGGTTTTGCTGGCAATTAAACTGAAACGGGACTCACTTGGAATGCACACACTTTATTTGACTTACGAAGACAAACTGCTGGACATGATGATTGCCTACAGCAATGTGGAGTCTTCACTACGCTTCTCCTTGACCCACGGTAGCCGCTACTTGCCATTTGATGAAGGTGAACGTCAGGCCATGCTGGAACGGCGTGCATTTGCCCTTGCGAGGCTGGCCATAGACAAGGCTATGGGCATGCAAACCTGGATGAACACACCCTGATTTTACTGCCCCAAACTCCTGCAGTTAATCACTCCAGGTCTTGCTTCTGGTCATTTCCCTTTTTGAAATAACTGAGGATGGTCGTCAGAATCCAGAGCAGCGCCTTGAAGGTATTGACTACCGGTATCAGGCTCCAGAACATGTTACCCATGATCTGCCTGCAGAACATGTTCTTGAAGCTTACGGTCTTGTAGATTGTAGAAAGTGAACAGATGCCCAAAGACACAAAATAGATGATGATGTACTCGGTTGGTATCACTGACAATCTCCCGTTTTATGCTCTGTTTTTCTTGATTTTAATGGACTTCTGAAAAGTACAGCGCCGTGACTATTAAATGGCGCTAACCGCAGCTGCTGCAATTACACCATCCTCAACCGAACTGGCACCACTGATGCCGATCGCGCCGATGATCCTGTCATTCAGTACGATAGGCACCCCGCCCTCCACCGGTACCGCACCGGGCAAACCCAGAATTGAAGTGCGTCCGCCCACTACTGCATCCTCAAACACTTTAGTCGGGCGCCTGAAGTTACTGGCGGAACGCGCCTTGGCAATCGCCACTTCAACACTGGCAGTTTGCGTGTCATCGGCCTTCTCGAAATACACCAGATGACCGGCAGTATCGACAATAGCGACCGCTACTCTCAGATTCTGACGTTTGGCCTCCCGGGCGGCAACCTCGGCAACCCGCTTCGCCTGCTGCAGCTGAATACCGGGACCATAACTTAAAACCTGCTCTGCACTCACATGGCCGAAAAAGCCTAGCATGCCCAATGACAAAATCAAGCGACTGAATACTTTCATGCCCTTCTCCCCAATACCTGCCGCCGACTGCTGACGGCTTTTGATCATTAAAAATTACCGCAATTAAAATTTGAACAAGCGCCTGCTCCCCGACTCTATGACTATCATGCTGCAGCACAAATTCAAGTTTCTGTTCTGGCTCGCACTATTTTTGTGCACATCCGTTCACGCCACCCCGCAAAACGATTATCCGCTGGAAGCTGAACTCTGGAAGCATCGACTGCTGATCATCAGCGTGCCTGCGGCCGACCACCCCATGCTTGCAAATATCAGATCCGCAATACGGCAGCAGGAGAACCAGCAAGCCTTTGCTGAGCGGCTCATGGTGCTGTACGAGATCATCAACGGCAAAATCTGGCGTGATGGCCAGCCGCTTGATGCCCAGCAGAACCTGTTGCTACTGGACAACCTCCATCTCAAAGCGCCATACAAAGCAGTCACTTTTCTGGTCGGTCTGGATGGCGGTATCAAACTGCACACTGAAGACCCGGCAAGCCTACAGAACATTTTCCAGTTGATCGATGGCATGCCGATGCGACAGAACCATCAGCAATAATCCGATTTACATGGCTGCCGGTTTTATGCAACATGACATCAAACCGATATTGTCATCTATCAGGGAACCAGCATGTTCGAATCCGCAGAACTGGGGCATCAGATTGCCAAGGACGTCTATAAAAAGGAGGTGGCAAAACTTCGTGAAGCATTGCTGGATGTGCAATTCGACCTGGCGGAAAGCAAGCGTTTCCCGGTCATCATCCTGATCGGTGGCGTAGACGGCGCCGGCAAGGGCGAAGTCGCCAATCTGCTGAACGAATGGATGGACCCACGCCGCATCACCACCTGCGCCTTCGGACCGCCAAGCGAAGAAGAGGCTTCCAGACCGCCGATGTGGCGATTCTGGCGCCAGCTACCGCCCAAAGGCGAAATCGGCATCTTCTTCGGTTCCTGGTATACCGCGCCCATCATCAGCCGCGCCTACGGCGAAAGCAAGGATGCCGAACTGGACAATGCGCTGGAGGACATCGTGCGTTTCGAACGCATGCTGACCGATGAAGGCGCCCTGCTCATCAAATTCTGGTTCCACCTGTCCAAGGAAAAGCAGAAAGCCCGTATCCACGACCTGCAGAAAAACCCGAAGACCAGCTGGCGCGTGACCGAACGCGATCTGCATCACCTCAAACTGTATGACAAGTTCCGCCAGATCAGCGGTCATGTCATCCGTGAAACCAGCACCGCCAACGCGCCCTGGATCATTATCGAAGGCTATGACGCTAATTACCGCAATCTGACTGCCGGCAGCTACATCCGGGATGCCATCAGAAAACAGCTGGATAACAAAACCAACGGCAACAACCGGAGCGTTGCCGCGCCCATCCT
This sequence comes from Methylophilaceae bacterium UBA7525, assembly GCA_002479405.1. GTDB lineage: Bacteria > Pseudomonadota > Gammaproteobacteria > Burkholderiales > Methylophilaceae > UBA6140. The sequence goes on from DLMX01000069.1 coordinate 3,321, forward strand.
GCAGCCGATTGACAAGTTGCATATCCTCAATACGCTGGATCTGGGCAAATCGCTCGAGAAGGATGATTACACAAAGCAGCTGGAAAAATATCAGCGCAAAATCAACCTGCTGACCAGACACCCGAAGTTCAAGGATATGTCGCTGGTCATCGTCTTCGAAGGCGCCGACGCCGCCGGCAAGGGCGGCAGCATCCGCCGCATCACGCATGCGGTCGATGCGCGTTTCTACAAGGTGATTCCGATTGCCGCACCCACAGACGAAGAGCGCGCGCAGCCTTACCTGTGGCGTTTCTGGCGCCATATTCCAGGCAATGGCCGCATCACGATCTTTGACCGTTCATGGTACGGTCGCGTACTGGTAGAACGGGTAGAAGGTTATTGCAGCGAACAGGACTGGATGCGCGCTTACGCTGAGATCAACGACTTCGAATCACAACTGATCGATAACGACACGCTGATTGTCAAATTCTGGTTGCAGATCAGCCAGGAAGAACAACTGAGACGTTTCGAGGAGCGCCAGGAGATTTCATTCAAGCGCTTCAAGATTACCGAGGAGGACTGGCGTAACCGGGAAAAATGGGATGCCTATCAGATAGCTGCCAGTGACATGGTGGATCGCACCAGCACCGGCCATGCACCGTGGACGCTTATCGAGGCGAACGACAAGAATTATGCACGCATCAAGATCTTGCGTACGCTAGTCGATGCGCTGGAAGACAGACTGGGCAATGTCGACTGAGCTCCGGACTTGAGTCGGCCTGAAGCACGCACGGACCTCTTCACATCAAACGTAACTGGTTGTGGCCGGGGACTGGCCGATGCGACTGGCAGCATCAGGGTCGCCGATCCAGAAATAATAGAACTCGCGGACAACGGCAAAAAACAGCCGTCTGGTGTCGATTTTCTCGAACAACGGCACGGTAGCATCCACAGCGATCCGGTAATGCCTACTAGACTTCTGTGGCGCATCGCGCAGACGAATCAGCAAAATCTTCACCAGTTTGACCCGCGTATCAACCAGCTCCTGCTCTGCTCCGGCCTGTCGCAATGCCAGTGAATAGGCTTTGATTGGCCAGTTTTCCACCGTATCGAACTTGGCCTTGTCCAGGCTCTGCCACAACGATTTGATATCCAGATCGACCGGTTGCCAGTCGATCGGATTCACATTGAATTCTGCATCAGCAGTCAGTGCCGCGATGGATTTGAAATCCCTGATCCAGAAATGAAAATATTCGCGCGCAACTGCCAGGCTGAACGGCCAGTCCAATTTACCGGTTTCGTTCAGAACCTGCTCCACCGCCTGCCGGTATGCCGCACCTTCATGCGCTACACCGCGCATGGCTGGAACAAGCCGGTTCAAAAACTTCTTGCGCTCATCGAGGGCCGCCTGATCAGCACCCTTGATTTTCAAAAGATTCAGGTAAGCACTCAATGCCTCCTGTTCACGGTCTTCCGTCATAGTTTCATCCGCCATCAAAGGTGAAACCTCAGCCAAGCCACTTGCAGCCATGCATTTTCATCCTCAATCCAATTCAGCCCAGGCGCGGGTACATCACTGTATACAAAACCCGTCGAACCGTCTGTCCTACTTTTATACAGTCTACAACTCGATTCAGAAATATCACTTGATAATCATCAACCACCTCCAATAATATCGGACATTCCTCTGGTTCATTAAAGTTTTTCACGGAAATTTCACAAATCGCAGAGACAGGATTATCTCTTGGAAATATCACTCATTATCATCATGCTGTTTATCGCCTGGTTCTGGTTCGACAGCATTACCAGCCGGGAAAAGGCAATCAACATGGGACGTGATCTGGCCGAGCGCTGGAATCTGCAGCTACTTGATGAAACCGTGTCCTGCAGCAATATCCGGCTCGGACGCAACAACCGAGGTCAGGCTAGAATCATGCGGACCTATGAGTTTGAAGTCAGCACCAACGGCAGTGACCGGCTGCCCTGTCACCTGGTACTGCTGGGCAAACAATTGCAATCCTGGCATATCCCTCCCTATCTGCAACCCTTGTACTGAACGTTTCATGTACCGAGGCCGCTTCGCTCCCTCCCCAACAGGACCGCTGCATTTCGGCTCACTGGTAGCGGCTGTTGCCGGCTTTCTGGAAGCGAGGCAACAGCAAGGGGAATGGCTGCTGCGCATGGAGGACCTGGATACGCCGCGCAACATGCCCGGTGCTGCCGACGCCATACTGCACAGCCTCGAAGCTTTCGGTTTCGAATGGGATGGGCCGGTGGTCTATCAGAGTGAGCGCAACAGCTTGTATGCGGAGATATTATCGAAGCTGGAGCAGAACGGGCTTCTCTACCCATGCGGCTGCACACGCAAGGAGATTGCCGATTCCGCCATTCACGGCATAGAGGGTGTCATCTATCCCGGCACCTGCCGCAACGGCTTGCCGCCCGGCAAGTCGGCGCGTGCCTGGCGTATCAGGACAGAAGACCGCGATATCGGTTTTGATGACGCCACCCAGGGTTATATCGCACAGAACCTGGCACGGGATATCGGCGATTTCGTCCTGAAGCGGGCGGATGGATTGTATGCCTATCAGCTGGCGGTCGTCGTCGATGACGCTGACCAGGGCATCACGCATGTGGTCCGCGGCGCCGACCTGCTGGATTCGACACCGCGCCAGATCTATCTGCAGCAAGTGCTGGGGCTACCGGCAATGCATTATGCCCACATCCCGGTTGTACTCAATGCGCAGGGAGAGAAGCTCAGTAAACAAACTCAGGCACAACCGATCAATCCTCAAAATGCAACGACTGAAATCTTCCATGCGTTGCAGCACCTCGGTCAAAACCCGCCTGCTGAGCTCAAAATGACTGCACCTCGAGATCTCTGGCAATGGGCATATATGAATTGGTCGTTTAAACAGATCTCCAACCAGACCTCCTTACGAAACCAGCCCTGAAGCAGAACACCTGGCCTTGCCATGGCCAATCCCTAAGCAATGACGATAGACGAACTCGGCTCTCATAAAATCTTATTGATAATGATTCGCGTTTGTATTAATATTCACTCATCATTAACAAAACCCAATCATACCTATCATGCATAAGCCTCCGTTCAAGTTACTACCGATTTCGGCAATGATCACCGCCATGTCCATACAAGCTCCCTTCAGCCATGCTCAGGAAGAAGCTTTGATACTGAAAGAAGTAGAAGTGTCGGCAGAAAGCATCAGCGATACACAACCGGTCAAGGGCTACAATGCGGTAAACAGCAGGACAGCGACCAAGACCGACACCGATCTGCTTGATGTACCGCAAGCGGTATCGGTTGTTACTCAGGAGCTGATCAAGGACATGTCATTGCAAAACATGACAGAAGTTGTCCAGTACGTGCCTGGCGTACAGGCCTCACAAGGTGAAGGCAACCGCGATGCCGTCAATTTTCGCGGCGCTGGCGTCACGACCGGAGACTTCTACGTGGACGGCATCCGTGATGACGTCCAGACCTACCGGGACTTCTACAATACAGACCGGATCGAAGTCTTGAAGGGCCCAAATGCCATGATTTTCGGCCGAGGAGGCGCCGGCGGGGTTATCAATCGTGTCAGCAAGGAAGCTGGCTGGGATCCGGTTCGCGAACTGTCTGTCACCTATGGGGCATATAACCAGAAAAGAACCTCCATCGACATCGGCGAAGGATTGAATGAGCGAGTGGCTTTCCGCCTCAACGCGGTATACGAAGATAGCGACAGCTACCGGGATGGTGTCGGCATCGAACGTTATGGCATCACACCGACTTTCACTTTCAATCTATCGGAACAGACCAGAATCGTGCTGAGTGCCGAATATTTTGAAGACAAGCGCATAGGCGACCGCGGACAGCCCTCGGTCAACGGTACGGCGGACAGCAGCCTGAAAAACCGCCCGCTGGACCTCGGAGATACTGACCAATTCTTCGGCAATGCACGCCTGAGTCCGAACGAAACTGAAACCACCGCATTCAACGCCATGATCGAACATGCTTTCGATAACGGCATCACACTGCGCAACCGCACACGCTACGCGGATTATGACAAGTATTATCAAAACGTCTTTGCCAGCAGTGCGCTACGCAATGACGGCACTATCAGGGTCAGCGCCTATCGCGACGAAACCGATCGAGAGAACCTGATCAATCAGACCGACCTCACCTATGACCTGCAACTGGGCAGCGTGCAACACAAGCTGCTGGCTGGCATGGAAATTGGCAAACAGGATACGGACAATGCACGCCTGACCCCGACTGGCGGCGAGAATCTCGGTAACGTAACATTGGCTGACCCTATCTTCCGCGGTCCTGTTGCTTTTGATACCTACTCCCGAAATCGCAAGAGTGAAGCCAAGTTCACAGCTTTCTATCTGCAGGATCAAATCGTGCTATCACCAATGTGGGAATTGGTCCTAGGCGTCCGTCATGACAAATTCAAAGTGGATCACACCAATCTGCTGACAAACGAAAACATCGATACCACCGACAACAAGTTATCGCCCAGAGCCGGCCTGATCTTCAAGCCGTTGCAGAACCTGTCTCTGTATGCCAGTTACAGCAAAACCTTTGCTCCGCGCGCGGGAGACCAACTGTCAGATCTGACATTGGCCAGCAGCGACTTTGCGCCGGAAAAATTCATCAACCACGAAATCGGTGCCAAATACAACATCACGCCCGACTTCAGTGTTACAGCAGCCATCTACAAACTTGAACGCGAAAACGTTGCAGTTGCCAACCCGCTCGACCCACTTGAGACCATCCTGGTCGATGGTCAGGAAACCAAGGGCTTCGAGCTGGGTCTGTCCGGCAAGATCACCAGCAAGTGGAGCGTATTCGGCGGCTATGCCTATCAGGATGGCGAAATCAGCAAAGATCAGGGCACCACCATACTCAAGGGCGCTGACCTGGCGCAAACGCCGGAACATACTTTCTCACTGTGGAACCGTTATGATTTCAACGAAACTTGGGGAGCCGCCATCGGCGTGATCAGCCGTTCCGACATGTATGCTGCTGTGCCGACCACGACAACCAGCACTCTGTTATCGGGCTACACCCGCTACGATGCTGCAATCTATGGAAAACTCAGCGAAAACTTGCGTCTGCAAGTCAATCTGGAAAACCTGACGAACAAGGAATACGCGCTGAGCGCACATAACAACAATAACATTGTCCCCGGCTCACCTTTTACCGGTCGAGCTACATTGACTTACAATTTCTAGAATCATCAAACTCGAAAAGCCCATGCATGCATGGGCTTTTTTA
>DLMX01000075.1:0-4033 GCA_002479405.1 Methylophilaceae bacterium UBA7525
CAAAGCACGCGAAAGGATTGAACGCGCGGCTTCATCAGTGCCCATGCCCGGCCCCAGCACCAGGCAATCGAGTTTCTCCAGTTTCAGCACCTCGTCTGCCGGACGCAGCATCAGCTCCGGCATCATGCTGTCGTAGGTCGGCGCGGCAGCGTCCAGCAATCCAAGATAGACGCGGCCAGCCCCCGTGAGCAAGCCCGCGCGGGCAGCCAACACCGCTGCGCCGGTCATGCGCGCCGCGCCGCCGATCACGCCAAGATTGCCGAAATTCCCCTTGTTGGAATTCTTCAGGCGTGCGGGCAGCATCTTGCTGACGCTTTCCTGCTCCAGAAGGCGGCCCGCTACCTCTGTCTCGACTTCAAGTTCAAGCCGGTCGAGCACCACTTCTCCGGCATGGTCAGGACCGTCCAGCGTGAAGAATCCGGGCTTCAGCCCGATGAAAGTCATCGTCCATTGCGCCTTGATGGCGCAGCCCAGCACCCTGCCGCTATCGGCACACAGCCCGCTCGGCACGTCGATGGCCAGTACCGGCACACCGAGCTGCTTGATTGTTGCGATCAGTTCCGCCAACTGGCCGGATAATGATCTTTGCAAACCGATGCCTAACAGACCGTCGATCACCAGACCCCACTGCCCTTGCGGGATATCACGCAGGACATTGCCTCCCGATTTGATCCAGCACTGATAAGCATCGGCCGCATCCACCGGCAATTTCCCGGCATCACCGCAGAACACCACCGTCACAGGATAGATCTCCTGGAGCAGGCGTGCGGCGACAAAGGCATCACCGCCGTTATTGCCGGGGCCGGCCAGCACCAGTATCGGAGCATGCACGTCGGGCAGAATATCCTGAACGAATCGGCTGATGACGGCACCGGCTCTTTGCATCAAAGGCTGGTCGCCATGCTGCTGCTCGATCGCCCTGATTTCGGCTGTCGTAAAAAGTGATCGGTAGAGTTTGATGGTCATGGATTCAGGTTTCAGTAGACGAATCTGCTGCGCAGATCCTCCAGATTGAGTTCGTGCAAAATCTGCTCCAGCCGCAGTTGCGCGTTCTTGCGCGGGCTGTTCTTGTAGCGCGCGATGATGAGCTCGTTCTTCATCGAATGCTCCCAACCGACCAGTTCAGTCACCGTGACCTGATAGCCATGCGCTTCTAGTTGCAGACAGCGCAGCACGTTGGTGATCTGGCTACCGAACTCGCGGGTGTGGATGGGGTGACGCCAGATCTCGGACAGCGGCGTCTTGCCGAAAGACTCGTTCTTGTGGCGACGCAGCACCTCGGCCACCTCGGCTTGACAGCACGGCACCAGCACCATGAACTGCGCCTCCTTTTCCAGACCGAAACGTATCGCGTCATCGGTCGCCGTATTGCAGGCATGCAGCGCGGTGACGATATCGACCTTCTCCGGCAGCACCTTCGATTGGATCGAATCCTCCACACTCAAATGCAGAAACTGCATGCGTTCAAAACCGAGTTGTTGCGCCAGTTCACGGGACTTTTCCACCAGCTCGGCACGCGTTTCGATGCCGATCACCTGTCCACCTGCACGCTGTTTCATGAACAGGTCATAGAGGATAAAACCCAGATAGGACTTGCCGGCACCGTGATCGACCAGAACGGCGTGCTCATTCTCTGCCATCACTTCTTCCAGCAAGGGCTCGATAAAGTGATAGAGGTGATACACCTGCTTGAGTTTGCGCCGGGTATCCTGATTGAGCTTGCCATCGCGCGTGAGGATATGCAGCGCTTTCAGCAACTCGATGGACTGGTTGGGTTTGATTTCGGGAATAAGTGACATGACGATAGTTTAACCGAGGCATGCTGATATGGCATATCAGCATGCCAGCACAGTGTTAGAATTAACAGGCCGTTAAAAAACGTAGCGAGAATAGCACTAAGCGCAAGGGTCATGTCCGTCAAGACGATGCCGACGCAGCAAGTTTTGATTTTGAAGAAATCCGATCCTATGAATTTTCCTCTTCAAAATCGAAAAAGACGCGAAGGCAAGGCGAAGACAGTACGTTTTAGTACGGCAAGCCGTAGCCGACAAAGTATTTTTGATTTTGAAGAATTTCAACTTACGTAGTTTTTTCCTCTTCAAAATCAAAAATGGCAAGAAGGCGAGCCGCAGACAGTGCGAATGGCACGGCAAGGCGATGCCGACGCAGCAAGTTTTGATTTTCAAGAGGAAAAAATGGCGATTCAGTGGTATCCGGGCCATATGACCCAGGCGCGCAAAAAGGCCGCCGAAACCATGGAATTCATCGATGTCGTCATCGAGGTACTGGACGCGCGCGTGCCGGAGGCCAGCCATAATCCGATGATCGAGGACATGCGGCTGTTCCGCCAGCGCCCCAACCTGAAGATCCTGAACAAGGCCGACCTGGCCGATCCGGAAGTGACACAGGCATGGCTGCAACACTTCAACCAGCAGGAAGGCGTCAAGGCGGTCGCCCTTTCATGCAAAAAACCGGGCGACGCCAAGAAAATCCCGAACCTGTGTCAACAGTTGGCGCCACACCGCGGCACCCATCTCAAACCATTGCGCATGATGATCATGGGCATTCCCAATGTCGGCAAATCGACGCTGATGAACGCGCTGCTCAACCGCCGCATCGCCAAAGTCGGCGACGAACCGGCCGTGACCAAGTCACAGCAACGTTTCGAACTGAGTGAAGTGATGACCATCACCGATACGCCGGGCATGATGTGGCCGAAGATCGCCCACGAGTCCGACGGCTACATGCTGGCTGCGAGCCACGCCATCGGCCGCAATGCGGTGATCGACGAGGATGTGGCACTGTTTCTGGCCGATATCCTGCTCGAACGCTACCCGGCACTGCTCAACGCCCGCTACAAGACTGATGTCAGCGGCATGGATGGCGTCGATCTGCTGGAAGTCGTCGCCAAACGCCGCGGCTATCTGCTCAAGGGCGGTCATACCGACATGGAAAAAACGGCGATGGCATTCCTGGTGGATTACCGTAGCGGTGCACTGGGCCGCATCAGCCTGGAATCGCCGCAATCACGCAAGCTGATGCTGGAACGGGAAGCCGAGCAACAGGCAGCTGCTGAAGAACCGGCGTCCAGCGATTATCTGGACTGATCTCCGGACAGGCCGACCGAATCGGCTCCAGCAAGAGAAAATCCGGTCTGATTCAAGTACACTACTACTGGTGGGCGGTCTACATACCCCAGCGCAAGGCGGCGGTATGTACCGGGCTATCCCAGTGCCGCTTGATCTCCTCATCCAGTTCGCAGACCGTCACCGATGCACCCGCCATATCCAGCGCTGTCGTGTAATTGCCGACAAGTGAGCGCGTGACCTTGAGGCCATGCGCCGCCAGCAGCTTGCTGGCACTGTGATAAAGCATGTACAGCTGCATCAGCGGCGTGGCGCCGAAACCGTTGATCATCAGCAGCACTTCGCTGCCTTCCACCGGCCGCAGGTCGTGCAAAATCGCCGTCACCAGATCCCTGACAATGTCATCAGCCGGCCGCATGGCTTCGCGTCTGCGCCCCGGTTCTCCGTGGATGCCGACCCCCATCTCCAGTTCATTGTCGCCGATATCGAAAGTCGGCCGGCCGGCAGCAGGCACCGTGCAACTGCTCAGCGCCACGCCCATTGAAGCCGTGCGCTGATTGACGCGTTCGCCCAGTGCCTTGCAATGCGCGAGATCGGCGCCGGTCTCGGCCAGACTGCCGACCACCTTCTCGACAATAACGGTACCGGCAACACCGCGACGGCCGGTGGTATAAGTCGAGTTTTCGACTGCCACATCATCGCTGGTCAACACTGTCGCATGGTCGCAGGTGATCATCTCTGCCGCCATCTCGAAATTCATGACATCGCCCGCATAGTTCTTGACGATAAACAGCACGCCCTTGCCGCATTCCACGGCTTCGACCGCCGCCATCATCTGGTCCGGTGTCGGCGAGGTGAACACATGACCCGGACAGGCCGCATCCAGCATGCCGTGGCCGATGAATCCGGTATGCAGCGGTTCATGGCCGGAACCGCCGCCGGAGATG
>DLMX01000075.1:4212-6496 GCA_002479405.1 Methylophilaceae bacterium UBA7525
GTTGCCCGTGTGACAAAATGCGGGTCCAGATTCAGGCTCACCAGATCGTGATGGGCTGCAGCAAAACCGGAAAGGCTTTCGACCAGCAGGTTGTCTACCTCATTGACGAAAATCTTCATGTTTCTCCCTTCTTTGCGGATTATTCTGCTTAAGATAATTATGTTTGCGTCAGCAGATCGCAGACTGCCGCGATCATGACCTGCGTGCTCTTGGCACCGGCATCGATATGGCCGATGGCGCGCTCGCCGAGAAAGGCGGCACGACCCTTGGTCGCCAGCATGTCTTTGGTTGAAAGCATGCCTGTTTCGGCACTGTTTTTGATGGCATTCAGCAGCACCGCCATATCTGCACCGGCCTCGACCTGCTGCCTGAAAGTCTGCGCAACCGGGATCAGCACGTCCAGCATGGTCTTCTCGCCGACATCGGATTTACCGCGCTGTTTGATTGACTCCACCCCCGCGGCAAAAGCGGCCGCGATAGTTGCCAGGCTTTCTTCCTGCTGTGTTTTCAGGGTCCTGGACATGGCGATAAAGAAACTGGCGAACAGCGGCCCTGAAGCACCGCCTATGGTAGACAGCAACTTCATGCCGATACGCTGCAACGCGTCATCTGCGGGCAATGCTGACAGTTCTTCCCGCATGGCGGCGATCGTCGTGACACCGCGTTTGATATTGATGAAATGGTCGCCATCGCCGATGGCACGATCCAGCGACTCGATTTCGGACTCATGTGCATGTATGGCAATACCAATGGCATCTACCGCTTGCAGGATAAATTCAGTTTTCATGACCGGATTTCAGTTAATTGAAACGAGTTGAGATGATAACGAAATTTGAGGCCCTGGATTCAAATCTACGTGCCACCCACTGCCGGCACTCGGACAATCTCAGGATTTCGGTTGATAACCCTTGCAGTATTCGGCAAACGCTTCAGCTGTCAGCGGCCGGCTGAAATAGTAACCTTGAATCTCGTCGCATCCGGCTTGCTTCAGGAATATCAGTTGCTCGCTGGTCTCCACACCCTCGGCGATGGTTTTCACATTCAGACTCTGCGCCAGGTTAATGATAGCTTCCACAATCGCGCGATCCTCTGGATCGGTCATGATGTCATTCACAAACGACCGGTCTATCTTCAGCTTGGAGACCTTGAAGCGCTTGAGATAACTCAGGGAGGAATAGCCTGTGCCGAAATCATCGATGGACATCCTGACGCCCAGCTCAGCAAGCGCATCCATCATGGCAATGACTGCCAGCGGATCATCCATGGATACGCTCTCTGTCAGCTCAAGCTCCAGATATTCCGGCTTCAGGCCCGCCTCGTCAAGCAGCCTGACGATCAATTCGGGCAATTGAGGATGTCTGAACTGGACTGCCGAAAGATTCACGGCAATATTCATCAGCGTTATGCCTGCATCATGCCACTGCTTCAATTGCATGATGGATTGCCGCAACACCCACTCACCTATTTTGTAGATATCGCCCGTATCCTCCGCAACCCGGACAAATTCATTGGGCGGCACCCAGCCGAACTCCGGGTGATGCCAACGCAGCAGAGCCTCTGCGCCAACAATGCTGCCATCATGCAATGATATTTGAGGCTGAAAACTCAAGGACAGCTGATGCTGCTCAACTGCATAATGCAATGCAGTCGTCAGTTGCATGGTGCGTATTGAGTCCTGCTGCATCTTGAATGTAAAGAAATGATAATTGTTGCGCCCGGACTGTTTGGCGCGATACATGGCAATATCTGCCGACTTGAGCAAATCATCAAAATCCCGTCCGTCATCAGGATAAACGGAAATGCCGATCGAAGGCGTAATTGATACTTCATGATGATTGACGCGGTAAGGCTCCGCAACCGAACTCATCAGTTTCTCTGCAACGCGTGTTGCGCCGTCCACATTGGTATCCAGCAACAATAGCACGAACTCGTCACCGCCTATGCGGGCAACGGTGTCCTGCTCACGGACTATCGCCAGCAAACGATGTGCAACCTGAATCAGCAGCTCATCGCCGACCCCATGCCCCAGGGAATCATTCACGTTCTTGAAGCGATCGAGATCAAAGAACATGAGACTCAGATGCTGATGGTTACGCTGGGCGATATTGATGGCCTGATTGACTCGATCCATCAGCAAGGTCCGGTTCGGCAAACCCGTCAGCACATCGTACTGGGCAAGATGACGAATGCGTGCCTCTGCATCTTTCTGCTGAGTGATATCACGCAATGTGGTGTAAAACGCCTGCTTGCCGTTCAGCATAATGGTGACCATGCTGACTTCCAC
>DLMX01000075.1:6747-10434 GCA_002479405.1 Methylophilaceae bacterium UBA7525
CCAGACCGGGTTATGCAGCATTTGCTCCTGCGTGCAATCCATCATGGCGAGTGCGGCAGGATTGCATTCAATCACTTCCTGCTCATTCATCACCAGCAGGCCATCCAGACTCTGGTCGAACAGCAGGTGGAATTTGGATTCACTTTCCGACAACTGTGTTTCGGCAAACTTGCGCCTCAGTTCCTTATCAAAGTTATCCAGCGCATAACTGATGTCAAAGGCCATTTCAAGTAGCAGATGTTTTACCGGCGCATCAAACGCATGTTTCTCGGCAGAATAGAGATTGAGGGTCCCTACCACCGCACCAGCCCGGCTGATGGGAATGGCAGCCGACGAACCCCATTTGCCACGACTGCGCCCCTGCCAGCTGGCTGTAATCGGGGTGGCTGCATAATCCTGACACCAATAAGGCGAATTCTGCCGGATCGCCCGGCCCGTCGGGCCTTGCCCATAGGGGTTGTCGGCATCACAGGAAATCCTGATATCCTGCAGATAGCCGATGTCATCGCCATAACTGGCTACCGGTTCCACCATGCTGGTTCCTGGGTCGATAATGCCTAGCCAGGCCATTCTCATGCCGCCACAGGTAACGCAAACCTCGCAGATCTTCTCGAACAGCGCCTGCTCGGTGGTGAAACGGACGATAGCCTTGTTACATTCAGAGAGCGCCGCATAAAGTTGCGTCAGGCGTTGGATCCTGGCCTCTGCGGCCTTTTGCTGGGTAATGTCCTGTACCGTGGCAAACAGATAATCCACAGTGCCATCGGGTTTACGTATGCACTTGGTATCGACGATGGCGATCAGCGTCGTTCCATCCTTGTGGAAAAAACGTCTTTCCATGACAAAGCCTGATATTTGCCCTTCCAGAACACGGCTTAGCTCGCACTCATAAGCGTCCACATCGTCCGAATTACTCAGCTCGAGACAGGTTCTGCCGTTCAGTTCCTCGCGGCTATAACCGGTGATGGCACACAGTTGATCGTTGAACTTGACCAGCTTTTTATCATCCGGCGAAACAATTGCCATGCCGACAAAGGGCATCTCGAAGAACTGCTGCAACAAACGTTCTGACTTGGTTTTGTGAGCAAGCGTAAGCAGACGCTGCAGCCTTAACTGCTGTCGCCACAAGAGCAGAAGACCAAAACTGATAGCAATCACAAAAATAAAGGCAACACTGCTGACCAGCATGGTCATATCCCACATGGGAGCAAGCACTTCATCACGATTGATTTTAGAAACAATGCGCCAGTCGGTGCCGGCGACCGGATGGTATGCGGCAAGGACATCCATCTTGTTATAGTCCAGGCCGCGCAAACTCCCCGGCTGGTCATTCTTCAGTGCAACAGCGGCGGGCAGATTTGCCTCGGCAATCGGCAATTTAAGCGTCAGCGCCGAACCATCAAGCCGCTGCAACTCGCTCAGATACAACACGCTATCACCCTCGCGCCGGACCAGCGTGCTCTCTGCCGATTCACTGACACCCGGCCAGGTGCGGATAACAGGATAAAGATACTGCTCAGGAGACACCCGCAGAACCACAGCAGCGATCACTTGCGGATTTTCTGTGCCTACACTTCTTATCGGCACCACCCAATCCAGATGAATATGCTGGCTAGCCGACCTGTACAGATTGGTACGTTCCACCTCGCCATTTTTGATTGCGCGTTCTACCGCCTCGGCAAGTTCCGGAGGAACCTCGGTCTGTTCCCCCTCTGCGACCAATAATTTGAGTTTTCTATCCAACAACAGCAAGGCGCTGTAATGGTAGTTGATGCGCAAACTTTGCAGCTTGCCCAGCACATAGGCACTATGCTGATGATCAGGATCATTCCCCTCTACAAGATTACCTATGCCCCGAACAAACTGTGTACTGCTATGAGCCAGCACCTTGCTGTCGGCCGTACGCTCGCCCATCCAGTGTTCGATCTGGTCAGCCTTGAATTTTGCAACAATGGCGAGATTCTCAAGTGCATCCTGCTCGACCTGCGGCCCATGAGACTTCATGATGGCAAAGCCTATCAGCGGCACAATGAGGATGAGCGCAACGAACAGCGCAATGATGCCGGCAGTTCTTGCCGGACTTGCTTGCTCCAGCAATTCCTGATCGGGGATATCACGATTACCGGATAATCTGAGAAGCAGATACAAAAGGCCGGAAGTGACAAAAACAAACAACAGCCCCTTCAGCAGCTCGAATCTGGCGAGATTAACGGAGTCCTCAATGGTAAAACCGATCAGATAGCTGGATATCAGAATCCACAAGGTCGCGAAAACACAATAAAGAAGGGCGATGCGGACAGCACCCAGGTTTTTCAAACTGAAATGAACACGTTGCATTGGCATTTTTGTTATTCAGTCATTCTCATGCGTCATTCAATTGTCATTGGCTACTGTGCCGGCAAATTGAAAAGCCTCTGCCAGATTACACTTCGAAAGCTGTAACAGGCAATTAATATGACATGGCAGAAGTTGTCCCGCAATGCCAAACGGCGGCTGCAAATGCGGCTGGTCAAAGCCTGCGCCATTGCGGAATCAAGGCAGCTTGCCCGCAAAAACCGCCATCTCCATCGACCAGATTCCAGACCGTAGCGTTCTCTATCATGAACTTGCTCCCATCCCTGGCGATACGTATACCGCTGTAGTCATCGACATAGCCATATGCTGCCACGCGTTCCAGAAACCCGGCACGTTCAGCCTGCAGCATGGGTTCAGCCGAATGCCGCGAAGCTAATTGCGTAATCTCGTCCCAGCTCATCCCGAACAGCTGCATGGCAGCGCGATTGGCGTAATTGAACACCGGTTCCGGCCTGGTGTCGTGCGACAACACGGCAAAATCCGCCTCGAACAGCCGGTGGGCGACATCTCCCGTTTTGTCCTGCAACAGCAGTCGGCCGGTCCAATGCGCATAGCTGCTACAGATCAGCGCGCTCTGCCGCTGCAGGAAATCCTGATCCAGAGATTCCTTTTCATCCATTACCAGTAATGCTCCACCGTAATTTGCCCCGGCTCCTTGCGGCGATGCTTGCGCAAGCCCCGATCTATCAACACCTGCATCGTGTCTTCGATCATTTGCGGATTGCCGCAGAGCATGACCTGACTGTCTGCCGCATTTAATGCGATGCCAGCCTTCGCTTCCAGTTGCCCATCCACGATCGCCTGCGGAATGCGGCCGCTGATGGCAAAACTGACCACCTCGCGGCTGACAAAGGGAATGAAAGCGAACTGCTTGCCATGTTTCTGCTGCACGGCGGCAATTCTCTGCTGATGGCTCAATTCGGAAAGCGTACGCACGGCATAGACCAGCACCACGCGCTCGAAACGCTGCCAGGGTTCCGCAGTATCGAGGATGGAAAGGAATGGCCCGACGCCGGTACCTGTCGCCATCATCCACAGATGCCGCCCGGCAGGCACTTCGTCCAGGATCATGAAACCGTTGGCGCGCGGTGCAACCAGCAACTCGTCGCCGGGCCTCAGTCTGGACAGGGCTGGTGTCAGTTCGCCATCCGGCACCTCGATGAAGTATATCTCCAACGGCCTGTACTCTGGCGCGTTGCATAGGGAATAAGGCCGGCCGACGACCTTGCCTTCCAGTTCCAGGCCGATCTTGACGAACTGCCCGGCCTGAAACGGCTCAATCTCGGACTCGACAAAAAGACTGTGCAATTTCGAACTCCATTGCCGATGCTC
>DLMX01000075.1:10687-11633 GCA_002479405.1 Methylophilaceae bacterium UBA7525
CCCTCCAGCGGCTAAACTTGCACGCTGCTCAGGTCTGGTTACACATGCTTTCAACACTCAATGCCCCGCAGCGCGAAGCTGTAAAATATCTCGATGGTCCCTTGCTGGTTCTGGCTGGCGCAGGTAGCGGCAAGACCCGCGTCATCACGCAGAAGATCGCCTATCTGATCCAGAAGTGCGGCTATGCTCCGAAAGAGATCGCCGCCATCACGTTCACCAACAAGGCTGCGCGCGAAATGCAGGAACGCGTCGGCCACCTGCTGGAAGGGAAATCGGGCAAGGGCCTGACCATCGCCACCTTCCACTCGCTCGGCTTGCAGATGCTGCGGCAGGAAGCGCAGCTGCTGGGTTACAAACCGCAGTTCTCGATCCTGGATTCGTCCGACAGCTTCAAGATACTGGCCGACATCCTCGCCACCACCGACAAGCAGCTGTTGCGCAAGACGCAATGGCAGATATCGGGCTGGAAGAACGCCTTCATCAACCCGGACCAGGCCAGGGTAACGGCCGATGAGGAGTTGTCCGTGGCCGCAGCGCGCGTCTACCAGCTTTACCAGCAGACGCTGAAAGCCTATCAGGCGGTGGATTTCGACGACCTGATAAAGCTGCCGGTGGAGCTGTTTGAGCAGCATCCGGAGGCGCTGGAACGCTGGCAGCGCAAGCTGAAATACCTGCTGATCGACGAATACCAGGACACCAATGCCTGCCAGTACAAGCTGGTGAAGTTGTTGACCGGCGTTGAGGGCCGCTTCACGGCGGTGGGCGACGACGACCAGGCCATCTACGGCTGGCGCGGCGCCGATGTCGAGAACCTGCGCCAGCTGACACAGGATTTCTCGCGGCTCAAGGTCATCAAGCTGGAACAGAACTACCGCTCCACCGTGCGCATCCTGCGCGCTGCCAACCAGGTCATTGCCAACAACCCCAAGCTGTTCGACAAGAAACT
>DLMX01000031.1:0-189 GCA_002479405.1 Methylophilaceae bacterium UBA7525
GTCGTCGTCGTCAGACAGAATGGCGCGCGCGATACATCCAGCACCGCGAACCGCATCACTACCCTGCTCTACGAGCAGTTGAGGTAAACACGGATTATTCATTAGGACACAATATGATGGCAAGGCAGTGTTGTCGATTGGGAGAAGTCCATAACCAGACCCATGGATGCTGGAAAATCGACAAAAATG
>DLMX01000031.1:364-4733 GCA_002479405.1 Methylophilaceae bacterium UBA7525
CGTGCAGGCCTGAAAGGCCGCCTAATGGATAATCCGGGTTAGCGAACCCGCTGCCATGCGCTTTGCTTCACTCGGCAGCGGCAGTGCCGGCAACGCATTGATAGTAGAAACAGCTACGACACGCCTGCTTCTCGACTGTGGATTCGGCATACGTGAGATAGTCAACCGACTGGCCAGATACGGTATCACGCCGGAGAGCTTGAGCGGTATTCTGGTCACGCACGAACATGACGATCATGCCGGCGGCGTCTTCAAATTCGCCAACAGATACCGCATCCCGGTCTGGCTGACACATGGCACCCTCACCATGTCTGAACGCTATTTTCCCAGCCAGTCCGAGTTCAAGATCCACCTCATCGACAGCCATGAGTCTCTAACAATACAAGATCTTGAGGTTCATCCTTTCCCGGTTCCGCATGACGCACGAGAACCCGTGCAATTCACCTTCAGCGATGGCAACAAAAAACTCGGTGTATTGACTGACACCGGCACATCCACCTCACACATAGAACAGATGTTAAGCGCTTGCGACGCACTGATGCTGGAATGCAACCATGACATCGACATGCTGATGAACGGCCCTTACGCAAGACCGCTCAAGCAACGCGTCAAAAGCAGACTCGGTCATCTGGATAACGCCAGCGCTGCGGAACTGCTGTCAAAACTTGACAACAGCAAGCTACAGCATATTATCGCAGCGCACCTGAGTGCCAAGAACAATCACCCGGCATTGGCCAAAAAGGCGCTAAGCAGGGTACTGAACTGCACAGAAGAATGGATAGGAATTGCCGATCAGTCTACCGGGTTCGACTGGCGCATGTTGAAATAAGCGGGAATCGCAATCATTGAAATAAAAAAGCCGGCATTAAAGCCGGCTTTTCTTTTGCTGATCTGCAGTCAAATCAGACTGAAAAATGCAGAAACAATTATTCAGCAGCTTCTTCAGCAGGAGCTTCTTCAACCGCAACCTCTTCAGTTGTTTCTTCAACTACAGCTTCTTCAGCAACTGGAGCAACTTCTTCAACAGCAGGTGCTTCTTCAACTGGAGCAGCTTCTTCCTTTTGACCGCAAGCAGTCAAGGCAAGAGCCAAAAGTGCAGCTAACAGAGCGGAACGTGTCATTTTTATTTCCCTTAATATCATGTGTTAAAAAATTTGGCCTAGCACGGAAGGTTTATTTGATCAAGTCAGACGATGGCGTCAACATCACTTTCCGAGTGCGCGAATTCTAGCAGTTCTGAAATAAAAAAACAGTGTGTTTTTAGATAGTTCCGGAATATTTTTATTTGTCGTCTATCGACAACATGCAAGTCAATCGACCTTGATACGCAAAGTCAAGTTTCTCTGCTCCTCGCTTTGTTCACTCGCCAGAATGGCCTGACTGACTTCATCGCGGTTCCGCATCGTACTGCCAAGATCAAACCACTCGCCCGGTGACACCCGTACTATCGTGCTCAGCTCCTCGAAATCGATAAATCCCGCCTGATTCCATCGTGCAATTCTGGGCGTGATCTCCACTTCGACCTGATCGCCCATATAACGCGGCCTAACCGCGAAGCCGGTTGTAATGTCCTGAAACTCGACACTCTCCTGCACAACAGCATAGCGCCTGGTCAACGAAATCCATCGCTGGGTAAACGGCAAGATTTGGCCGACGCGGATAAATGCCTGCTCACCGTCCAGCACTGTCAGGAACTCAGTGCCGGTATCATGGTGCGAGTATTGCTGTCATGAACATCCAGCCTGACTCCATCGCCTGTAGCCGGCGGAACGGCAACTTTCACATCACCAGCTCGTACTTTGCCACTGAGCGTGGCACCTCGTTGTTGCAACTGCACACCGGAAGCATGACTGACCGTGATTCTGACATTCCGGCGCAGCACATCCAGCCGCTCGATCACGGTTTCGATCTGGGCCAGCCGTTCCGGGCTGGCGGTAATCATCAGATGATTATCGATGGCTCGTACCGAACCGCCCGGCCCGACCAGCGGCTCTATGACGGGCAGCACATCACGCGCAAGACGATACTGCAGTGTAATCATCCTGAACTGTTCGGCTGCCACTGCGGTTCCCGCCAGCAACAAAAGCATCCAGAAAACAAAGCGGGAGAATCTCTGGGCAATCCGGCTGCCTGACAGATGCATCACAGACCCACGGCAACCGCACTCAGTCTGGAGTGCGTTGCTTGCAGCAGTTGATCGAAACGTTCGTGCAATGGCCTGGCAGCGAGTGCATCGCCCTGAGAATATTTGAATCTGGCATGGTCGATATGAAAGCGGTGCAGGTAATCCGTATTATCGGCCAGCAGAAAGGCATCCTGCGCCACTCTGGCATGCTCATCTGTCAAATAGACCGTCATGCTGTGCGAATATCGTTTCATCAGTTCGACCAATCTGGGACAATGCGACGTCAAGAACCGGCCATCATGCACAATAATGGTCAAACGGTTCTTCTGATCACGCGCCAGAAAGTCATTCAGCAATTCATGCACACGCAGACTCTGATAGGCACCGCGGCTCAGATCCGGATCGAAAATTTTCAGCTCTCTTTTGGCCTGCGCTAACAGGAGGGCAGTCGCATCCTCATAGTTTCGCTCACCCAGCACCACCTGGTTGGGAATTAGTTCATGATTGTCAGTCATGGCGCATACCTCGTTCAGCCTCCGACAAATGCAGATATCCTGCGAGATACCACTGATGCAGTTGTGCCAGCAACTCCTTATCCGGATGCTGAAGCGACTCAGCCGACAGCCTCCTGTCATCCGCCAGAGATTTCAGGCATGCCGACCAGCCGGGTTGCATGACCACGCGCTCACCGTTGATATAGAAAGTCTTCGCATGAAACAGCGCTTGGCTCTTCAGGTCCAGTTGCAAACCCGTGCGCATGAGGTTTTTGTGAAAGCGTTCCAGGCTGATTTCGGCCGGCGGGCTAAAAACGACATGCGGCTTGGGCTCGGAAAGATATTGCCCGAGAAAATCGCCGACCATCGTCTTGTTCCAGCGGATTTTCTTCAGGCTACCGTAGATACGCCTGACCATGTCATCACCGATTTCCGCTGCATGCTTCTGCAGAGTCAGATCACGATCGCTGTACATGCCCTCCAGTGATATATTTTCCTGCAGATAGCCGAGGAAATGATTTGCCAGTTCCTGCATCGAGGGCGCCCTGAAACCGATCGAATAGGTCATGCAATCACCGATCGCAACCCCCCAATGAGCAAGGTGCGGCGGCAGATACAGCATGTCCCCGGCTTCCAGCACATACTCCTGCTGCGTGTCGAAATGCTTGAGGATACGAAGCGGCGCACCCTCAACCAAAGTCAGATCCTGCTGGGCACTGACACGCCAGCGACGTTTACCCATCCCCTGCAGCAGAAACACGTCATAGGAGTCGAAGTGCGGGCCGACACCACCGCCATTCGGCGCAAAACTCACCATCAGATCATCCAGCCTGGCATGCGGGATGAAATTGAAGCGCTGCAACAGATCTGCCGCCTCGATCAGATGGTGATTAACGCCTTGCACCAGTAGCGCCCAGTTGGATTTAGGCAGCCTGGCAAAGCGATCCTCAGCAAACGGGCCATTTTCCAACACCCAATTGCCGCGCGAAAATCTAACCAACCGGGATTGTGCGTCATCCTCGCAGGCAAGGCCTGCAAGCTCATCAGGCTCCAGAATCCCCTTGAATCCGGGAATAGCCTGCCGTATCAGCAAAGGCTTTTTCTGCCAGTATTCCCGTAAAAACTGTTTGGGTGAGATACCACCCAGCAGGACTTTCTGATCGGCGGAGCGTGGAGGGATTTTCAGGGATTTTTTCATGATGACATGATAGCGCATTGCAAACCGCAGATAGAAATGGGTTAGAATCAGGCTACCGTCATTGAGAAAATCTCCTATGCTGCAGATTGGCGATCTCGCCCCTGATTTCTCCATGCCTGATGCCGATATGGAAATGTTCAAACTTTCCAGATTGCGCGGCAAAACCGTTGTGCTCTATTTTTACCCCAAGGACGATACTCCGGGCTGTACAGTTGAAGCGATCGAGTTCAGCGACCTCGAAGAAGAGTTTTGCGGACTCAACACGGTAGTCATCGGCGTCAGCCCGGATGACTGTATCACCCACGGCAGCTTTCGCGACAAGCATGGCCTGAGCATACAACTGGTAGCTGATGAAGATGGCAAGGTATGCAAGAAAT
Source organism: Methylophilaceae bacterium UBA7525 (assembly GCA_002479405.1). Taxonomy (GTDB): domain Bacteria; phylum Pseudomonadota; class Gammaproteobacteria; order Burkholderiales; family Methylophilaceae; genus UBA6140. The sequence continues at coordinate 4,559 of DLMX01000031.1, forward strand.
ACGGGGTCTGGCAAGAGAAGGANNTCGCAAAAGGACACGCCCAGGAAATACTGAATCTCATTAAATCAATCTAAAGAAGGTTTTTTATCATGCAAATTGCCATGAATACTGTTGTTTCAATGACTTACGAACTGCGCGATAGCGAAGGCAATGTGCTTGAATCCAGCGCAGAACC
>DLMX01000031.1:4899-22866 GCA_002479405.1 Methylophilaceae bacterium UBA7525
TACCTGCACGGCGGCTACGACAATATTTTCCCGCGCGTGGAAGAGGAAATGCACGGCAAGTCCATCGGCGATACGATCGAGATCACGCTGGAACCTGCTGACGCCTTCGGCGACTACGATGAAGAACTGGTTCAGATAGAGCCGGCCTCTGCATTCCCGACCAGTGAGCTGAAAGTAGGCATGCAATTCGAAGGCGAAGACGAATCAGGGGAGGTCATTCTTTACACGGTGACCGATATTCAGAACGGCAAGGTCGTGGTCGACGGCAACCATCCATGGGCCGGCGAACGCGTCCTGTTCAAGGCCACTGTCACCGGCGTACGTTCGGCAGGCAAGGAAGAAGTCGAGCACGGGCATGTGCACGGTGCCGGCGGTCATCACCACTAAGACCGGCTGCAAAACAAAAAACGGCTGACGAATTCATCGTCAGCCGTTTTCATTTCCAGGTCAGCACCAGCAATTGCACTAGACCAGCTTTTTCAGTCGATAGAGCACCTCCAATGCTTGACGCGGCGTCAGTTCATCCGGCTCTATCGTCTCCAGTTCCATCACCGCAGGATGTTGAGGAGCATCTTTCGGAGCTTCAGACTCCGCAAACATATCGCCCTGCGGCCCACCCTGGATATTCTGCTGCTCGAGTTGCGTCAGCTTGCGTTTTGCCATGTTCACCACTGACTTGGGGATGCCTGCAAGCTGGGCGACCTGCAAGCCATAACTCTGGCTGGCCGGCCCCTCTTCCACCCGATGCAGGAAGACAATGCCCTTGTCATGCTCGACCGCATCAAGATGCACATTCGCCGCCTGCTTGAATTCTTCGACGATGCGCGTCAACTCGAAATAATGCGTGGCAAACAAGGTATAGCTGCGATTCTTCTCCAGCAACTGACGTGCAACCGCCCAGGCCAGTGACAGGCCATCGAAGGTCGAAGTACCGCGGCCGATCTCATCAAGCAACACAAGGCTGTGTTGCGTCGCGTTGTGCAGAATGTTGGCAGTCTCGGTCATTTCCACCATGAAGGTCGAACGGCCACCGGCCAGATCGTCCGATGCACCGATGCGCGTAAAGATACGGTCGATAGTACCCATGCGCGCAGAAACCGCAGGCACATAGCAACCGCAATGCGCCAGCAGGACGATCAATGCGGTCTGCCGCATGAAGGTCGATTTACCGCCCATGTTGGGTCCGGTTATCAGCAACAGTTGGCGATAGGGGCTGAGTGCAACGTCGTTGGCAATGAACGGTTGTGCAATCTGTTCAACGACCGGGTGACGTCCGCCCGCGATTTCGAGGCCGGCTTCCTGACTGAACTCCGGTGCGACATAACTCAAGGCCTCTGCCCGCTCTGCGAAAGTGCTTAAAACATCCAGTTGCGCCACGGCAGCGGCATTGCGCTGCAGGTCCGGAATGTGCGGCAGCAAGGCTTGCAGAATCTCCTCATACAGCGCCTTTTCCCGACTCAAGGCACGCTCGTTGGCGGAAAGCACCTTGTCTTCGAAAGCTTTTAATTCAGGCGTGATGAAGCGCTCGACATTTTTCAGGGTCTGCCGGCGCCTGTATTCCGGTGGCGCATTCTCTGCCTGCGTACGACTGATCTCAATATAGAAACCGTGCACGCTGTTGTATTCCACCTTCAGATTGGCAATACCGCTGCGCTCTTTTTCCTGCGACTCGAATTGCAACAGAAAATCACCATGGTTAGTCTGCAGGCTTCGTAATTCATCCAACTCGGCATCGTAACCATCGGCGATGACGCCACCTTCGCGCAATAGCGCTGCCGGCTCCTGCCTGATCGCCGCCTGCAACAGCGAAATAACGGTCTGTGGCGGCTGCATCCCGGCAGCAAGTCGCTGCAACATTGGCGCATCAGGCTGCACCGCCGCTTGCAACAGAAGGAGTTGCTGCAGGCTATCACGCAAGCCTGACAAATCTCGCGGTCGTGCCGTTTTTAACGCGATACGCGCACTGATACGCTCGATATCGCCTACTCCGGACAGCAACATCCTGAGTGGCTGGCAATCCAATCCGAGCAATGCACCGACCGCTTGCTGTCTGTCATTGATGGCCTGCACATCGCGCAACGGGTGATGCAGCCAGTGCCGCAACAGACGCGCACCCATCGCAGTCCGCGTCGTGTCCAGCAAGGAATACAGCGTAGGCTTGGCTTCACCCTGCAGGGTCTGGTCGATTTCCAGATTGCGGCGGGTAGCGGCATCGAGCTGGATGTAATCCTGGCTCTGCTCCACCTGCAAACTGGTGATATGCGGCAGGGTCGTGCGCTGGGTATGCTTGACGTAATCCAGCAAGGCGCCGGCTGCGGCCACAGCTGCCGTCAGATCGCCAGCACCGAAACCGGCAAGATCATGGGTTTCAAACTGCTTGATAAGGGTTTGCAGGGCAGAATCTGCATCAAACTGCCAGGACGCGAGCCGCTTCTTGCTGCATTTGATGACATCGACCGCAGCATGCGAGAAATCGTCCGCCAGCAACAGCTCCGCTGGGGCAATTCGCTGCAGCTCCTGCGCCAGCAAACCGGGAGCAATCTCATTCAAGATGAACTGTCCGGAAGCCAGGTTGATGCGGGCCAGGCCCAACAAACCATCACCAGGAGCAATGGCCATCAGCAGGTTATTGCGCGATTCATCCAACAACGCGCCATCGGTCAGTGTGCCCGGCGTCAGTATGCGGGTCACTTGGCGCTCGACCGGCCCCTTGGACTTGGCGGGATCCCCTACCTGCTCGCAGATGGCGACCGCCTCGCCCATTTTGGCCAGCTTGGCCAGATACTGTTCGGCCGCATGATAAGGTACGCCGGCCATCCTGATCGGCTCGCCATTGGAACTGCCTCGCCGGGTCAGCGTGATGCCCAGAAGACGCGCCGCCTTTTCCGCATCCTCATGAAACAACTCGTAAAAGTCGCCCATGCGATAAAACAGCAGCATGTCCGGATATTGCGCCTTGATGCCCCAGTACTGGCGCATCATGGGTGTATGCTGTTGCAGGCTGTCGTCGCTCAAGGAGGTCTAGCTCTGGGTCGGTGATTTGAGTTCCGGCGTCAGGTGCGGCGTGATGGTTTGCAATATCTGTGCAAACACCTTGGGATTGGCGGCGACGATGTTACCACTGTCAATCCAGCTCTCATTGCCTTCAAAGTCACCAACGATACCGCCGGCCTCCTGCACCAGCAGTGCACCGGCTGCGATATCCCACTTGGACAGGCCGATCTCCCAGAAACCGTCATACCAGCCGGCAGCGACATAAGCCAGGTCCAGCGCAGCGGAGCCGGGACGCCGGATGCCCGAGGTTTTCTTCACCATATCCTTGAACATGGCGAGGTAGGCATCAAGATGCGTAAAGTCACGAAACGGGAAACCGGTACCGATGATGGATTCCTGCAGTTTCAAGCGGTTGGTGACACGGATGCGACGATCATTGAGGAATGCGCCACGGCCCTTGGTGGCAGTGAACAGATCGTTGCGGTTCGGGTCGTAGACCACAGCCTGGGTGAGTTGACCCTTTTGCATCAGGGCGATGGAAACGCAATATTGCGGGAAGTTGTGCAGAAAGTTGGTAGTGCCGTCGAGCGGATCGATGATCCAGATATTCTCGGCATCCTCGTTGCTGTTGCCACTCTCCTCCCCCAGAAAACCATGGGTCGGATAAGCGTCTTTCAGTGTGTCGATAATGACACGCTCGGCGGCATGGTCGACCTCGCTGACGAAGTCGTTGTAGGTTTTGCTGCGGATTTTCAGTGCGCCAACGTCCTGGGATGCGTGGCTGATGATACTGCCTGCACGGCGCGCGGCTTTCACCGCAATGGTCAACATCGGATGCATAAATCACTTTCTGCGAGTGTCCACGTGCTTTTTCCACGCGAGACGATATTAAAGAGCTGTTAAAATAGCATTTTAACCTAGATTATTCATTAGGGCGCGAGATGATGGCGAGGCAGGTTACGAGGCAGTTTTGTCGATTGAGAGAAGTCCATAGTTTGACCTATGGACGCCGAGCGATCGGCAAAAATGACCGTAAACTGGCCGCCAACACTCGTGCAGGCCTGAAAGGCCGCCTGATGGATAATCAGGGTTAAGCCTAATGCCATGACTTCCAAACCTAACTTGCCGGATCGTTTCCGGATCGTCCTCTGCCAGACCAGCCACCCTGGCAATATCGGGGCTGCTGCCCGCGCCATGAAGACGATGGGCCTGTCGCGGCTCTATCTGGTATCCCCCGCCTCTTTCCCGGATGCCCATGCCACCGTGATGGCGACCGGTGCAGCCGATCTATTGCAGAATGCCACGGTATGCGACACGCTGGAACAGGCGCTTGAAGACTGCGCGCTGGTCATTGGCCTCAGTGCACGCAAACGGCAGCTCTCACATGAGCTGCTACCTGTGCGGCAGGCGGCAGAACGCGCAGTTTCAGTCGCCTCCGGGCAGGAGGTCGCACTGGTCTTCGGTACGGAGATGAGCGGTCTTTCCAATGCCGAGCTCGACCTCTGTCAGCTACTGGCGATGATTCCTGCCAATCCCGAGTTCTCCTCGCTCAACCTGGCTGCCGCAGTACAGGTCATGTGTTATGAGCTTCGCATGGCGGGTTTGAGCCAGGATGCCACACAAATGGCCAAAACAGGACCGCTGGCCACCAGCGACGAATTGGAAAAGTTTTACCGGCATCTGGAAGAAGTGTTGATCCAGATCGGCTATTACAACCCGGAGCAGCCGAAAAAACTGATGCAGCGCGTACGTCGCATCTACGCGCGGGCCAATCTGGAGAAAGAAGAAGTCAATATTCTCCGCGGCGTGCTGAAACTGACGGTTTCACCGCGCGTGATCGGCAGCAAGACCGGCATGAAGAAGCCGGCTGAACAGGCAGCATGCGAATCCACCCCGGCCACGAAAATTGCCGATTAAAATAGTCAAGTTTTTGTGTCAGAATACCGTATGTTCAGTCAATTAAAAGAAGATATCAGCGTTGTTTTTGAACGTGATCCGGCAGCCAGAACCCGCTGGGAAATACTGACGACCTATCCCGGCGTGCATGCCCTCATCATGCACCGCTTCTCCCACTGGATCTGGAAGCACCGGTTCTACTGGCTGGCGCGTTTCAGCTCGCATATCGCCCGCTGGCTCACCGGCATCGAGATCCATCCAGGCGCCACCATTGGACGTCGCGTCTTCATCGACCACGGCATGGGCGTGGTCATAGGCGAAACCGCCGTCATCGGTGACGATTGCACGCTTTATCATGGCGTGACGCTGGGCGGCACTTCATGGAACAAAGGCAAACGCCACCCGACGCTGGAAACGGGCGTAGTAATTGGCGCCGGCGCCAAGGTGCTCGGCCCTATCATCATAGGTGCCAATGCCAAGATCGGCTCCAACGCCGTGGTCGTCAAGGATGTACCGGCAGATGCCACCGCTGTGGGCATCCCGGCGCGCATTCTCGACGAAGCCAAAACCCAGCAACGCGATGATATGGCAAAAAAAATCGGCTTTTCTGCTTACGCCGTCAGCGACAACATGAATGACCCGATGGCCAAGGCAATTCATGCCTTGCTCGACCATGCGGCCAAACAGGACCAGAAGCTGCAGGAAGTCATGGAGCAGCTCGCCAAGCTGGGCGCAGACGTTGAAACGGATGCGGAAGTCGGCAAGGCCTTTGATGTGAACCATCTCAATAAAATAGTTGACTAAAGTAATAAGGTATTCTAGAATTTCGTCTGGATTTCAATAGTGAAATTAAGGTGAAAACAGCGTCTTTACTGGATTCTATGGACCGTAAGGGCGTGAATGAATACCAAAATACTTCAGGAAACCATGTCATGCGATTAACAACCAAAGGCCGTTTTGCCGTCACCGCGATGCTCGATCTCGCGCTGAACGAACACGACAAGCCAGTGACCCTGGCCGGTATCAGTGAGCGCCAGAACATATCGCTTTCCTATCTCGAACAATTATTCAGCCGCTTGCGCCGCAATGGCCTGGTCAAAAGCGTGCGCGGCCCTGGTGGCGGCTACCGCCTGGCTAAAAGCCAAAATGAGATATCCGTTTCGCTGATCATCAGCGCAGTCGATGAACTGATCGATGCCACCCAATGCGGCGGCCACGAAAATTGCCATGAAGACCGCCGCTGCATGACACACGATCTCTGGACCACGCTTAACAGCAAAATACTGGAATACCTGTCCGGCGTAACACTGGCCGACCTGGTAGCCTCGCAGGTCGAAGGCAAGAAACTGGTCATGGGCAACCGTCCATGCCCGATGCAACCTGTTATTGAGGCAGTGCCTGCCTGAGCTGACTGACATGATCGGCACAAACATCTATTTCGATCATAACGCTACAACCGCACTGGATGCGGCTGTGCTGGAAGCGATGTTGCCCTTCATGACACAACAGCACGGCAACCCCACCAGCCGCCACAGTTTCGGACGGCATGCCAGAAGCGCTATCGAACGTGCGCGCGAACAGGTGGCCAATGCAGTGAACGCACACCCGTCTCAGGTGATCTTCACCTCAGGCGGCACTGAAGCCAATAATCTGGCGATTACCGGCATCGCCAGCTGTTATGGCATCAGTCAAATCGTCACCAGCGCGATTGAGCATCCTTGCGTGCACCGCCCTTCGCTGGCCATGAAACAACGCGGCTGGAAACATTCCCTGCTGGGCGTCAATGAAAGCGGCATGGTGAGAACGGATCAGCTTGGCGCGCTATTGAATACGGAAACCAGCATCGCCTCTGTCATGCTGGCCAATAACGAAACCGGCGTCATGCAACCGGTGGCGGAACTTGCCGAAATTGCGAGGCGTCATGGCGTTACCATGCATACCGATGCGGTGCAGGCACTAGGCAAGGTCAAGGTAGATTTCGCCGAACTGAATGTACATGCGATGACATTATCTTCGCACAAGATCAACGGCCCACAGGGCGCCGGTGCCTTGATTCTGGACAAGCGCATTGATATCCAGCCGATTATTCATGGCGGTGGCCAGGAGCGCGGTTTGCGTAGCGGTACCGAAAATGTCGCAGCCATTGTCGGGTTCGGCGCGGCGTGCGAACTGATTCAGGCCAGACTATCACAGCACGACAGCCATATCCGCCCGTTGCGTCAGCGTCTGGAGAATGGCCTGAACAAGCTGGGAGCAGTGATATTCGGCGCAACTGTCGAACGGCTGCCAAATACCAGCTTCTTCGCCTTCAACGAGATTGATGGCGAGACACTGGTCATGGCGCTGGACCGCAGGGAGTTTGCCGTTGCCAGCGGTTCCGCCTGCTCCAGCGACAGCGCTGAACCTAGCAGCACGCTGCTGGCCATGGGAGTTGAGCATGATTTGGCCAAAGGCGCAGTTCGTGTCAGTCTGGGCATGCAAAACAGCCGTGAGCAGATCGATGCGTTCCTGGCCGTGCTTGAGCATGAAGTTACAAGGTTGCGGCAATTGACCGCCATTGCAGTATAAGTAGTTGAAAGTTATTTAATTTAGGATCAATGATGTCTGTTAAAACTCCAATCTATCTGGATTATTCCGCCACCACGCCAGTAGATGCACGCGTTGCGGAAAAAATGATCCCCTACCTCACCGAACACTTCGGTAACCCCGCCTCGCGCAGCCACTCCTTCGGCTGGGTGGCAGAAAAGGCAGTCGAGAACGCCCGTGAGGAAGTGGCGAAGCTGGTCAACGCCGACCCACGCGAGATCATCTGGACTTCCGGTGCAACCGAATCGAACAATCTGGCGATCAAGGGCGCAGCCCACTTCTACAGTGGCAAGGGCAAACACATCATCACCGTACAAACCGAGCACAAGGCCGTCATCGACCCGGTACGCGAACTGGAACGTCTTGGTTTCGAAGCCACTTTCCTGCAACCGGAGCCGAATGGCCTGGTGGATATCGAGAAGTTCAAGGCAGCGATCCGGCCGGATACCGTGCTGGCCTCAGTCATGCTGGTCAACAACGAAATCGGCGTGATTCAGGACATCGAAGCCATCGGCAACCTCTGCCGCGAACATGGCATCATCTTCCACGTGGATTCCGCCCAGGCTACCGGCAAGGTCGCCATCGATCTGGAGATACTGCCGGTCGATCTCATGAGTTTTTCCGCGCACAAGACATACGGCCCCAAGGGCATAGGCGCGCTGTATGTGCGTCGCAAACCGCGTGTGCGCCTGGAAGCACAGATGCACGGTGGCGGTCATGAACGCGGCCTGCGCTCCGGCACGCTGGCGACGCACCAGATCGTCGGTATGGGCGAGGCCTTCCGTATTGCCCGCGAGGAAATGGAGCTGGAAAACGCCCGCATTCGCCGCCTGCGCGACAGACTGCTGAACGGCCTGCAGGAGATCGACGAGGTCTACGTCAACGGCGACCTCAAGCAGCGTGTGCCGCACAATTTGAACATCAGCTTCAATTTCGTCGAAGGTGAATCGCTGATTATGGCGGTCAAGGATATCGCGGTCTCCTCCGGCTCGGCATGTACTTCTGCCAGCCTTGAACCCAGTTACGTGCTGCGCGCACTTGGTCGCTCGGACGAACTCGCACACAGCTCCATCCGTTTCTCGATCGGCCGTTTCACCTCGGAAGAAGATATCGATTACACGGTAGCACTGATGAAAAGCAAGATCGGCAAGTTGCGCGAACTCTCACCATTGTGGGAAATGCACTTGGAGGGGATTGATCTGTCCAAGGTAGAGTGGGCAGCTCACTAAAATACCGTGAAAGGAGAAGGGTTAAGGGTAAAGGGGCAAAACATCTCCCTCACCCTTGAGCACAGAAAGCGCATTCCCTTCCCCCTTCACCCTTCACAGTAACTGAAAGGAATACAAAATGGCATATTCAGACAAGGTATTGGACCACTACGAAAACCCGCGTAATGTCGGTTCACTCGACAAAAGCGACCCGCATGTCGGGACCGGCATGGTCGGTGCGCCGGCCTGCGGCGACGTCATGAAACTGCAGATCAAGGTCAACGACAGCGGCATCATCGAAGATGCCAAGTTCAAGACCTATGGCTGCGGTTCCGCGATCGCTTCCAGCTCACTGGTAACGGAATGGCTCAAGGGCAAGTCACTGGACGAGGCAGCGCAGATCAAGAATTCCGCCATTGCGGAAGAACTGGCATTGCCTCCGGTCAAGATCCACTGCTCCGTGCTGGCGGAAGACGCCATCAAGGCAGCCGTGGCGGATCTGAAAGCCAAACAGACGGACAAAGAGGTAGCGTAAGGCATGGCCATCACCCTGACAGAAACAGCTGCCAAGCGCGTGGAGAAGTTCCTTGCCAACCGCGGCAAGGGCATCGGCCTGCGCCTGGGCGTCAAAACCACAGGCTGCTCCGGCATGGCTTACACACTTGAGTTCGTGGATGAAACAAAACCCGAGGATATCGTTTTCGAAAGCCGCGGCATCAAGGTTATCATCGACCCCAAGAGTCTGGTCTATATCGACGGCACCGAGCTGGATTTTGCCAAGGAAGGCCTGAACGAGGGTTTCAAGTTCAACAACCCGAACGTCAAGGACGAATGCGGCTGTGGCGAGAGCTTTACCGTCTAGAGCCGGATTATCACACAGGTTTTCCACCAGTCATTCTGCTTTCGCAGCCACACAAAGCGTGTGGCCTATTGCTTTAATGTGCTGCATGCGCAAAGACGCCCAGCAAACTGTATCTACCATGACCCGGACATGAGCCATAAATGACTCGGAGCACCACTAAAAATCATTTCGAATTGTTTGACCTGCCGGTGCAATTCTGCATCGATCCGGACAGGCTCAACCAGCAGTTTCGCAAGGTGCAAAGCGAGGTCCATCCTGACCGTTTTGCTGCTGCTTCCGGCGCAGAGCGGCTGAAGTCGATGCAACTCGCTACACTGGCCAACGAGGCCTACCAGACGCTGAAGAACCCGACTTCGCGCGCACGCTATCTTTTGCAACTGCAAGGCATCGACACCCAGGAAGACAGCAATACTGCCATGCCCGGCGACTTTCTGATGTTGCAGATGGAATGGCGCGAAGCCATGGAAGAAGCAACGGATGCCCATGACATCGATGCACTGGAACGGCTATTGACCGAGATGCGCAAATCTTCCAGTCAATTTCAGCAGGATCTGCAGCAGCAACTGGATGAAAACCGGGCATATGAGCAGGCTTCCGGCACCGTCAGGAAACTCAGTTTTATCGACAAGGTACAAGCAGACATCGAACAGGCTATCTCCAAACTGGAAGATGCCTGAAAACCGCCGACAGGATGTAGAATTTAACCCATGGCCCTATTACAAATCGCCGAACCCGGCATGAGCGCAGCACCACACCAGCACAAACTGGCAGTGGGCATTGACCTTGGCACCACCAACTCGCTGGTTGCCACCGTACGCAGCGGCATGAGTACAGTCCTGCACGATGAGGAAGGACATGCGCTTTTGCCGTCGGTCGTGCGCTACCTGCCGGATGGCAGTGTGGAGGTTGGCTACTCTGCTCAGTCGCAGCAAAGCCAGGATCCGCATAACACCATCGTTTCGGTCAAACGCTTCATGGGTCGAGGGCTGAAAGATGTCGCCGATATCGCACAGTTGCCTTACAAATTCGTCGACACACCGGGCATGCTGCAGATCCAGACCCGCGCCGGCAAGAAAAGTCCGGTGGAAGTTTCGGCAGAAATTCTCAAGGTGCTGAAACAGCGAGCAGAAAAAGCTCTCGGTGGCGAACTGACCGGTGCAGTCATCACTGTCCCGGCATATTTCGACGATGCTCAACGCCAGGCTACCAAAGATGCCGCGCGCCTGGCGGGTTTGACGGTGCTGCGCCTGCTGAACGAGCCCACTGCTGCTGCTGTTGCCTACGGCCTGGATAATGCTTCGGAAGGCGTCTATGTCATCTACGACATGGGAGGCGGCACTTTCGATGTCTCCATCCTGCGCCTTTCCAAAGGCGTGTTCGAGGTGCTGGCGACCAATGGCGATTCGGCACTGGGCGGCGATGATTTCGATCGTCGTATCTTCTGCTGGATACTGGAGCAAGCCAAGTTGCCGCCCATCAATCCGGAAGATACCCGCTTGCTGCTGACCAAATCGCGCGAAGCCAAGGAATGGCTGACTGATCATGCCGAAGCGCGCATCACCAGTATCCTGAAAAGCGGCGATCTGGTCGATCTGACGCTGACCAGCGCCAAACTGAAGGAACTGACACAACACCTGATCGCCAAGACTCTCAATCCAACCCGCAAGGCACTGCGTGATGCAAGTCTTGCCGTGGAAGATGTCAAAGGCATCGTCATGGTCGGCGGCGCCACGCGCATGCCGCAGGTACGTCATGCTGTCGCCGAGTTCTTCGGTCAGGACCCTCTGACCAATCTTGATCCGGACAAGGTCGTTGCCCTGGGTGCGGCAATTCAGGCCAATGTACTGGCCGGCAACCGCAGCGAGAACGACCTGCTGTTGCTGGACATCATCCCACTTTCGCTTGGCCTTGAAACCATGGGCGGACTGACCGAGCGCGTCATCCCGCGCAATTCGACACTGCCGATCGCACGCGCGCAGGATTTCACCACCTTCAAGGATGGCCAGACCGCCATGAGCATCCATGTCGTCCAGGGCGAGCGTGAACTGGTATCGGACTGCCGCTCGCTGGCTCGCTTTGAATTACGCGGCATACCGCCTATGGCGGCGGGTGCTGCACGCATACGCGTGACTTTTCAGGTGGATGCGGACGGTCTGCTGTCCGTAACTGCCAGAGAACAGACCAGCGGCGTGGAATCCCACATCACAGTCAAACCATCGTACGGCCTCAGCGAGGACGAGATCGCCGACATGCTGCAATCCTCCTTCAATGCAGCCGAGTCAGACAAGCATGCGCGGGCATTGCAGGAAGCCCGTGTGGATGCCGAGCGTCTGCTGGAAGCAATCACTTACGCCTTGAAGCAGGACGGCGAACTGCTCTCGGAAACCGAGAGAAAACAGATAAAAGCCAATATGGAACAACTGCGCAATCTGATGGAAACCGGCAACAGCCACGCGATTCACGATGCGGTCGAAGCGCTCAACCACGCTACCGAGGAATTCGCTGCAAAACGCATGGACGCCTCGGTACGCAAGGCACTGGCTGGCCAGAAACTGAACTCACTGGAACTGTAGGAATCAGGAATGCCACAAATCATTGTACTGCCGCACGTAGAACTATGTCCTGAAGGCGCCGCCTTCGAGGCCGAAAAAGGCGTTTCCATCTGCGACAACCTGCTGAATCACGACATCGATATCGACCATGCCTGCGACAAGGTCTGCGCCTGCACGACCTGCCATGTCATCGTACGTGAAGGTTATAACTCCCTGAATCCGGCGGCCGAGAATGAGGAAGACCTGCTGGACAAAGCCTGGGGACTGGAACCCAACTCACGCCTGTCCTGCCAGGCAATAGTCGACGACCAGGATCTGGTCGTCGAAATCCCCCGATATTCCATCAACATGGCCAAAGAAGGCCACCGCTGAGACTCAGTTCAGCTTGGCTTGGCCTGCTTGCCGGCAGCTGCTGACTTGGCTGCGGCCGGCGTGGATTTTGCTGAAGCTTTGACAGCGGCGACCGGCTTAGCGGCTTTTTTGGCAGCTGTCCCGGCAGATGTCGGCATCGCAGGTTTGTCGGCCTTTGCAGCCGGCTTTGCTTCAGCCTTGGCCTTCTTTTCGCCATCCTGTTTTTTGATCTTCGCCCAGTTCTTGCGCCATTCCGCCAACTGCTCCTCTTCGATTTCAAGCTGAATCGCAATCGCATCTTCCACACTCAGTTTTTCCTTGAACAGACGCTTGGGCAGCTTGCCGCTCATGCGTGACATCACCTTCTGCTGTTCTTCTTCGCTCAACAGTAGCGCTTTTTTCATGTATTCCGGCTTACCAATCTTCATATGACACTTTCATTATTGAAATTGAACGCGCATCAATATTAAGGGTAATTTTTCCAATCAAATTTGAATTTTTTGTGACAATCCAGAACTGGCAACAAACCGGCATCGCCATAAAACACAAGGCCCGCTTACGCGGGCCTTGTGTTGCTACCGTACAACAGGAGCGGGTGTTACAACTGCTTAGAACGCGAACTGGGTACGGAACAGGATGGCCTTTTCATCTTTCTCAGCCTTACCATTCACACCGAAACCCGAGATCTCAGCAGCAGGATCACCAAAATAATCATCCCAATCAGTCTTCACATAGTCCAGCATAAATCTTACATGAGGGTTAGGCACGAATTTGATACCTGCCGTCAAAGTTTTGGCTTTCTCGTAACCACGTGCGCCATCACCATTGATCGCACCTTCTTTGCTAACACCTTGAACCAAACCGACCGTGTTGAAATCGCTTCCATCAAACTTGCTATAACGGACACCGACTTCCCATGCGCCACCTGAGAAGGTCTTGGGGTCGAAGTTATTTTTTGGTTTCAGACTACCGAACACACCGTTTCTATATCGACTGGCATGTGTCTCACCAGTAATTGTCCACAAGGCTTCTGCATACCAGGTCTTGATTTCAGGATCATAGTTACGATCTTCGCCATCAAATTCAAATTCATTATTTACCCATTGGCCTTGAACCTTGAAAGGGCCATATGCCAATGCGGTTTCAAATCCCAGACGGCTACGGTCAACTTTCATATCCTGGTTCAGATCATTAGCTCCAGCAGAGCTTACGAGCGAAGGCACTCTGAAGAAGCGATTACCTCTGGCTTCAGTGCTTCTGTCGCCACCGAATACAGCCGTACCATCCGCACCGGAAACATCACCTTCCGAGAAAGCCCCACCCACATGCAATACCATATTTTGGTTGCCCATAATTTCGGCAAAGTTGATCGTTGCACGACCGATGATGTCCTTGTTATCCACACGAACATCGCTTTCAACGCCGTTTTGACCGCGGCCATTTGAAGTTGCCAGAGCGTATGTAACACCCTTCCATGGCGAACCATGCACCATGGCGCCAATTTCCTTGCCTGGAATATAGGCATCAACAAAACTACGCTCGATAAAATCGATGTTGTTTGAACTAGTCAGCTGTTCCAGACTGAACGGCATCTTGAATTGACCGACGCGGAATTGCACGGGTTTCCACCAGGCCACGTTCAGGTATGCAACGTCCAGAACCGGAGCTGAGCCTGTACCATTCAGCACGACTTCACCTTCATAGTGCTCAAGAAATTTAGCTTTAACGCCGATACGTGCACGGCGCACATCATAGGTATCTGCACCACGAGAGCTGGCTGCCGTTATTGCGTTGTTACCCTTGTCATCCTCGTCATACCCTGTATAGGTTCTAGCGTCAAAATGTACTCGGCCATTAATCGTCAGGCTGTTCTTGCCATCCTCGGTACCAATGACGATGCCGTCCTTGTAAGTAGCAGTAACTGCGTTCTTGTTCCTCTTCTCGGCGGCTTCCTTTTCGCCGGCGCGACCTTTCAGCAACAGGGAACCTTCTTCTTCTGTCAATACACCCTTGGCAATCAAGGCATTGACGATATCGTCAGTCGAATCGGCCATGGCGTTTGCACCGAAGCCCATCAGCAGAGCACCTGATACGGCAGCAATCACGCCACGTAGTTTTGCTTGTTTCATTCGTCATACTCCTGGTTAAAAAATCATTGGGTTGAAATTCAACACGGGAGCGATTCTGCGAAACTTGTGTGACAGATTGATGACGCAAAATGAAAAAGCGCATTGATTGTTGCAAGAAAACAACAATCAATGCGCTCATCAAATATAACAGAGCATTATCCAGATGATTGATTTAACTTTAGAAAACCATCCGTTTCAGATTATAGATAATCAAGGCTCGCTGGATTTACAGGACTTCAATGAAAATTTCCCCTACCCAACTTTTTTATTTTGCACCTTGAGGCAGACGAGGAACACCCAATTTATCCATGGAATTCTCCTGGACATTGATGGAGCCAATGTCTCCGGATAATTCACCACCTTCTTCGATGAATATCTTGCCATAGCGAATCTTCCCGCTGACTCGACCGGTTGAGTGAATAATGAGCTGACTGCGTGCAGTTAATTCACCGTCAAAACTGCCGTATATCTCAGCAACATCGATGCCCACCTTACCGGAGAACGAACCATTGGAAGTGATCTGTATCACGCGGCTATCCATGGTAGCCTCAACCCGGCCCTCCACCACCAGAGTGTCACAATCCTGGATCTCTGCACCCTTCAGCTTGACATCAGGGCCAACGATCAGGCGACTTCCGCCTTGTTCCGCCTTTGCCTGATCCACAGGCGATGAAGCCGGTTTGGTTTCGCCAGCAGAAACTGCGCTTGATGGAGAAGTTGCCGACTCCATTGCGGCCAGTTGACCGGGAGACAGGGAAGAAGGTTTACCTTGCGCATTCCTGGCCTGCGAATTCAATTTGTCCTGTGCGTTCATTTGACTTAATGAACTGAGCACGGGCGGACGTGGTTCTTCGGTTTGATTGCGACGACTGAAAAGACCTTGCTTGTTTAACATACTGACCTCTCTGAATGATTGAATATCGGCGCCGAATACGCTTCCGTAGACCGTATAGCAACGCCTGTGCCGTAATAAAATAATCTATACCATTCAGATAGATAGGGAACTCACACAGAAGAACAAGGGCTTAAAAACAGAAAAACCGTCGTTATTAAGCGACGGTTTTTCTGACATTACGGCCAACTTGCTGATTGCAGGTGTCTTTCTGCGTCGTTAAATGTTGACGCCTATGTTTGGTGCTCTGGTCGCATATGCGGAAACAGAATCACATCGCGAATGCTTGGACTGTCCGTCAGCAGCATGACCAGCCGGTCGATGCCTATACCACAACCGCCGGTTGGTGGCATGCCATATTCAAGCGCACGGATAAAATCGGCATCGTAATACATTGCCTCATTATCCCCCGCCTCTTTCGCTGCCACCTGTGCATGGAAGCGCGCGGCCTGGTCCTCGGCATCATTCAGCTCGGAGAATCCGTTGGCAATCTCGCGGCCGGTGACAAACAGTTCGAACCGTTCGGTGATTTCCGGATTCTTGTCGGATGCACGCGCCAGAGGCGAAACCTCGACCGGATAATCGATGATATAGGTCGGATTCCACAATTGTGCTTCGGCCGTTTCCTCGAACAATGCCAATTGCAATGCGCCCAGACCGGCATGATCAAATGGCTTGACACCAAACTTCAGGAGTTCCGCACGCAGGAACGCAGTATCGTGCAACTGTTCCAGCGTGTATTGCGGTGCATATTTCTGGATGGCACCGACTATGGTCAGACGTTCGAACGGCTTGCTCAGATCCAGTTCACGGCCCTGATACTGCACGACAGCAGAACCGCAGGCTGCGATGGCTGCAGCACGGATGCAGCGTTCGGTGAAATCCATCAGCCATAGATAATCGGTATAGGCGGCGTAGAACTCCATCATCGTGAATTCCGGATTATGACGTACGCTCAAGCCCTCGTTACGGAAGTTGCGGTTGATCTCGAACACGCGCTCGAAGCCACCCACAACGAGACGCTTCAAATAAAGCTCCGGGGCGATGCGCATGTACATCTGCATGTCCAGCGCGTTGTGATGCGTGATAAAAGGCTTGGCCGAAGCGCCGCCGGGAATCGGGTGCAACATCGGGGTCTCGACTTCAAGGAACTGGTTTTCCAGCATGAAGGCACGGATCTCCGACACCACCTTGCTGCGGGCGATGAAGGTCCCGCGTGTTTCTTCGGAAACGATCAGATCCACATAGCGCTGGCGATACTTGGCTTCCTGATCCTGCAAACCATGGAATTTTTCCGGCAAGGGGCGCAGTGACTTGGTCAGCAGTTGCAACCTGGACACCTTGACAGAAAGTTCACCGGTCTTGGTCTTGAACAGCACACCTTCAGCGGCAAGGATATCGCCCATATCCCATTTCTTGAATGCATCATAAAGCTCTTCGCCAATATTCTCCCTGGAGACAAACAACTGGATGCGGCCGCTGCTATCCTGCACGGTAGCGAAACTGGCCTTGCCCATCACGCGCTTCAGCATCATGCGGCCAGCAATGCTGACCTCAACAGCCTTCGGCTCCAACACTTCGTTGTCGAAACCGCCGAACTCGGCATGCAAGACCGAAGCCTGGGAATCAGGCTTGAAGTCGTTGGGGAAAGCCGCAGTGCCATTGGATTGGGCGGCTTCACGGATCGCCTTCAGTTTTTCGCGACGCTCCGCGATCACGTGGTTCTCATCGACGACTGGTAAATTCTCTTGCTCGCTCACCGCTACACTCCCTGCTTCAAACTCTCGGATATAAATGGATCAAGGTCGCCGTCCAGCACGCCCTGGGTATTGCCGATTTCGACGTTGGTACGCAAATCCTTGATGCGTGACTGGTCCAGCACATAGCTGCGGATCTGGTGACCCCAGCCGATATCGGTCTTGGCGTCTTCCAGCGCCTGTTTTTCCTCGTTGCGCTTGCGCAGTTCCAGCTCGTACAAGCGCGCCTTCAACATGGTCATCGCCTCATCCTTGTTGCGATGCTGCGAACGGTCGTTCTGGCAGGCGACGACGATACCGGTCGGCTCGTGCGTGATACGCACGGCAGAATCGGTCTTGTTGATGTGCTGACCACCGGCACCGGATGCGCGATAGGTGTCGATACGCAGATCGGCCGGATTGATGGTGACCTCGATCGAATCATCGACTTCCGGATAGACAGAAACACTGGCGAACGAGGTATGACGACGATTACCGGAATCGAACGGTGATTTGCGCACCAGCCGGTGTACACCAGATTCGGTACGCAAATAACCATAGGCATAATCGCCTGACACCTTGAGCGAAGCACCCTTGATGCCGGCAGTATCGCCTTCTGTCACTTCCAGCACCTCGACCTTGAAACCGCGTCGCTCACAATAGCGCAGATACATACGCAGCAACATGGAAGCCCAATCCTGCGCCTCGGTACCACCGGAGCCGGATTGGATATCGATGAAGCAGTTATTGCTGTCCATCTC
>DLMX01000031.1:23002-33630 GCA_002479405.1 Methylophilaceae bacterium UBA7525
GCTTCTACGCTGAGCAAGGTCTCGTCATCGTTCTCTTCACGCGCCATCTCGAACAGGTCGCGGCCATCGCGCAGACCTTGCTCGATTTTCAGAAGATTGTTAATGACGAATTCGAGTTCGCGTCTTTCCTTGCCCAGCTTCTGCGAACGCTCATTGTCGTTCCAGACATTGGGGTCTTCCAGCAGCAGGCTGACTTCCTGCAAACGCTGTTGCCTGTTCTCGAAGTCAAAGATACCCCCGAAGTGCCTGACTGCGCTCCGCAAGGTCTTCAAGACGATGGCTGATCTGATTAAGGTGCTCTGCTTCCATACTGATTCTGTTTTCCGCTGATACTGATTGAATGTGTTTGATTTTAAAAGCCGTAATTATACATTAAGCTTGCATCGCGGCCGCCTGCCTCTTATAGAGATGAATTGATTTATGAAAAGCCGGCGATGCCTTTGTTAAAATGCACATCACATCAACTCAACACACCGGGGCACCCATGCGACTCGATCCGATTCAGACCAGATCTGCCACTGGCAAGTGGCAACAAGCGCTCTCCATCATTTTGCTGGTAGCCGTCATCAGCGCCTGTTCGGAAGACAAGGGCGCCTCCTTCCTGGTAAGGATTGATGGATCCAGTACGGTTTTCCCGATCACGGAAGCGGTTGCGGAAGAATTTCAGCGGGCAAAAAAAATCAGAACGACTGTCGGCATCTCCGGTACCGGTGGCGGTTTCAAGAAATTCTGCCGTGGTGAAGTCGACATCACTCAGGCGTCCCGCCCCATCCTGCACAAGGAAATGGAAGCCTGCAAGGCAGCAGGCATCGAGTACATCGAGCTGCCGATCGCCTATGATGCGCTGACCGTAGTCATCAATCCCGACAATGACTTCATTACCAGCATGACCGTCGACGAACTCAGAACCATGTGGGAACCGGCGGCACAGAACATCATCACCAGCTGGAATCAGGTCAATCCTGCTTGGCCGGACAGGCCGCTACGACTCTACGGAGCTGGCTCAGACTCCGGTACTTTCGACTACTTCACGGAAGCGATCATGGGCGAGGCAAAATCCAGCCGCGGCGACTTTACTGCATCAGAAGATGACAATGTCATCGTGCGAGGCGTGAGCGGCGACCTCGGTGCCATCGGTTACTTCGGATTTGCCTATTTTGCCGAGAATCAGGAAGCCATCAAGGCGGTTCCCATCGTCGCCGAACCGGGCAAAAATGCAGTTGCGCCATCGGAAGAAAATGTCATGAACGGCAGCTACCAGCCGCTGTCGCGCCCCCTGTTTATCTATGTCAACGTGAAATCGACCGAAACGCCGCATGTCAGGGATTTTGTTGACTTCTATCTGGAGAATTCTGAAGAACTGATCAAGGAAGTCAAATTCATCCCGCTGCCAGATGAAGAGCAGGCCGCCGTGATTGCACACTGGCAAGCCCGGAAGACCGGCACGGGATTCAATGGCGAGCCACAGGTCGGAGTCAAGATCCAGGATCTCCTCAAACGCATCTAACACTCTCGTCACCCCAATTGCAACGGGATTAATGCAAGAGCCCCGAGCTTAAACTCGGGGTTTTTTCATGCTGCATCAATATCCCTGTTCCGCCTTTTTTAAATATTTGTCACAAAACCGTCATCTTTCGTCATTAAAGTGCACCCGTTATCGCAAACATGCGATGCAAACATTCCGTGCTTTGCTGAACGTTTTTTTAATGATGGAGGTTGTAATGCAATTCAAACTCGTACAAACCCTGAGTGTTGCTGCAGTTGTCGCAGCGGCCTTCTCATCCCCTGCTGCCTTTGCCAGCGAAAAAATTATCAAGATCGATGGCTCCAGCACGGTTTACCCGGTGACCGAAGCAGTTGCCGAAGAATTCCAGAAAGCCACCAAAACCAAGGTCACGGTCGGAATTTCCGGCACCGGCGGCGGTTTCAAGAAGTTCTGCCGCGGTGAGACCGATATCTCCGGCGCTTCACGCCCCATCCTGCAAAAGGAAATCGACGAGTGCAAGGCCAACGGCGTGCAATTCATCGAATTGCCAGTGGCTTTTGACGCAATCACGGTAGTCATCAACAAGAAGAATTCCTTCGCCAAGAAAATGACCGTAGCCGAATTGAAGAAACTGTGGGAACCAGCTGCCCAAGGCAAGGTGAAAACATGGAAACAGGTCAATCCGGCCTGGCCAGACAGCCCTGTTGCATTATTCGGTCCCGGAGCCGATTCCGGTACGTTCGATTATTTCACCGAAGCCATCGTCGGCAAATCAAAGTCCAGCCGCGGCGACTTCACTGCATCTGAAGACGACAATGTTCTGGTACGCGGTGTCGCAGGCAATGAGGGCGGTCTGGGCTACTTTGGTTATGCCTACTACGAAGAAAACAAAGACACGCTGGATGCTGTTGCCGTCATCGAGAAAGAAGGCAAGCCCGCAGTTCTGCCATCCAAACAAACCATCGAGGATGGCACTTACCAGCCGCTGGCACGCCCGATCTTCATCTACGTCAACGCCACATCAGGCGCTTTCAAACCGCATGTGAAGGCGTTTGTTGACTTTTATCTGGAAAAGGGCCGTCCGCTGATCGAGGAAGTGAAGTATGTACCTTTGCCGGAAAACGATCAGAAAGCCGTTATTGCACACTGGAAGGCTCTGAAGCCGGGTACGGGTTTTGGCGGTCACGCCGAGATCGGTGTAAAGATTCAGGATCTGCTCTCACGCATCAAGTAATACAGGCTCCGAAAAAGTCGGAAACCGGGGCGGCCAGGTCGTCCCGGTTTACCGTCTGAGAATTCAAATCCGTTACAATGCGAGAGTCAAATCAACGTGAATACGGCTAATCAAGTGTTAAAAAACCCCATGGAAATTCAAATCAGCGACAGACTCGCCAAGAAATTCCGCCGCAACCTGATTGAGCGTGGCATCGAATTTCTGCTACTGCTGGCAGCGATGTCTGCCGTCTTTACGACCATCGCCATCGTCTGCATTCTGCTCTATGAATCCTATACCTTCTTCGAACATGTCTCGCTCCGGGACTTCCTGACCGATACGCAGTGGACACCACTGTTCGCTGATGCCCATTACGGCATCATGCCGCTGGTTTCAGGCACGGTAACCACCGCCGCCATCGCGCTGGCCTTTGCCATCCCGGTCGGCACCATAGGCGCCATCTATCTTTCCGAGTTCGCATCGCACCGGGTACGTGAAACCGTCAAGCCCATCCTCGAACTGCTGGAAGGCGTACCGACCATCGTCTTTGGTTACTTTGCCTTGCTACTGGTCACGCCCCTGCTGCAAAAACTCATACCCGGCCTGCCCACCTTCAATATGTTGGGCCCGGGCATCGTCATCGGCATCATGGTCATCCCCTACATTGCCTCGGTTTCAGAAGATGCAATGCGTGCTGTGCCCATGAGCATGCGCGAAGGCTCCTATGCGATGGGAGCCACCCGCTTCCAGACCGCGATACGCGTTGTCACTCCGGCTGCCATTTCCGGCATCATCGCTGCCTATATTCTGGCGATCTCGCGCGCCGTTGGTGAAACCATGGTGGTAGCGATTGCCGCCGGCCAACAGCCGAACCTGACCTTCAACCCTATGGATTCGGCAGCAACCATTACCGCCTACATCGTGCAAGTCGCCATGGGCGACCTGCCGCACGGCAGTATCGGCTATCAGAGTATCTTCGCCGCCGGCCTGGTGCTGATGCTGATGACCCTGTTCTTCAACCTGCTGGGCCACTTTACCCGCAAGAAATTCCGCGAGGCATATTAATATGAATACAGAAGCATCCACATTAAAAGATCTGGACGCAGTGCGGTCCATGATCAAGCGCCACAAGCTGAATGACTACATCTTCGGTGCAGTCGGCCTGTCATTCATCATGCTGATTCTGCTGACGCTGCTGGTGCTGTTCATCGACCTCATCATCGACGGCTATCCCAAGCTGATGTCCTGGGATTTCTTCACCAGTTTCCCTTCACGTCGCGCAGCCAGTGCCGGCCTGCTGTCGGCGCTGGTCGGCTCAGCACTGGTCATGATCATCACTTTCGTCTCGGCCGTGCCCATGGGCGTCGCCGCGGCGATCTACCTGGAGGAATACGCCAAGAAGAACTGGCTGTCCGAAGTGATCGAGGTCAACGTCACCAACCTGGCCGCCGTCCCTTCCATCATCTACGGTCTGCTGGCACTGGGTTTGTTCGTCTACATTCTGGACTTCGGCACCAGCATCCTGACTGCCGGCCTGACACTGGGCCTGCTGATCCTGCCGGTTGTGATCGTTGCCACCCGCGAAGCGATACGTGGCATCCCGGTCGCCATTCGCGAAGCAGCCTATGCGGTCGGTGCCACCAAATGGCAGGTGGTTTCACAACACGTCGTGCGCTATGCCACCGGCGGCATCCTGACCGGCGTCATCATCGGCATGGCACGCGCTATCGGCGAAACCGCACCTGTGATCACCATCGGTGCGCTGACCTTCATCGCCTTCCTGCCACCGTCACCGGTCACCACTTCTGCGCCCTTCCTCAACTTCGACTGGCTCTGGTCCGGCTTCACCGTGCTTCCAATCCAGATGTTCAGCTGGCTCTCGCGGCCCGGTGCCGACTTTCACGTCAACGCAGCCGCCGCAGGCGCAGTCATTATTGTCGTGACTCTGCTGATGAACGGTATCGCCATCCGCATGCGCTACAACATCCGCAAGAAAATCAAGTGGCAGTAAAGAAGAGTCACCGACTGCCAACTCACTCAAGAATATTATTTAGGAATCCAGAATATGGTTACTGTCACCACCCCGCTGAAAGCTGAGTCGCGCGACCTGAACTTCATCTACAACGGCGGTCATCGGGCCCTCAAGGGTATCAACATGCCGCTGTACGAAAAGAAGATCACTGCGCTGATCGGCCCGTCCGGTTGCGGCAAATCGACTTTCCTGCGCTGCTTCAACCGCATGCACGACCTCTACCCCGGCAACAAGTACGAAGGCCAGATCGTCATGCATCCGGACAACACCAATGTGCTGGGTGCAGGTGTCGACCCTATCGAAGTCCGCATGCGCATCAGCATGGTGTTCCAGAAGCCCAACCCTTTCCCCAAGTCGATCTACGAGAACGTCGCCTACGGTTTGCGCGTACGCGGTGAGCGCAACAAGCGCATCATTGACGACAAGGTAGAAGAAGCCCTGAAAGGAGCCGCCATCTGGGACGAAGTGAAGGACCGTCTGCATGATCTCGCCTTCAATCTGTCTGGCGGCCAGCAGCAGCGTCTGTGCATCGCACGCGCCTTGGCGACCGACCCGGAGATCATGCTGTTCGACGAACCGACCTCAGCACTGGATCCGATTGCCACCGCCAACATCGAAGAACTCATGACCGAATTACGCGACCGCCTGACTATCCTGGTGGTGACACACAACATGCAGCAGGCTGCCCGTATCTCTGATTACACCGCCTATATGTATCTCGGCGAGATGATGGAATACGGCGATACCGACAGGATATTCACCAATCCGACCCGGAAAGAAACGGAAGACTATATTACCGGCAAATTCGGCTAATCAAGCTTTCGCTCTTTCAATGCACAAGGCACCTCCGGGTGCCTTGTGCATTTGTACAATGGTTTAAGTCACGTTAAAGAAAATCACGCAGATTGATTTTACGGTTCAGAGCCTCGCTCTCTGCCTCTTTCAATGCCTGCGCCAGAAACTGATCCGCCTTGACCGGCCCCACGTACTGGCACATGGCAATATAGGCCAGGTTCACCAGTTTCTGCAGCACGTCTATGCTGAAATTCACTGTCAACTGCGTACTCTGGCCGGATAACCAGGCACGTATGCGTTGCTCGTTGCGCGCCTCCAGTTTCAGCTTCACCAGACTATCCACAAGAAAGTTACGGATACCGCTCTGGGTAGCATAATCATATTTCTTCAACAGGGCCGTGAGCAGGGCAACGAACACAGAAGTGACATTATCCAGTTGGTGGCTGGCCTCAGCCTTGATCTCGTCCTCCGATTTGATCAGTTGCTGAGGATCAGGCAGCAACTGATCCTCGGGCAGATCCATGGCATAGATCACCGCCCTCAGCATCTCTCCGCGTTTTTCCTTCAGTGCGTCCGTAGTACAGCAGCGGGCTATGAATACATTGAGGGCAAACTTGGGCTTGTTCGAAAAATCGCGTTCCCACAGCATCAGGGCACTGGATAGCTCATGGTCATTGAAGAACGGCCTGAGCCCGGTATAAACCGCACGACGACGTTGTACTAAATCCATTTTCCGGGCTTTCTATCTTAAAGGTTGCAGGTCTTTGACATGCTCGCTCAGATAAGCTGCATCCCGGTTGAACTCAGGGTAACCGACCTCGCCATGCTCGGTGATATCAAGGCCGCGCTGTTCATGCTGCGGACTGACACGCAGACCCACAGTGCGAGCAATCAGGCTGTACATGAAGAATGCGATAAAAAAGACCCAAAGGAAAGCGACACTGATACCGAGCAACTGCACCAGAATGATATCCAGATTGTACATATCGCCGCGCAGGAAGATACCTGCCGCCAATGTGCCCCAGACCCCGGCAAAACCATGTACCGATACAGCACCGACCACATCGTCATAGCGCAGCTTCTCCAGCAGGATGAAACCGAGTACACAGACCACGCCGCCGATAAAACCGGTCAATGCCGCATACGGAATATCCATGCTGGCACAGCCGGCCGTGATCGCCACCAGACCGCCAATGCTGCCATTGACGGCATTGGTCATCAACGCAGGCTGACGTGAAATGGAACTCATCAAGACCGCGCCTATTGCCCCTGCCGCACCAGCGACGTGCGTATTGAGAATAATCGGCCCAATATCAGTGCCTGCCAGAAGCGTACTGCCACCGTTGAAACCGAACCAGCCAAACCAGAGCAGGAAACCGCCGATGCCTATATAACCGAGATTATGACCGGGAATCACATGTGACTGGCCATTGGTGCCGAAGCGCCCGAGACGCGGGCCAAGGATGATGATGCCGGCAAGCGCACACCAAGCGCCGACCGAATGCACCACGGTGGAACCGGCAAAATCAATGAATCCAAGCTGGTTCAGCCAGCCGCCATCATTCCAGACCCAGCTGCCGAATACCGGATAGATGATGGCCGTGATGCCGATGACACCGAGCAGATAACCGAAGTAATTGGTTCTCTCCGCCATTGCACCACTGACGATGGTCGCTGCGGTAGCTGCAAACATCATCTGGAAGAACAGTACGGTGTAATCCATGCCACCGCCACCGGACATGGCAAATCCATCCGTACCAAACCAGCCGGACGGATTGGTGCCGAACATTAGACCATAGCCCAGCGCCCAGAACAACAGCGTGCCAATGCAGACGTCCATGTAATTTTTCATCATGACATTGACCGCATTCTTGGCTCGCGCCATGCCGGCTTCAAGCAGGGCAAAACCCGGCTGCATGAGGAATACCATGGCACCGGCAATCACGATCCAGAGTGTGTGGACGGCATCCGGTGCAATCGCTTCATCGGCAAAAGTAGCAAGGGGGAAGATCAGGGTAAAGACAGCGAACAAACTTGAGATCAGGGATTTCATAGATACTTTCTTTATAAAAATTATTGAGTAAAGAATCTTTAAAACAGGGTTTACCTGATGCTGATAAGCACAAAGAATGCCAGCCATTCCTGACATGAGTTTTCATCTGCCTGACCAAAATTTATTGCTGTCGCCGATGCAGATTGATGCGAAAATGCTTGAAAATGAACCCGGCCGCAAGCTCATCCTTGGTGGCTTAACGTTTGCCTGTAGCATTCGCGGGTTGCATTGCGAAATCCTGTTTAACTACTCAGAAGAGAAATAAATCCATGAAGAATCTTGCACTGATCGCACTACTCGCCTCACTTTCCGCGTGCACCATAATGGGCGACAAAACTGCCAACAACCGCCAATGGACCAAGGTCAGCTGTATCGGTTTTGCCGACTGGCAGGTCTGTCACGACCAGGCAAGGAAGCTCTGCCCCAACGGCTATGACACGAGAAACCTGCAGGAAAGTCTGGTCACGCAAAACCGCAGTATGGAAATCGCCTGCAAAGGTTGAGTCGCTAAGCCATTTAATGGCAGCCTCGGCTGCCATTAGTTATACGTGTTCAAAGCGTTTCAATCCATTAAGGCTGGATATTGCGGTAACCGGCCCCGCTACATTGCGGCACACAAGTCTGCATGAATCCAGAGGGGCTTGGGGAACCTGCCCGGAGAATCCAGACAGCAGGGCATTTGCATTTGATGGACAACAGTGCCAGCAGGTAGCTACGCAGGACTCTTCAAGACGCAGATCGGACGGACCTGATGGTGATGGATGGAAGACTGTGATTCCCGACTACAAACCTCGTTCCACCATATCGATCAAACGTTGGCCTATAGCCTCTGCCTGGGTTTTGTCCAAAGACCGAAGCGGGCCCTCAAGCATCAACTTGGCAAAACCATGCACAGCCGACCAGGCAAAAATTTCCGCAAACTGCCTGCGTTCCGGGGTCATGGCACCAGTCTCAACCAGCATATCCAGAGCCGTGCCCAATAATTGATACGCCGTCAGGCCGCTATCCCCCGCACTCGCCGGATTTTCTGCATTACTCAGATCGTTCGGCACGGAAAATGCCATCCCGAACAGACCGGGTTCTGCCAAGGCAAATCTGAGATAAGCCGTGCCAACCGCCCGCAACCTGGCACGAGCGAGTTCAAGCAGGTCATCACTTTTGGCTATTCTGTTTATTTCATTTTCAATTTCGACCGCCAATGCTGACTGGGCGGCCATGCTGACCGCCTGTAACAATGCCTGGCGATCTGCAAAATGCCGGTATGCTGCATTGGGCGATACCCCGGCCTGCCTCGTGACTTCTCTAAGCACGACAGCTTCTGCCCCACCTTTTCTTGCAAGCTGCACCGCCGCCTCAAGCAAGGCCCGGTACAAATCCCCATGACGATAAGTGCTGCGTTTGATCTGTGTGGTCGATTTATTTGTCATATTCATACTTGTTGACAGTGTCAACAACTGAATGTGTAATGTATACATTGTACACATTACACATGATTCAATTGCAAGCACATTGTAATGCGACTTGAGAACAAGGTTGCCGTAATTTATGACAGCACATAGCGAATGATGGCTCAGCCATCAACACTTTTTCGAACAAACCATCATGAAATCAGGAGCATCAACATGGACTATCTGGAAGACGCTGTTGAGAAAGCTCAACAGGAAGCAGGCATGAAAATCGAACCACGAATGGAACATGAATGGTTACGACAGCTTGTCGGCATATGGGCCATCGAATCAGAATGCACGATGCAATCAGACAATGTCCCGAAAAAACTCAAGGGCATAGAAAGTGTGATCTCCATCGGCAACTTCTGGATACAGGGAGAAGGCCATGGCGAAATGCCGGGCTGCGACGCGATGGCAGACATGGTCATCACCTTGGGTTATGACCCGGGTAAACAATGCTTCGTCGGCACCTGGATAGGCTCAATGATGCCGCATTTATGGATCTATCAAGGTTCGCTCGACACCGATAAGAATATCCTGACCCTCCATAGCGAGGGCCCAAGCTGCCATGATGTAAACAAGCTGGCGAAATTTACCGATATCATCGAAATAAAAAGCAGCAACCATCGCACACTGACTTCGCTCATGCAAGGTGAGAATGGCGCATGGCACACATTAATCACAACCAGCTACCAGCGCATAGAGCAACCTTGCCTCATCGCAATATGATTGAATAAGGAGGAACCCCATGATCAAAGCAACCCTGATTATCGTCGCAGTTCTTGTGGCTGCCCTGTTACTCTACGTGGCCATGAAACCCGCTGACTTCATGATCCATCGCAGCATCAGGATTAAAGCCAAGCCGGAAAAAATATTTCCGCTCATCAACGACCTGCGCATAATGCAGACATGGTCGGCCTGGGAGAAAGTGGATCCCGGAATGAAACGCAGCTACAGCGGAGGAACCAGTGGCAAAGGTGCAAAATATGCATGGGAGGGCAACCGGGAGATTGGTCAGGGCAGCCTGGAAATCACGGAATCGACCTCGCCCTCGAAAGTCATCCTGTCGCTGGACTTCATCAAGCCATTCGCCGGTCATAGTGACCTCGAGCTTTCCCTGCAAGCGGAAGGTGAAAATACATTAGTCACCCAGACCATGTGGGGCACTAGCTCTTTCATCCCCAGACTCATGTGCAGTTTGTTTATCGACCAGGACAAAATGATAGGCGGCAAATTCGAGGAAGGGCTGGCAAGCCTCAAGGCCATCGCCGAGCAATGAATGGCCGGAAAGCCCCTATCTGCTCACGCAGAGGATTCTGCAACGAACGTCGGCCGACCTGATGATTCAGACTTTCGGTTTCAACCAACCAGCCGTGCAGTTCGAAACCCTGTTCGCGGAAAAGCATGGCACAGGCATCGACCACCACCGGATCATATAGCTTACCCCTGCGATCCTGAATTTACTTGATCTGCACGGTCTGCTGGTAGACAACTTACGACAAGTCGCGGCGCTGCCCCGTCTACTACCAGCGTACCAGAATGATGCCGCAAGAATCCTCGTTATCTCCCATTTTCTATATATGCGACAACCATGTTTAAGC
>DLMX01000100.1:0-6837 GCA_002479405.1 Methylophilaceae bacterium UBA7525
GTCGCCCTTCACCGTGGCCATGAGGATCTTGCCCTTGGGCTTGGAGCCGGCGGACTTGGTCGCCTCGATGAAGGGGGTGAGGTAGGCCACCGCCTGCTTCATCACCCGGGCCGATTTCACCACCTGGGGCAGGAACATCTTGCCGGCGCCGAACAGGTCGCCGACCACGTTCATGCCGTCCATGAGCGGGCCTTCGATCACCTTGACCGGGTGGCCGAGCGCCACGCGCGCCGCCTCGGTGTCTTCCTCGATGTACTGGGTGATGCCCTTGACCAGGGCATGGGCCAGGCGTTTCTCGACCGGCTGCTCGCGCCAGGCCAGGTCTTCCACCTGCTCCTTGGCCGAACCCTTCACCGTATTGGCGAATTCCACCAACCTGTCGCCGGCATCGGGGCGGCGGTTGAGCACCACGTCCTCGACCCGGGCGCGCAGTTCCGGCTCGATCTCGTCGTAGACCCCGAGCTGGCCGGCATTGACGATGCCCATGTCCATACCGACCTGGATGGCGTGGTACAGGAACACGGTGTGGATCGCCTCGCGCACGGGCTCGTTGCCGCGGAAGGAGAAGGACACATTGGACACGCCGCCGGAGACGTGGGCATGCGGCAGGTTGTTGCGGATCCAGCGCGTGGCCTCGATGAAGTCCACGGCGTAATTGGCGTGTTCCTCGATGCCGGTGGCGATGGCGAAGATGTTGGGGTCGAAGATGATGTCTTCGGCCGGGAAGCCGGCGCCGCCTTCGGCAACGGGCTTGACCAGCAGCGTGTAGGCACGCTCGCAGATCTCCGTCTTGCGGCGGAAGGTGTCGGCCTGGCCCTGCTCGTCGAAGGCCATGACGATCACCGCAGCGCCATAGCGGCGGGCGAGCTTCGCCTTCTCCAGGAACTGGCCCTCGCCTTCCTTCATGGAGATGGAATTGACAATGGACTTGCCCTGCACGCACTTGAGTCCGGCCTCGATCACTTCCCACTTGGAAGAGTCGATCATGACCGGCACCCGGGCAATGTCCGGCTCCGAGGCGACCAGATTGAGGAAATGCGTCATGGCCTTGACCGCATCCAGCATACCCTCGTCCATGTTGATGTCGATCACCTGTGCGCCGTTCTCGACCTGCTGGCGCGCCACATGCAAGGCTTCCTCGAACTGCTCATTGAGGATCATGCGGGCGAAGGCCTTGGAACCGGTGACATTGGTACGCTCGCCCACATTCACGAATAACGAATCTTCGTCGATGATAAAAGGTTCCAGGCCGGACAAACGGGTCGCAGGCGCAATCGCCGGCACCTTGCGTGGTGGCAACCCCTGCAACTGCCCGGCAATCGCCTTGATATGCGGCGGCGTCGTGCCGCAACAGCCACCGGCGATATTGACGAAACCGCTTTCGGCAAATTCTTTCACCAGTGACGAAGTGACGTCCGGCGTCTCGTCGAAACCGGTATCACTCATGGGATTCGGCAGACCGGCATTGGGATAGATGCAGACAAATGTATCCGCGATCTTCGACAGTTCCTCGGCATAAGGCCGCATCAGGGCAGCGCCCAGTGCGCAGTTGAGGCCGATGGTCAGCGGCCTTGCATGGCGCACGGAATGCCAGAAAGCAGCCACGGTCTGGCCGGACAGGATACGGCCGGAGGCATCGGTGACGGTACCGGAAATCATGATAGGCAAGCGCTTGCCGCTTTCCTCAAAGAAGGCATCGATGGCAAACAGCGCCGCCTTGCAGTTGAGCGTATCGAACACCGTCTCGACCATGAAGATATCGGCACCGCCTTCTGCCAGCCCGCGCGCCTGCTCCAGATAAGCAGCCACCAGCTGATCAAAACTGACGTTACGCGCAGCCGGGTCGTTGACGTCGGGCGAAATGGACGCAGTCTTCGGCGTCGGCCCAAAGGCACCGGCAACGAAGCGCGGCTTCTCCGGCGTGCTGTATTTGTCGCAGGCCGCACGTGCCAGCCTGGCCGCTTCGACGTTCATCTCGTGCACCAAATGCGCCATGTAGTAATCGTCCTGCGCGACCGAGGTGGCACCGAAGGTGTTGGTCTCGATGATATCGGCGCCGGCCTCCAGATATTTCTCGTGGATTTCCTGAATAACATACGGCTGCGTCAGCGACAGCAGTTCGTTGTTGCCCTTGAGGAACAACTCACGCTCACCGGCTGGCGCCTGAAACCCGGCAAAACGCTCGCCACGATAATCCGCTTCCGTCAGCTTGTACTGCTGGATCATGGTGCCCATGGCGCCATCCAGGATCATGATGCGTTGCGACAGAATCTCGCGCAGCTGAACTTCAGTTTCGGACATGGATAGGCTGGAATTGGGTTGCTGAGTCATTCAGGTACTCTCAAGATGCGGCGGGACTTGCATAAGATGTGAATTATAAAACAGAAAGGCGGGCATTGCCCGTCAGAACCATGCATGGGATGCCGGTCAGATTTGCGGCTAGCCTATCAGGCGAGGGAAACACCGACCAGCGCACCGATCAGATAGGTCAGCCCGCCGGCAGCCGCTCCGATCAACAACATGCGTATGCCGCCATACCAGGGACTCCTGCCGCTGAACAGGGATAGCACAGCTCCAACGCCGAACAGGGCCGCGCCAGTGAGTACCATGGTCACCGGCAATGCATTCGGACCGTGTCCAAAAATATAGGGTAGCAAAGGGATTAATCCGCCCACAATAAAAGACAGGAAAGATGAAATGGCAGCCACCCAGGGGGAACCGAGTTCATCCGGATTCAGGCCGAGCTCTTCCCGCGTAAGCGTATCCAGACCCAACTCGGGATCTGCGATCATCCTGGCAGCCAGTGCCTTTGCCTCTTCCGCCTGCATGCCACGCGCCATATAAATCAACATCAGCTCGTGCGCCTCTTCTTCAGGATATTGCGCCAGCTCTTCGCGTTCCAGATGGATCTGATGCTCGAACATCTCGCGTTGCGAGCGCATGGAAACATATTCGCCGGCCGCCATGGAAAAAGCCCCGGCCATCAGACCGGCGACCCCTGTCAGCAGGATGATCTGCTGGTCGGCAGCGGCGCCAGCCACGCCCAATACCAGACATGCCACGGAAACCAGACCATCATTCACGCCGAACACAGCAGCCCGCAAACCGCCGCTATTGCTGACGCCCTGATGGCTGGCACCGACCTCCTCAACATTGACAGGAAGCGGATGATAACCGGGGCTGCGCTTGCTGGAATATATTGAAAGGCCGCGTATCTTGGTCGCTGCCAGTATGGGCTTGATACGGCCGGGTCCAAATAACCGGATCAATAACGCCACGATACTGACTCGAATGCTCGGGCGATAAGCCGGCATCTGCATGCCTGTCTTACGCGCCTCCTCTTCCCACAATCCGGCCTGTTTGCCGGCTTCGGCTCCCAGTTGGACAAACAGGCTTCGCCGGTCGGCCTGGCGCTCCTTACCTGCAATCACCTGATACAGGTAGGCCGAATGCTTCTCTTCCAGCCAGCTTGCGAGATATGGGTTTTTCATCACGAATTTCCGAACCGCCGATACTGGATCGCTTCAGCAATGTGTGCAGGTTTGATGTTGGTCTCGCTCGCCAGGTCTGCGATAGAACGCGCCACCTTGAGGATGCGGTGATAAGCACGCGCCGACAGATCGAGTTTACTGATCGCCTGTTTCAGCAACGTCAGTCCGGCCTCATCCGCCACGCAGAACTGCTCGATCTCCTTGCTGCCCAGCAGATCGTTCGACTTGCCCTGCCGCTCCATCTGCTTCGCCCTCGCCTGTTCCACACGCCGGCGCACCAGCTCACTGGCCTCACCGCCGGCTTGAGTCGTCAGCTCATCCTCTTTCAGCGCAGGCACTTCTATATGCAGGTCGATACGATCCAGCAGCGGGCCTGATATCTTTGCACGATAGCGTGCGACCTGATCCGGTGTGCAGCGGCACTTGTTGTTATGGTGCCCCAGATAGCCGCAAGGGCAAGGGTTCATTGCGGCAATCAGCTGAAACCGTGCCGGAAAATCCGCCTGCCGCGCTGCACGCGATATCGTGATATGGCCGGATTCCAACGGTTCACGCAGCACCTCCAGCACCTTGCGATCAAACTCTGGCAACTCATCCAGGAACAGCACACCGTGATGCGCCAGCGAGATCTCACCCGGCCGCGGAATACCACCACCGCCAACCAGCGCCACTCCGGAAGCCGTATGGTGTGGGGAACGGAAAGCCCTGCGACCCCAGGCCTCAGCACGAAAACTGTTGTTCAGTGACTGAATTGCCGCCGATTCCAGGGACTCCCGCTCGGTCATCGCCGGCAGAATGCCGGGAAATCTCGCAGCCAACATGGACTTGCCCGTACCCGGCGGACCAGACATCAGCACACTGTGGCCACCGGCTGCAGCAATCTCCAGCGCACGCTTGGGCATGGACTGCCCCTTGACCTCACTGAAATCAGGATAACTGCAAGCCCTGGACCGGGCATCGCCTTGCAAACGCACCAACTCGGCATGACCGCTCAGATGTGCACAGACTTCCAACAGAGAATTGGCGGGCAGGATAACGGCATCCTGCACCAATGCCGCCTCTGACGCACTGCTTTGGGGCAGAATGAAAGCGCGCGGGTTTTGCCGGTTCTGCATCAGATTCACCGTCATCGCCAAAGCGCCGCGCACCGGCCGCAACTCTCCTGTCAGCGCCAGTTCACCTGCGATCTCATAATGCTCAAGAGCGCTTGCCGGAATCTGGCCGGAAGCGGCGAGAATACCCAGCGCGATCGGCAGATCATACCTGCCGCTCTCTTTTGGCAGATCAGCCGGGGCCAGATTGACCGTGATACGACGGGCCGGAAACTCGAACTGCGAAGTCTGCAGGGCGGCACGCACGCGATCCTTGCTTTCTTTCACCTCGGCTTCAGGCAAACCGACGATGGTGAAACTCGGCAATCCATTGGCTAGATGCACCTCTACCACCACTTCCGGTGCATCCATCCCGGCCAAGGCCCTGCTATGAATAACTGCCAGACTCACAACGGCACGACTTTATTTGTTGTTTTTCTGCAACAAAACTTCTAATTCATCGAGTCTGTTTTCTAGTAGCACCAGCTTTTCCCTTGTACGCCGCAACAGATCAGCCTGCACGTCAAATTCCTCCCGATTCACCAGTTCCAACTTGGTGAACGCGCCCTGTAACAGTGCACGCAAATTTTTTTCTGCATCCGCCGCCGGCCCTGAGGAAGCCATCTCTCTGATTTTTCTTGATAAATCATCAAGAACTTGCGTGTTAATCATGGTTTTCTCCGTGTTTTTCGACACATTAAAGCAGGATTTTGGTGCATTGCACAGCCATCTTTTGCACTGATTTAGTGCAAAAAACCAATGTAAACAATAACATAATTTTATTTATTTATTAAAAATTTTATTTTAGCATCATAACCTCATGTTTTTTATCTTGTTGGCTTATCTGGCATGAGTGTTGCTTCGAGTTTCGTTGCTTAATTTGTTTCATCCGTACTACTTGTTTTTTATCTTTTGAAAGGAAATACCATGCGTAAATCGCTAATTCTGGCAGCCGTCATCGGCACTTTTGCAGCCTCCAATGTTGCAATCGCTGATGATGCCGCTACCGCAGCTCCAGAATCCCCGCACAGCTTCTCCTATAACATCGGGCTCTACAGCCAGTACATTTTCCGCGGCCTGACCCAGACTGGCGAAGAGCCTGCACTGCAAGGTGGTGTTGATTACGCTCATTCCAGCGGTTTTTATGTTGGCGCATGGGCTTCCAACATCAGCTGGCTGGAAGATGCCGACGCTTATGACAACTCCAGTCTGGAAGTCGACATCTACGGTGGCTATGCCGCCGAGATCGGCGACACCGGTATCGGCTACGACGTCGGTGTGTTGCAATACCTCTATCCTGGCGACAAGAAGAGTGGCGTCAAGGCAGCTGAAACTACAGAAGTCTACGGTAGCCTGAGCTACGGCTGGGTTAGCGGCAAACTGTCTGTCGTCGTTTCTGATGGCGCCTTCGGTTTCGACAATGCAGATGGCTCCACCTACACCGAATTGAATGCCGACATCCCACTTCCATGGTACGGCCTGACGCTATCCGGTCACATTGGCTACTCTGACTTCACCGGCAAGGGCAACAGTGATTTCGATTACACCGACTGGAAGCTTGGCCTTTCCAAATCCTGGGATAATGGTGTCGACGTCGGTGGCTTCTATACTGCTACTGATACCAAGGGCAAGGCTCGCTGGACGGATGCTTCCGGCCAACACCTGGCCAATGATCAATTCGTAGTCTATGTTTCCAAATCCTTCTAATCGAAGATAGCAAGCGAGTGGCTGAGTAGCCAAGCAACCTGCCAGCCACTCTTAAATACTCAATCAGGAGACCAACATGAAATTCGTATCCGCGATCATCAAGCCGTTCAAGCTTGACGAGGTACGTGAAGCTCTCTCCGCCATCGGCGTACAGGGCATCACTGTCACTGAAGTAAAAGGATTTGGACGTCAGAAAGGCCACACCGAGCTGTACCGTGGCGCTGAATATGTCGTCGACTTTCTGCCCAAGGTCAAACTGGAAGTCGCTGTTCCAGATGACATGGTAGACCAGGTTGTCGAAGCCATCGAGAAATCCGCCACCACCGGCAAGATCGGTGATGGCAAGATTTTTGTCTTCAATCTCGAGCAAGTTTACCGTATCCGTACCGGCGAAACCGGTCCGGACGCGCTCTAAGGGGACCGCCATGAAAAAGCTTTTATCCATGATCGCTCTGGTGAGTATGCTGGGCTTCAATGGCCTCAGCTTCGCCGAAGAAGAAATGCCCGTAGAAGAAATGGCCACGGAAGTTGAAATGGTCGTTGAAGAA
>DLMX01000100.1:7069-12372 GCA_002479405.1 Methylophilaceae bacterium UBA7525
GATACTGCCTGGATGATCGTTGCAACCATACTGGTGTTGTTGATGGCAATTCCCGGCATCGCGCTGTTTTATGGCGGCCTGGTACGTAGCAAGAACATGCTGTCAGTGTTGATGCAGGTATTCGTCACAGTAGCCTTGGTCTCCATCCTCTGGGTGGTCTATGGCTACAGCCTGTCATTCAGCGATGGCGGCTCGCTCAATAGCTACATAGGCGGACTTGGCACGGCATTCCTCGCTGGAATTACAGCAGATTCGCTGAGCGGCACGATTCCTGAATATGTCTTCATCACCTTCCAGTTGACTTTCGCCGCGCTGACACCAGCCCTGATCGTTGGCGCCTTCGCCGAACGCATCAAGTTCTCTGCACTGCTGGCTTTCGTTGCACTGTGGGTCACCTTCGTCTACTTCCCGATCGCTCACATGGTCTGGGGCGGTGGCTTCCTGTTCGAAGATGGCGCAATGGACTTTGCTGGTGGCACGGTCGTTCACATAAATGCCGGTATCGCTGCACTGGTTGGCGCTATCGTCATCGGCAAGCGCATCGGCTACGGCAAGGAAGCCATGCCTCCGCACAGCATGGTGCTGACCATGGTCGGCGCCTCGCTGCTGTGGGTCGGTTGGTTCGGCTTTAACGTAGGCAGCGGTCTGGCTGCAGACGGCCTTGCTGGTCTGGTCATGATCAACACTCAGGTCGCTACTGCAGCTGCCGTACTGGGCTGGATCCTGATCGAATGGCTGACAAAGGGCAAACCTTCCATGCTAGGTGGTGCTTCCGGGGCCATTACTGGCTTGGTTGCCATCACCCCGGCTTGTGCCTTCGTTGGCCCGTTCGGTGCCATCGTGCTGGGCTTCGTTGCCAGCCTGATCAGCTTCTGGGCTGTCACCGGCTTGAAGAGCAAACTTGGCTACGATGACACGCTGGATGTATTCGGCATCCACGGCGTTGCTGGTATCATCGGTGCAATTGGTGTAGGCGTGTTGGCCGCTCCCTCCTTCGGTGGTGTCGGTTTTGCCGAGGGCGTCACCATGTCCAGTCAGCTCTACGTTCAAGTAGTGTCTGTAATCGTCACCATTGTCTGGTGCGGCGTAATCAGCTATATCCTGTACAAGATCGTTGATCTGCTGTTCGGTCTGCGCGTCAGTGAGGAAGCAGAGCGCGAAGGTCTGGATACAACAGAACATGGTGAGCGGGCTTATCACTACTAATCCACTCTGAAATCCTGGTTCCAGGATCCAAGTTCAGAAAACGGGCACGTAAGTGCCCGTTTTTTTATTGCAGGCCCGGACAACCAAAAGGGAGGATGCACAAATTTGCGCCAGCTTTTGAAGCAAAGTCGCACTCTTATGGTGCAAATCTGCAGATTCTGAAATGCCGTATCCGGTTGAAAACCTGCATTCATGCACATTCCGGCAACAAAAAATTATTGGCACGGCTATTGCTGAATGTATAACAAGCACCATGCTCAACCGGTTACAAGACCCTCGAACATCGCCTGCTTGATTTCTACCCTATCTCCTCCTCTTTCGGGCGCTCAGCGCCCGTTTTTTTTGCCCCGCATCCGAGCGGCAATATACGCTAGAATCCATGTATCGACTTCTTGAGTATCTGCACATGGTTCCTCATCTGACCACCGCCCTTAACGGCCCGCTCCTATCGCTGGAAAAACGCATGCTGGAAGCCATGCCCAACATCGAGCACTGGTTCCGCAGTCAATGGCTGGAGCATGCCTCACCGTTTTACGCCTCCGTCGACCTGCGCAACTCAGGCTTCAAACTGGCGCCGGTGGATACCAATCTGTTCCCCGGCGGCTTCAACAACCTCAACCCGGATTTCCTGCCGCTTTGCGTACAGGCGACGATGGCAGCAGTGGAAAAAATCTGCCCGGAGGCGCATCGCCTGCTGCTGATTCCGGAAAACCACACGCGCAATACCTACTACCTGCGCAACGTGGCCGCTTTGCGCACCATACTGCAACAGGCCGGCCTAGAAGTACGCATCGGCAGCCTCAATCCGGAGATTACCACAGCAACCGAGATTGAGACACATGACGGTCACAGCCTGCTGCTGGAGCCGGTCAAACGCATCGGCAACCGGCTGGTGCTGGAGGGTTTCGACAGCTGTGCGATTTTGCTCAACAACGATCTCTCCGGCGGCATTCCCGATATTCTCAAGGATATCGAACAGAACCTGATCCCGCCGCTGCATGCCGGATGGTCTACACGGCGCAAATCGCAGCACTTCGAAGCCTACAATCGCGTTGCCGGCGAATTTGCGCAGATGCTGGAAATCGACGAATGGCTGATCAACCCTTATTTCGAAACCTGCGGCCAGATCGATTTCCATGCCCGCACCGGTGAAGAGTGCCTGGCCAGCAAAGTAGAAGGCCTGCTCGGCAAGATCAGCGCAAAATACAAGCAATATGGCGTGGATCAGGAGCCCTTCGTCATCGTCAAAGCCGACGCAGGCACCTACGGCATGGGTATCATGACGGTTAAAAGCCCGGAAGATGTGCGCGACTTGAACCGCAAGCAACGCAACAAGATGTCCGTGGTGAAAGAAGGTCTACAGGTCTCGGAAGTCATCATCCAGGAGGGCGTCTATACCTTCGAAAGCATCAACGATGCGGTCGCCGAGCCGGTGATCTACATGATGGACCACTTCGTCGTCGGCGGTTTCTATCGTGTACACACCGGCCGCGGTGTCGATGAGAACCTCAACTCGCCCGGCATGCATTTCGTGCCGCTGGCTTTCGAAGCCTCCTGCTCACTGCCCGACGTCAGTAGTGCGCCGGATGCCCCACCGAACCGCTTCTATGCCTATGGCGTGGTCGCCCGTCTGGCACTGCTGGCCGCCGCCATTGAGCTGGAAGAAAACGACCCCTTGAACGAGCTCTGACCATGCGTCTTGCCTTCATCCTCGACCCGCTGGCCAGCCTTGCCACCTACAAGGACAGCAGTCTTGCCATCATGCGGGCTGCCGCAAAGCGCGGCCATAACTTGTTTGTCGCCGAGCAGGGCGGACTTTTCCTGCGCCAGGACCAGGCGCGATTGCACGTGCATGATTTCCGCTTCATCGAGGGCAAAAGCTGGTACGAGATCGGCGAGCTGCACGAAACTGCGCCGGATAGTTTCGACGCCGTCATCATGCGCAAGGATCCACCCTTTGATAACGAATTCCTCTACAGTACCTACCTGCTGGAGATTGCCGCCGACCAGGGTGCGCGCGTGTTCAATGACCCGATCTCGCTACGCGACTGGAACGAGAAACTCGGCGTCGCCCGTTTTCCGCAGTTCGCGCCGGAGTTCATCGTCACGCGTGAGCGAACGCTGATACGCGCGTTTCTGGCAGAGCATCAGGATATCGTCGTCAAGCCGCTGGACGGCATGGGAGGTAGCAACATCTTCCGCCTGACACGCCACGACCCCAACATCAGCGTCATCCTCGAAACCATCACCGAACACGGCACGCGCACCATCATGGCACAGCGTTACCTGCCCCAGATCATCGACGGCGACAAGCGCATCATCCTCATCGACGGCAAACCGCTGCCCTATGCACTGGCCCGCATCCCGCCGGCTGGCGAGACGCGCGGCAACCTGGCGGCCGGCGGCAAAGGCGTGGCACAGCCGCTGACCGACCGCGACCGTGAGATCGCCGAAAGCGTCGGCCAGGTCATGCAGGAGAACGGCCTGTTCCTGGTCGGCCTCGACGTCATCGGCGAGCACCTGACCGAAGTAAACGTCACCAGCCCGACCGGCATGGTCGAGATCGCAGCGCAGACCGATTGCGACCCGGCGGGAATCTTCATGGATGCGCTGGAACAACGCATTTCTGCCACAGAGCGCGCAGAAACCGAAACTCTGAACACGTGATGCAATGCCTGATTAAATTGCGGTCGCTGTGCACCTCGATGCGCTGGAACAACTTCTTTAACCACAGAGCGCACAGAGTGCACCAAGAAAACCCGCTACCATTTCTGAAGAACAGAATTTCTCTGTGGTCTCTGTGCGCTCTGTGGCTGACAGTCCTCACCCTGCCGTCCTGCGGCCGCGAACCGTTATACCAGTCTCAGAGTTACGTATTCGGCACGCTGGTCGATATCAGCATCTACGGCGAGGAGGCGTCGCGCGCCGCCGATCTCGCCGCCGTCATCCAGCAGGATTTCCAGCGCCTGCATCACAAGCTGCATGCGTGGAACGACGACAGCGATCTGAGCCGCCTCAACCGCGCTTTTGCCGCCGGTGAACGTGTCGCCATCGACCCGGAACTCGCACAGCTGATCAAGCAGGCACAGCAATTCTCGGCGCAATCCGACGGCTTGTTCAACCCGGCCATCGGACAATTGATCGGCCACTGGGGATTCCAGCGCGACATGTTCAAGCCTGTCAGCATTGATCGCGACGCCATCGCAAAACTGGTTGCAGCCAGGCCACAGATGGAGGACATCACCCTGCATGAAAGTGCTTCCGGCATCGAGGCCGAAAGCGGCAACCCGGCCGTCAAACTTGATTTCGGCGGTTATGCCAAGGGCTACGCACTGGATCGTGCCGTCACATACCTGAAAGCGCAGGGTGCCCGCAATGCGCTGATCAATATCGGCGGCAATGTCATTGCGCTGGGCAAACGGGGCGAACGCAGCTGGCATGTCGGCATCCAGCATCCGCGCAAGCCGGGCGCCATCGCCTCACTCGATCTGGAAGATGGCTGGGCCATAGGCACCTCCGGCGACTACCAGCGCTATTTCGAGCTGGAAGGCAAACGGTATTGCCACGTCCTCGATCCGCGTAGCGGCTTCCCAGCAAAACACACGCAGGCTGTCACCGTACTGCTGCCGCCTGGTGACCTGAGCGGCACCCTGTCCGATGTCGTTTCCAAACCGCTCTTCATCAGCGATGACAAGCAGCGCAGCGCCATGGCAAAAAAACTCGGCATCGAAAATTTCATGGTGATCGACGAAGCAGGCAACATCGCCGTCAGTGCGGCCATGCAGCAGCGTCTTAAATGGAAAAGCGATATTGAAACCCGTACCCTGCCATAACTGGCTGCGCGGGCTGAAATGGGGGGATGGCCTGACCGTAGCATTGGGCGCAATTGCGGTCTTAGCTCTTTTCAAAACCCTGTGGTTGGGCGAAGCGGCAAGCAAGGTACAAGTCCGCGCCGGCAGCGATATCTTCACGACCCAAAGCCTGAACCAGCAGCGCACGCTGGAAATACCGGGGCCGTTGGGCACGACCACTGTCATCATCGATCACGGGCGCGTGCGTGTCACCAGCGATCCCGGCCCGCGCCAGTACTGCGTCAA
>DLMX01000024.1 GCA_002479405.1 Methylophilaceae bacterium UBA7525
GTCTTGCCGACGATGCCGCGGATGTCGTAGGCCTTGAAGATTTCCTGCGGGATTTGCATGAAAGATGCCTTGGTTCGTTAGTTGTCAGTGGAAAAAACGTAATAATCGCTCAGCCAGCCAATCATGGGAATCCGCGACGGCAAAACCTGCGTGGCCGCCATGCGCGGGAAAGTCCAGGCTGACCAGGCTTGAGACTTCATCCTGTGAGGGCAGATGCTGCTCCGGCAGGAACGGGTCGTTGCGGGCATTGATCAGCAGTGTCGGTAGCCGGATATCGCGCAGATACGGCCGACAGCTGGACTTCTGCCAGTAGTCGTCCGCCCCGCGAAAACCATGCAGCGGCGCGGTAAACAGGTTGTCGTAATCCCACAGGTTGTCGGCCCGCTGTATGCGACTGTAATCGAAATCCAGGCGATGCTTGCGGATCAGATCCAGCGCTTTCGGTTGCAGGGTTTTCAGGAAGATTCGACTGTAGAGGCGGTTGAAGCCCTGACCCAGCACCTTGCCGGTAACGGGCAGGTCGAGCGATGTCGAGATCGCTGCTGCCTTGCTGATGAAGTTGCCTGCCTGTGCCTGCCGCTCGCCCAGCCATTTCAGCAATACATTGCCGCCGAGCGAAACGCCGACAGCGTAAATTCCGCCATGTTCCTGCCGGCGAAAGCGCTGCAGTATCCAGTCGATTTCGGCCGAATCGCCGCAGTGATAACTGCGTGGCTGCCGGTTGGCCTTGCCGCCGCAACCGCGGAAGTGCACCACCACGCCGCCCCAGCTCTTTCTGCCCACGGCGGCCATGATGCGTTTGGCGTAATGCGACTGCGAACTGCCTTCCAGTCCATGGAACAGCACAACCAGCGGCTGTCCGGATTTGGCCGGTTTTTCCTGCTTCAGCCAGTCCAGTTCGATAAAGTCATCGTCCGGCGTTTGCCAGACTTCTCGCCTGTAGCTGACGGCAGGCACAGGCATCCAGATGGCAGGGTAGATGGTCTGCGCATGTTGGCCCGGTAGCCACCAAGGGGAGCGGTAAGTATCGTGCACTCAAGGAGCCGCTGATGAATCTCTACTCAGCCTCATCCATCCATGCCAGCTGAATCGCTTCCAGAATCTTCTCGCCGCACTTGTGCGGGTCGTCCTCAAAGCCTTCCAACTCCTGTACCCATTCAAACAGGTCGGTGAAACGGATGGTCTTGGGGTCGATATCCGGATACTTGTCATATAGCGCTTCTGCGATGCGCTGGCTGTCAGTCCATTTCATCTTGCGTCCTTATATTCAGTCAGAAAATCCAGTCAGAAAGTCAAAGCTTGGCTCTTACGTACTGCAACGGCCATTCCACATCCGAGCGTAACTCGCGAGCGGCGCGTAGCGGCCAGTAAGGGTCGCGCAGCAGCTCGCGTGCCAGCAGCACGGCGTCGGCCTGTCCGGTGGCGAGGATATGCTCGGCCTGGCTCGGTGCCGTAATCATGCCGACCGCGCCGGTGGCGATGCCTGCCTCCGTGCGGATAGCGGTAGCGAACGGTGTCTGGTAGCCGGGGCCGACCGGAATCTTCGCCTCCAGAATCAGGCCGCCGCTGGAGCAATCAATCAAATCGACACCAATCTCCTTCATCCACTTCGCCAGTTGCACCGACTGCGCGATGTCCCAGCCGCCTTCCACCCAGTCGGTGGCGGAGATGCGCACGAACATGGGTTTGTTCTGCGGCCAGAATTCGCGCATGGCGCGTGCCAGGCGTAACGCCAGACGGCAACGGTTTTCCAGGCTGCCGCCATATTCGTCCTCACGTTGATTGGATAGCGGAGACAGGAAAGAATTCAACAGATAGCCGTGGGCGCAGTGCAGTTCCAGCACTTCGAAGCCCGCTTGCAGTGCGCGGCGGGTAGAAGCCATGAACTGCTCGAAAATGACCTCGATCTCGGCCAGCGTCAGCGCGTGCGGTGTTGCATGCTGCGGAGTGACGGCGATGGCGGAAGGGGCGACTGTCTGCCAGCCACCCTGAGCAGGTGTCAGATAGTGGCTGCCGTTCCACGGCGTATCGCAGGAAGCCTTGCGGCCGGCATGGGCGATCTGGATGCCGGCGATCGAACCTTGCCGTTTGATGAAATCGACGATGGGCTTCAGTGCGTCACGC
This sequence comes from Methylophilaceae bacterium UBA7525, assembly GCA_002479405.1. Classification (GTDB taxonomy): domain Bacteria; phylum Pseudomonadota; class Gammaproteobacteria; order Burkholderiales; family Methylophilaceae; genus UBA6140. The sequence continues at coordinate 2,125 of DLMX01000024.1, forward strand.
TGTTCGTCTGACCACAGGCCGAGGCAGAAGGGCGTGATGCGGCCTTCCGGGCAGACCCCGGTGGCTTCGACTATGACCAGTGAGGCGCCGCCGACTGCGCGGCTGCCGTAGTTGACCAGATGCCAGTCGTTCGACATGCCGTCGGTAGCTGAATATTGGCACATGGGCGAGACGAAGATGCGGTTCTTGAAGGTGGTTTCGCGGATTTTGAGCGGGCTGAACAACTTGGACATGGCATCAACAGAAGTAATTTGGTTGATTGATTATAGCGCGGCTTGCAGCAGGCGGACGGGGCAAAAAAAGAGCCCTGTCAGGGATCCTTGCAAATCACTGACAGGGAGTCGGAGGAGAGTGATGGGAGATCAGCACTTTCAGTTTAATTCAGCAAACTTTGTGCCATGTAACTTTATCTAATTAAATCATTGATTTGATGAAATTCATGCTGGAGCATGGTGGTTACTGACAACCAGTTGGCTGTCTATAACCACCAGTTTCAGCTGCTGCTAAGTCATGCGAATTCGAGGCAGGATGTCTGCGCCGGTACTCTTTAATGTTAAAATCAACCCATTTTTAAGCCTTTGGATAATTACCGATGTTTAGCAGAGCAAAAACCCTGAGCGTTGTCGATCCTGAACTGTGGCAACATGTTGAAAACGAGCGCCATCGTCAGGATGACCATATCGAACTGATCGCGTCTGAAAATTACACCAGCCCTGCGGTGATGGAAGCCCAGGGCTCGCAGCTGACCAACAAATATGCCGAAGGTTATCCGGGCAAGCGTTTCTATGGCGGCTGTGAATTTGTCGATCAGATCGAGCAGATCGCCATTGACCGCGTCAAGCGCCTGTTCGGTGCCGAATACGCCAACGTGCAGCCGCACTCCGGTTCACAGGCCAACCAGGCGGTCTATTTCTCCATCCTGAAGCCGGGCGATACTGTCATGGGTATGAACCTCGGTCACGGCGGCCACCTGACTCACGGTTCTCCGGCTAACCTGTCCGGCAAGTTGTTCAATATCGTGGCTTATGGCCTCGACCAGAACGAAGAGATCGATTACGACGAAATGGAACGTATCGCCATCGAGTCCAAACCCAAGTTGCTGATCGGCGGCGCCAGCGCCTACGCTTTGCGTTTCGACTGGGAGCGCATGGCGCAAATCGCTAAGCGCGTCGGTGCCTATTTCATGGTCGACATGGCGCACTACTCCGGCCTGATCGCTGCCGGCGTCTATCCAAATCCGGTGCCGCATGCCGACTTTGTTACTTCTACCACGCACAAGACCCTGCGCGGCCCTCGCGGCGGTATCATTCTGGCCAAGGCTGAATATGAGAAGTCACTGAACTCCAACGTGTTCCCTAGCCTGCAGGGCGGTCCGCTGATGCACGTCATCGCCGGTAAGGCCGTTGCCTTCCTCGAAGCCTTCCAGCCCGAATTCAAGGCCTATCAGGAACAGGTATTGAAGAACGCCAAGACCATGGCGGAAACGTTGGCTTCCCGCGGTGTCCGCATCATCTCCGACCGTACCGAATCGCATGTGTTCCTGGTTGACCTGCGTCCCAAGGGGCTGACCGGCAAGGCGGCCGATGCGCTGCTGGGTCAGGCGCACATCACCGTCAACAAGAACGCCATCCCGAACGACCCGGAAAGTCCGTTCGTCACTTCCGGTATCCGTATCGGTTCACCAGCCATCACCACGCGCGGTTTCAGGGAAGAAGAAGCGAAGCAGGTTGCGAACCTGATTGCCGATATTCTGGATAATCCGGAAGACGAAGATGTCATTGCTGCCACCCGCGAAAAGGTGCAGGCATTGACCTCACGTTTCCCGGTTTACGGCCACTAGGTCCACTCGGAGAGACATGGGCTGTCCTGCCTGCGGTCTTGAGCATGGCCTGCCAGAGGCAGATACACCACTGGCGGATGTGCCCAATCTGGGCAAGGTCAGCGCAGGCTGGCTGCAACAGGTCGGTCTAAGTACCTTCGCCGATTTGCAGGCGATGGGCTCGGTGCGCGCCTGGCTGTTGATTGAGGCACTCGGCATCAAGCCCAGCCTGAACTTGCTCTATGCGATGGAAGGTGCATTGCATGGAAGTCATTGGCTGGAGATCAAGCGCCAGCGCAAGACCGAATTACTGACGCAACTGGAAGCAAGCAGGGAGCAGGGTCTGATATGAAATGTCCATTTTGCGGTGCCGACGATACCCAGGTCATCGACTCGCGGGTCAATGAAGAGGGCAACTCCATCCGTCGCCGCAGACGTTGCGCCGATTGCGACAAGCGTTTCACTACCTACGAAACCGCCGAGCTGCACCTGCCGCAGGTGGTAAAACAGAACGGTAGCCGCGAGGAATTCAGTCGTGACAAATTGCGCCTCTCCTTCACCCGCGCGCTGCACAAGCGGCCGGTGCCGACCGAGTATGTAGACCGCGCCATCGAGCACATTGTGCAGAAGATACTGGGACAGGGCGAGCGAGAGATCATGGCGCGCAGTCTGGGCGAGATTGTCATGCAGGAACTGCGGCTGATGGACAAGGTGGCTTATATCCGCTTCGCTTCTGTCTATCGCAGTTTCCAGGATGTCGACGATTTCCATGACGTCATCCGCGACCTTGACAGGCGCGAGCAGGAAAACCATAAGGAAGCGCCGACAAGGCGCAGCACGGACAAGGTCAAAGCCGACTGAGTCCGGCACCGACTTCAGCCGCCATCATGAAAGCGATCAAAATCCTCAGCCTGGTTTCCTTCATCCTGATCTTCATTATCTCCGTTATGTTCTTCGGCTGGTGGGCAATGAAGGACTATTTCGTCTTCGGCGACAGCCGCTTCGACCAGATGCAATGGATCACTGTCCAGCCTAGTGATGACAAACCTTGTTATCGTGGCGATATGGCTTTTGACCTCAAACAGCGCGTCCTCCTGCGAGGCATGCCCCGCAATATCGCCACCATCCTGCTGGGAAGGCCGACCTGGGAAGATCACGGCCAGATCGAATATGAACTCGGCTATTGCCTCTGGCGAGAACATGGCCTCAGGCTGTATTTCGACGACAACGACAGGTTGATACGCAGCCGCATCGTTCAGCATTAGATTCAGGGGGAGATTTTTGCCCGGTTGTTGTCACATATTCAACTGGCGAGGCAAATGGGCATGCACCGCGTATCACACCATTGATCTGTACAGCTAGATCCGTATAACCAGATCCGTACAACAAGACATATATAGAGTATCCGCATGCTGAACGAACACGATTATCACTATATGGAAGAAGCACTGGCGTTGGCCGCACAGGGCTTGTACACCTGCATGCCCAACCCGCGCGTCGGCTGCGTCATCGTCAAGGATAGCGTCATCGTCGGCCGCGGTGCACATCTGCGTACAGGCGAGCCGCATGCCGAAGTGCATGCCCTGCGCGAAGCGGGCGAAAAGGCCAGAGGCGCCGATGCCTACGTGACGCTGGAACCCTGCAGCCACCACGGGCGGACCCCGCCTTGTGCCGATGCGCTGGTCGCAGCAGGCGTAAAACGCGTGTTCGTCGCCATGCAGGATCCCAATGCCAAAGTCGCCGGCAGTGGACTGGAAAAGCTCCGTCAGCATGGCATTGAAGTCCACTATGGCCTGTTCGAACACGAGGCTCAGGGATTGAATCCCGGCTTCATCTCGCGCATGACGCGTGGCCTGCCGTTTGTGCGCTGCAAGGTCGCCGCCAGCCTCGATGGCCGTACTGCACTGGCCAACGGCGTCAGCCAGTGGATCACCGGCGAAGAGTCTAGGGCGGACGTGCAGCACTGGCGTGCACGTTCCTGCGCCATCCTCACCGGCATCGGTACCGTGCTTTATGACAACCCGCAGATGAACGTACGCCGGCCGGACTTGGTCGAGATCAAGTCCGGCAAACAGCCGCTGCGTGTCGTCGTCGATAGTCGTCTGCACATTTCGCCGGCCGCGAAAATACTGGAGGGCGGCAATACGCTGGTGGCCTATGCTGTCGATACGGAAAACAGGACACAGGCCCTGGAGGCCGCTGGTGCAAAGCTGGTCTGCCTGCCGGATGCCGATGGTCGGGTGGACCTGCAGAAGCTGATGCAGTACCTCGCTTCGCTGGAGATCAACGAGGTGCTGGTGGAAGCCGGCGAGGGCATGAACGGTGCGCTGCAGCATGCCGACCTGATCGACGAATACCTGTTCTATTTTGCACCGGTGCTGATGGGCAGTTCAGCGCGCGGCATGTTCGGACTGCCGTCCATGACCGAGATGGCGCAACGTGTAGAGCTGGAGATTCTGGGCATGGACAAGTTTGGCGCGGATATCCGCGTGCGTGCAAGACGCAGGCGCTGAGCCATGCTGATCGATACCCATTGCCATCTGGATGCCGCAGAGTTCGATGCCGACCGTCCGGCGGTCATTGCCGGTGCGATAGCTGCAGGCGTCGGCATGATGGTGGTGCCGGCTGTATATCGAGATAACTTTGCGCCAGTGCTGCGCTTGCCGCAGCAGCATGCAGAGTGTGCCTGTGCGCTGGGCATCCACCCCATGTACGTCGAAAGCTCCACGCCTGATGATTTGCAGGCCTTGAAGTCGCTGCTGAACAATCCGCATGTCGTGGCGGTCGGCGAGATCGGCCTTGATTTCTTTGTCGAGGGCTACAACCGCGAAATGCAGGAATACTATTTCGTCGAACAGCTCAAGCTGGCCAAGGCCTTCGATCTGCCGGTGCTCTTGCATGTGCGGCGCTCGATCGACATCATCCTCAAATATCTGCGTATATATAAGGTGCGTGGCGGCATCGCTCACGCCTTCAACGGCAGCGAGCAACAGGCGCAGGAATTCATCAAGCTGGGCTTCAAGCTGGGTTTCGGCGGCGCCATGACTTATCCGCGCGCCACCAGGCTGCGTCATCTGGCCGAACATCTACCGCTGGATGCCATTGTGCTGGAGACCGATGCGCCCGACATGGCGCCGGAATGGCTGGGTCATGGAGCGCGCAACAGTCCCGGACAATTGCCGCAGATTGCACGGGTGCTGGCAGAACTGCGCCGGGAAAATATCACTGAAATCATTGATATTACTGGCCGCAATGCCTGTATGGTATTGCCAAAACTGGCCCATTTATGCACATCAGCTCACAAGTCACATTAAGTAATGTTAAAAAATGTTAATAATCCAATAACATACAATAACTCGTTGATTTGTATATAAAAAAACACGAGATTAAAAAATAGGCGATGGCAAAAAATCGTTATGGAATGGTAGGTTACATTTTGATGCAACATCAATCCACAAAGTTATCCACAGTTTCTGTGGATTCCCACAAGCCACATGGGGTCACTGCGGTAATGGCCTTCGCCGCCGTTGATTCCGGTTGTAACTGCAAGGGCGTAAGCGCATGAAAGTCGCGGGGGAACATTATCGAACCATCTGGCCGGAAACCGGCGAGCAGGTAAATGGCAGCCAGTCCAATGGCAATCAAACGGTCGCCATCATCGACCAGACGCAGTTGCCGCACTGTTTCGTCACACAGCGGGTGGACAACGTGGCGGGTATGGTTAATGCCATCAAGACCATGCAGGTGCGCGGCGCGCCGTTGATAGGTGCCTCTGCCGCTTACGGCATAGCACTGGCGACCAATGTGGACGTGGACGAGCATGCACTCAAGCAGGCAGCACATGAACTGCTGGCAAGCCGACCGACCGCGGTCAATCTGGCCTGGGCGGTGGAACGCATGCTGCAACTGCTGTTGGCGCTGCCAGAGCGCGAGCGCGGTGTAGCTGCATGGCGCGAGGCCGCCGTGATTTGCGATGAGGATGTGGCTATCAATCAGGCCATCGGCCAGCATGGGCTCACTATGCTGCGGAAGATGGCGGATGCATTGCAGCGTCCACTCAACATCCTTACCCATTGCAACGCCGGCTGGCTGGCGACCGTGGATTGGGGTACTGCGCTATCGCCGATCTACGCTGCGCATGATGCCGGCTTGGACGTGCATGTATGGGTCGATGAAACCCGCCCGCGCAATCAGGGTGCCAGCCTCACGGCCTGGGAACTGGCGCAGCACGGTGTCCCGCACACCGTCATCAGCGACAACGCCGGCGGCCATCTCATGCAGCATGGCCGGGTCGATTGCGTCATCGTTGGCGCCGACCGCGTGACGGCCAGCGGCGATGTCTGCAACAAGATAGGGACCTATCTGAAAGCGCTGGCGGCCTTCGATAACCGTGTGCCGTTCTACGCCGCCGTGCCGACGCCGACCATCGATTGGAGCATGACGGATGGCGTGCGCGATATCCCGATCGAGGAGCGCGATGCGGGGGAGGTGGCCCATATGACCGGCATGGCGGCCGATGGCAGCGTCCAGACCGTGCGGGTGATTCCGGAGGACAGCGCCGCTGCCAATCCGGCTTTCGACGTCACCCCGGCGCGGCTGGTGACCGGTATCATCACCGAACGCGGCATCTGCTCGCCGGGTGAATTACATCGCATGATCAAGGAGTCAAACCCATGAAACCGGAAGCCATGAAACCAGCACCTATGAAAGCAGAACGCGAACAACTGCTCGCTGTCATGCAGCGGCTTGTGCAATGCGGCCTCAATCGCGGAGCCTCCGGTAACGCCAGCGAGCGGGTGGAGGGTGGCCTGTTGATTACGCCATCCGGCATGGATGTGGAAGACATGCTGGCGAGCGACATGGTGTTCATGAACATTGAAGGAGAATGGGAGAGCGAAGCGCAAGGTGCGCGCAAACCCTCCAGCGAATGGCATTTCCACCTCAACATCCTCAAGCAACGGCCTGAGATCAATGCCGTCATCCACACCCATTCAATGTCCGCCACCACGCTTGCTTGCTTGCGCAAGGATGTGCCGCCGTTCCATTACATGATCGCCGTCGCGGGCGGCGACAGTATCCGCTGCGCGTCCTATGCCCTGTTCGGCACACCAGCGCTGTCAGAGGCTGCAATAAAGGCATTGGAAGGCCACCGCGCCTGTCTGCTCGCCAATCACGGCATGATCGCCTTGGGCCAAGATTTGAAACAGGCTTTCGATGTGGCGGTGGAGGTCGAGGCGCTATGCGAGCAATACCTGCGTACGCTGCAGGTGGCTGAGCCTGCTTTACTGAGCCCGCAGGAAATGGCCGATGTGTTTGAGCAGTTCAGGGGGTATGGCAAGTGGGCGGAGTGAGAAAATAAGGCTGAATTGGCCGGGGATGATAACGACTTGTGGAAGAAAGCTTGTCCGAACCCGTCATGGTTCAAGGGTTCGGACAAATCAGTGCTGGGAAACTACAGTTCTTATCTGGTTGCGTGCATTGTTGTTTCAATAGTTAACGGATTACTTCCGCTTTAGAAACGGGATGATCATGGAAACTTCTTTTTGGTACTCCTGATATTCTGCACCATGACATCTCACTAAATCCCGTTCTTCAAATTGAAGTGCAACCAGTATGTAAATTGTCGTGACGATGGAAAAGACAAGATGCCCAAGTGTCATATCTGGTGTAGCCCAAAAGGCAATGATGAAACCTAACATGATTGGGTGTCGCACAAATTTATAGAGAAATGGAGTTTTGAATGCACTGTCAGGAAACTCCTGATTTTTCATATAGAGATACACTTGCCGTAAACCAAATAGATCGAAATGATTAATCAAGAATGTACTAAGTAAAACAATCAACCAACCTAGCCAGAATAGTCCCCATAAAACAAAACGGCCCGTCGTGTTCTCGACTTGCCAAACACTTATGGTAATGGGCTGCCATTGCCAAAAGAGAAGAATCAGAACAAGGCTGGAAAGTAACACATAAGTGCTGCGTTCTATGGCAGCTGGGATCAATTTGATCCACCAGCTTTTAAAGGCCGGTCGAGCCATTACGCTGTGCTGGACAGCAAAAATACCAAGTAGTAACAAATTTAGCAGTAGAGACGTAACGAGTTGACCGGCTGTGCCGGAATCAATTGATTTTGGAACAACAAGGTTTCCAACGAACCCTACTGAATAGAGAAATGTCACGAAGAAAATCAGATAAGAAATGATGCCGTATGTTAAATAAACAAAGCGATTCATAGCCTGACCCTCCTGTGGAAAAAGAACTCATGGCAAGAATTAATGTATACCAAATAAATACTTGCCGCCAGTTTGTTGCTGAGGGTGTAATGTCCATTTGCTCGGAAATTCATCTTCCAATCGAGCCGTAAAATCACGATCTGAAAGGAAATGAAGACGATGAGTATCCGGGGACAGGAATACACTGTCGAGTTCAAGGGCGCCTATGGTAGTCGGTGCCTGGTCAGGGAATTGCGTAACCGTTGATTTTCGGCCGTCAGGCCGAGAAAGATTGCTGCAAGGCAGGTGGGCGAGGCGGCGTTATTGAGTCCGCAGGAAATGGCTGAGGTGTTTGAGCAGTTCAGGTACGGCAAGTGGGCGGAGTAGTAACGCTATCGTTGAAGTGATTGTGGTGGCAACGTTCCGCTCTTGCCTATCTACTTGGCTATTGAATGGGAGTTTTTCCTGAAGGTCGAGACCTGCTTGCTATTAAGACGAAAAACATTCCTGTGAGCTGCAATGCCCATTTATCTTGGTTATTTGTCACAACAATTTGAACTTACATTGAGCATAAGCATCCACATATTATATAAATTGACATATTGTTATGTCTTGCGTTGTGGAATAACCAGAGCGATAGGCGGCAATTGATGAAAGTATGCCCAATGAAACGTTTAATCACTTGTTTCCTGATCAGCGTATGCGCTGTGGCGATACTTGTGCCTTCGGTTCAGGCTGAACCGATAGCCAAGGTCATGGTGCTGGATTACCAGTTGAATGATCTGACGGACCTGCCGAACGCACCGGAGGAGGTAGCGCGCATTGCTCTGCTGTCTTCAGTCTACAAGCAGCGGTTGGCGGAGAATGGCGTGGAACTGGTGCCGGTGAACCAGGCCTTGCAGCATGCGGTGGAGAACGAGTCGCCGACCTATCTGTTCGACAATGTGCCGAATGCGGCGAAGATGGCGGAGGGTAGTGGTGCGGATTATCTGTTGATTGGTGTTGCGCTGAAACCGACTTATCTTTTTGTCTATCCGCGCATCCTGCTGGTGGATACCAGGACGGCGGACGTGGTGATGGCGCGTGCCGCGCAGCTGGAAAGCTCGTGGTCGGACGAGAACACGACGCGGCGCACGGCCGAGAAACTGGCCGACATGGTGAGCGCGGAGTTGAAGAACCTGACGGCGAGCCGTCAGGATTGAGCGATAGTGTCGGGCAGGCTTATGCCTGCTGCAATTCTTGATGAATGGCTTGCAGTGTTTGTAAGGGGTCGGCTGCCTGTGTGATGGGGCGGCCGATGACGAGGTAATCCGCACCCCAGGCGATGGCCTGCGCGGGAGTGACGACGCGGGATTGATCATCCAGGCTGGCGGTTTTCGGGCGGATGCCCGGCGTCACCAGACAAAAATCTGCACCCAGTTGTTTCTTCAGCAACTGGGCTTCCTGTGCAGAGCAGACCACGCCATCGAGGCCGGCCTGTTTGGTCAGGCTGGCAAGGCGCAGCACCTGGTTCTGCAATTCATTTTCCACCCCGATTTCCTTCAGCGCGGCCTGGTTCATGCTGGTGAGCACGGTGACGGCAATCAGCAAGGGCTGGCGGCCGCTTTTCGCCACACCTTCACGTGCGGCCTGCATCATGGCGGTGCCGCCGGAAGCATGCACGTTGAGCATCCAGACGCCGAGGCGGCTGGCAGCTTCGCAGGCCTTTTGCACGGTGGTGGGGATATCGTGGAATTTCAGGTCGAGAAAAACGCCGAAGTCCTTGGCGATCAGTTTTTCAACCAGTTGCGGGCCGGCGGCCGTGAACAGTTCCTTGCCGACCTTGAGGCGACACAGCGCCGGGTCGAGGCGCTCGACCAGTTGCAGGGCGGAGGCGGCGTCGGCGTAGTCCAGTGCGACGACGATTCTTGGGTTGCTTGGTTGGCTCATGCTACGGACTCGGTAGGTTCGGAAGGCAGGGATTCCCAGGCGTTACAGGCCGGGCATTGCCAGTGGTAATGTTTGGCGCGGAAGCCGCACTGGCTGCAGACGTAGGCGCTGCGGTTGCCGATGGCGTAGCGAACGGTCTGCTGGATGACATGCGCATCCTGCGGTGCTTCGTCCTGTAGCAGGCGTGCCTGCAACAGCAGGTCCAGTGTCTGCAGGCTGGGTTTCTTCACCAACTCGTCACGCGCCAGCCTGGCGGCGGTTTCGGCATCCTGCTGGGCGATGGTGGCTTCATAGAGCACGTTGAGCAGGCTGTATAGTTTGTAGGTCTGCAGATAGGTCTTGAGTAACTCCAGACCCTCATTGACCCGGTTCAGCGTGCGGTAGCTGGCCAGCAGTTTGGCGGCAATCAGGCCCAGATAATCAGGCTGTTGGAATTCGATGCGCTTCCAGATGGCAATGGCGGCTTCGTGGCTGCCGGCCAGTGCCTCCATCTCGCCCAGCATGACATTTGCGCGTACGCAGTTCTTGTTGGCATCCAGCGCTTCGTCCAGATGTTTCCTCGCGGTTTCGCGGTCGTTGCCGAGCAGGGCCTGTACGGCTTGCTCACAGTGGTACTGAGCGATCTCCTTGCGAAAGGGGATGCCTGACAGGCGCTCAAGTTCGGTGGCGGTTTCCACTGCCTTGTGCCATTCGCGTTCGCGCACATAGATCTCGAGCAGTGCGCGCAGTGCGGGTTGTTCGTAACGGCTGTCATCCAGTGACTTGAACAGTTCCTCGGCACGGTCGAACAGGCCGGCTTTCAGGTAATCCTGTGCCAGTTCAGCGCGGATCGCCAGCTTCTGCGGTTCGGCCAGTTCGCGCCGTTCCAGCAGGCTGAGGTGCAGGTTTATGGCGCGGTCGACCTCGCCGCGGCGGCGGAACAGGCTGCCTAGCGCGAAATGCAGTTCCAGCGATTCGGCATTGGCTTCTACGGCCTCGACAAAGGCTTCAATCGCTTTGTCATGCTGATCGCTGATAAGGAAGTTGAGACCCTTGAAATAGGCGGCAGGCAGTGCGGTAGATTCTGATAAGAGCTGTTTGATATCGACGCGGGCGGCAAGCCAGCCCAGCGTGAAGAAAAGCGGCAGCGCAAGTAGCCACCAGTATTCGAATTCCGTCATGATTTTTTATTGGTATCCAGGGTTTTTAGCTCGCGCTCCAGAGAAAGCAGTCGTCTGCGTTGGCTGATAATGGGCTTGAGGCAAATCAGCATGCCGATGATGACGCCTGCCAGCAGGCTCGTCAGCAGCATCAGAGATAAGGGCGCTTCCCAGCGGAAGCCCAGATAGTATTGCAGTTCCACCGGCTCAACATTCTTGATCGCAAAGCCGAGCAGCAGCAGGGAAAAGATGGCGAGCAGGATGGCAAGGAGATATCTCATGGCGCTATTTTACCTAAGCCTGATGCAACTCCCTAATGCATGTTAATAATGCAGGGCGAAAAAAAACGGCAGAGGCTCAATCTTGATTGAAGCTCTGCCGCTTGTCGAACTATATGAATAGCTCTGTCAGTTAAAGACTACTCGGCTAAATCCACACGCTCGCGCAACTCTTTACCAGCCTTGAAGTGCGGTACGTACTTTTCGGGTACTTGCACCTTGGTGCCTGTTTTAGGGTTGCGGCCGAGACGTGGCGGACGGTAATTCAGACTGAAACTACCGAAACCACGAATCTCGATGCGCTCACCAGCGGCAAGCTTGTCCGACATGGAGTCAAGGATGGCTTTGACAGAAAGTTCTGCATCCTTGACCACCAACTGCGGAAAGCGCGCTGCCAAGTTGGCAATCAGCTCTGATTTTGTCATGGCTTGATTGCCTTATTCTTTGTTTTTGCCGTCAAGCTTGGCCTTCAACAGGGCGCCCAGACTGGTGGTGCCTGCGTTGCCGGAGTCGGCATCGAATTTCTGCGCTGCATCGGCGGCTTCCGGTTGGTCCTTGGCCTTGATGGACAAGCCGATGGTGCGGTTCTTGCGATCGACGTTGATGATACGAGCTTCGATCTCTTGACCTTCCTTCAGCACGGCAGCAACGTCAGTGACCTTCTCCTTGGAGATGTCGGTTGCGCGCAGATAGCCTTCGACTTCATCTTCCAGTGCAATCACTGCACCTTTGTCATCGATGCTCTTGACGGTACCGGTAACGATAGCGCCCTTGTCATTGATGGCGGTGTAAGCGTTGAACGGATCGCTGTCCATTTGCTTGACGCCGAGGGAGATACGTTCCTTCTCGACATCGATGGCCAGAACAACAGCAGAAACTTCGTCACCCTTCTTGAAATTGCGGATGGCTTCTTCGCCGGTCTGGTTCCATGAGAGGTCGGACAGGTGAATCAGGCCGTCGATACCGCCCGGTAAGCCGATGAAAACACCGAAGTCGGTAATGGATTTGATCTGGCCGCTGACCTTGTCACCCTTCTTGTGGGATGCTGCAAAGTCATCCCATGGGTTGGCCTGGCATTGCTTCATGCCGAGAGACAGACGACGACGATCTTCGTCGATTTCCAGAATCATGACTTCGACTTCGTCACCCAGTTGAGCGATCTTGGCCGGATGTACGTTCTTGTTGGTCCAGTCCATTTCGGAAACGTGTACCAGACCTTCGATGCCCGGCTCGATTTCAACGAATGCACCGTAGTCGGTCAGGTTGGTTACCTTGCCGAACAGGCGGGTGCTGACTGGATAACGGCGGCTCAGTGCAACCCATGGGTCGTCGCCCAGTTGCTTGATGCCGAGGGAGACGCGGTTCTTCTCTTGATCGAACTTGAGGATCTTGGCTTCGACTTCTTCGCCAACAGTCAGCACTTCGGACGGGTGCTTGACGCGGCGCCATGCCAGGTCAGTGATGTGCAGCAGGCCATCGATACCGCCCAGGTCAACGAATGCACCGTAGTCGGTGATGTTCTT
>DLMX01000045.1:0-18833 GCA_002479405.1 Methylophilaceae bacterium UBA7525
TTAATTTGTATGAGGGTTAATTTTTACGGCGTGCTAATAAATTGATTAACCTGGATTTTATATGAAAGCCGGCAGGCGATATACAAAGGAGTTCAAATTGGCGCATCCTGGATTAGACTAATGCCTCAATAACAAGAACGTAAACGACCGATGTGGCGCAAACTTCGCATACTGATCCTGCTGTTCATTCTGGCCACGGTCGCCCACCGGGCATGGCTGGAAACCCATGCCCTCGAATGGAAGGATAGCCTTTATGTCGCCGTCTATCCGGTCAATGCCGATGGCAGCGAGGCCGCCAGCCGTCATATCCCCCGGTTGCATGCGGATCAGTTGCAGGAGATCGCCGATTATCTGGCCGAAGAAGCAGAAAGATACGGTTTGGCTATCCGCTTCCCGTTTCAGTTGAGACTGGGCGCTGAAGTCGATCATCCGCCGCCGCAACCGCCGAAGAATGGCACCGTGCTGCAGACCATCATCTGGAGTCTGCATTTCCGCTGGTGGGCCTGGCGCAACAGTCCGCCGGTCAGTGTGCCACCCAGCATCAAACTCTATCTGCTGTATTACGATCCCGAGCAGCATCGGGTGTTGCCGCATTCTACCGCCCTGAGCAAGGGCAGGGTGGGCCTGGTCAATCTGTTTGCCGGTGAACCCCAGGAAAAACAGAATGCGGTAGTCGTTGCGCACGAACTACTGCATACCGTCGGCGCCAGAGATAAATACGATCTGGCCAGCGGACTGCCTTATTATCCGGCAGGCTATGCGGATCCTGACAAACAGCCGGTTTATCCGCAGGATTATGCTGAATTGATGGCAGGTCGCATCCCACTGTCACAAAGCAAAGCGGCAATACCGGCCAGCCTTGCGCAGACCTTGATAGGCGAGCAAACGGCAGCAGAGATCAACTGGCTGCACAAAGGAGAGAAATAACATGGCGATTACGGATTGGCCGTCCGGCGAACGGCCGCGCGAAAAACTCATGCAGCAGGGTGCGACGGTGTTATCCGATGCCGAATTGCTGGCCATTTTCCTGCGCGTCGGCGTTGTCGGCAAAAGCGCGGTCGATCTGGCGCGCGACCTCTTGAACCGGTTCGGCAGCCTCAATGGCATCTTTGCCGCCAGTCAGAAGGAAATCAGCGAGGTGCATGGCATGGGGGCGAGCAAGTATGTGCAGTTGCAAGCCATCTTCGAGATGAGCCGTCGCGCGCTGGCGGAGCAAATGCAGGAGCGGGACGTGCTGAGTTCGCCGCATCAAGTGAGGGATTACTTATGCTTGAAGCTCGGCGGGCTGGTGCATGAGGTGTTCGTCGTGCTGTTTCTGGATGCGCAGAACCGCGTGCTGGTACAGGAGGAAATGTTCCGCGGCACGCTGACGCAGACCAGTGTCTATCCGCGCGAAGTGGTGAAGCGCGCGTTGCAGCACAATGCCGCCTCGGTCATCTTTGCTCATAATCATCCTTCCGGCGTGGCAGAGCAGAGCCGTTCCGATGAACAGCTGACCCATGCCCTCAAGCAGGCGCTGGCACTGGTCGATATCCGTGTGCTTGACCACTTCGTCGTCGCCGGTAACAGTACACTGTCGTTTGCGGAGAAAGGCCTGCTTTAGCTTGTCGTGACTTTTTGGTGGCGTGCCAGCAGCTGCTTCAGCTCGGGTACACATGAGCCGCATTGCGTGCCGCATTTCAGTTTCTTTTGCAATGTAATCAGATCTGCGCCCATGCGGATATTGTCGATGATCTCGTTTTCAGAAACGTCGAGGCAATTGCAGACGATCTTGCCGCGGCTGCGCTGTCCGGTCGGTGGCGCACTCAATGGCGCCAGCGCCCAGCGTCGCAGTTCATCGGTCAACCGACCCTGGGTCATGACCTCTTTCAGCCAGTCTGTCGCCAGAACTTCGCCCACCAGCCTGACGCCGGTGACCTGCTGGTTTTCGACCAGAATGCGTTTGCTGATTCCGCGTTTGGCATCGTTGTAGCGCAGCATCGGCATGTCGTCCGTCATGCCGAGCAGACGGTCGAGTTCGGTAATCAGGTTTTCATCCGGTGCGGCGCTGCTGGCGGCACGCAGGATCATGATACCGGGATCGCGCCCGAACAGCCCGCAGCTGGCATATTCGAAGTGCCTGAGCAGCGGCCGGACTTTTTCCAGCAATTGCAGGCTGAGGCCGCTGCGCATGACGGTCATGCGCCAAGGCAGGTCGAGCTTTTCCAGTTTGACGGCGGCATGCTTCAGTTCCGGCTGGCGTGAAATCTTGTCGAAGGCGCTGGGCATCAGCGCATTGACGCCGAGGCCGTTCATGTATTGCCCACCCCAGTGCATGGGGATGAAAGTCTGGGCAGGCTGCATCTGTTCCGAGGTTTGCGCCCGCAGTACCAGTTGGCCGCGCTTGTTGCTGACCTTGACCAGGTCACCGGAGCTGATGGACCGGCGCTGCATGTCATCCGGATTCATGCTGATGACTGGTTCTTCCGCATGATTGAACAACTGCGCCACGTTGCCTGTGCGGCTCATGCCGTGCCACTGGTCGCGCAGGCGGCCGGTCAGCAGGTGTAGTGGATGCCTGGCGTCGGTTTTGTCTGCGGTGGCTTTGTAATTGGTGTTGGCGAACCGGGCTTTGCCGCCGGTTTTTTGAAATACAGCGTCGCTGTAGAGTCTGGCGCTGCCCTGTTGAGCGCCGGCCGGGAAAGGCCATTGCTGAGGTCCTTGCTTGTCGAGCAGGGAATAACTGAGGCCGGTGATATCGAGATCGCGGCCGCGCGTGGTTTCGCGGTGTTCGTTGAAAATCTGTTCGGTTTGCGTGTACGGGAAGAGTTTGACGGATTCCGTGCGCTTGTCGAGGCGCTGCCCCAGTCTTTGCGCAAAGTCCGTGGCGATCTGCCAGTCATGCCGCGCGCTGCCCGGCGCTGCAACTGCCGGATTGACGTGGGTGATGCGGCGTTCCGAATTGGTGACGGTGCCTTCTTTCTCGCCCCAGGTCGTTGCCGGCAACAGCACATCGGCAAAGGCCGCGGTGTCGGTGTTGTGAAAGGCCTCCTGCACGACAACCAGTTCAGCCTTGGCGAGCGCGTCATGTACGCTGTTCAAATCCGGCATCGATTGGGCCGGGTTGGTGCAGGCGATCCAGATTGCCTTGATGGTGCCGTCACGCAGGGCGTCGAACATCTCCACGGCAGTTTTGCCCGGCGTTTCCGGCACTCGGTCTATGCCCCACAGCCTGGCAATTTCTGCGCGATGTTGCGGGTTGGCAAGGTCGCGGTGGGCAGAGAGCAGGTTGGCCATGCCGCCGACCTCGCGCCCGCCCATGGCGTTGGGCTGGCCGGTCAGCGACAGCGGCCCGGCACCGGGCTTGCCGATCTGGCCTGTGGCGAGATGCAGGTTGATCAGCGCGGCATTCTTGTTGGTGCCGCTGGTGGACTGGTTCAAGCCCTGACAATACATGGAGAGCGTCGGTCCGGTACCGAACCATTTGGCCGCGGTGATGATGTCGGCTTCGCGGATGCCGCAGATGTCGGCCACCATCTTCGGCGTGTATTCGCGTACCGTATTCTTCAGGGCATCGAAACCCTCGGTATGGCTGTGGATGTAAGCCATATCGAGCAGGCCTTCCCATAACATCACATGCAACATGCCGTTGAACAGCGCGACATCGGTGCCCGGCAGGATGGCCAGATGCAGGTCGGCTGCCTGCGCGGTATCGGTACGGCGCGGGTCGACGACGATGATTTTCAGGTCCGGTTTTTTTGCCTTGGCATCCTCGATGCGGCGATAGAGGATAGGGTGGGCGTAGGCGGTGTTGGAGCCGGCAATGAACAGGCAGCCGGCATGGTCGATATCTTCGTAACAGGCGGGCGGGGCATCGGCGCCCAGCGTCGCCTTGTAGCCAGAGACGGCGGAGGACATGCAAAGGCGCGAGTTGGTATCGACGTTGTTGGTGCCGATCAGGCCCTTGGCCAGCTTGTTGAAGACGTAATAATCCTCGGTCAGCAACTGGCCGGAGATATAGAAGGCGACGGCATCCGGGCCGTGTTCGCGGATAATAGAGGCAAAGCGGTCGGCGACATGGTCCAGCGCCTCGTCCCAGCTGACTGTCTGCCGGGGCAGATCTCGGCCACGGCGCAGTTCCGGTTGTAGCGCGCGTCCTTCTGCTTTGGCGCTGAGATGTAGGGTAGAACCCTTGGTGCACAGCCGTCCGAAGTTGGCCGGATGCTGCGGGTCGCCGCGCACGCCGACAATCTTGCCAGCTTCGCTCTGGATGATGACGCCGCAACCGACGCCACAGTAACAACAGGTGGATCTGGTTTCTTGCATATCGGTCTTTTGCATATCGCTATAAGTCATTTGCCACAGAGAGCACAGAGAAAAACCCTTTGCAGGGAGCGCCTAGTGGTTGGATTGTGCGTGCGTTGTCGATCCTGTGGCTGAACATGATCAAATCTCGAGGTACACCGTGCCGTCTTCCACCTTCACGGCGAAACAGGCGGTGTGGCCTTCGTCCGGTTCTTCAGCCTGGCCGTCGATCAGGCTGATGCGCCAGTTGTGTAGCGGGCAGGCCACCTTGTCGCCGTAGACGATGCCTTGCGACAAGGGGCCGCCCTTGTGCGGGCAGCTGTTGTGCAGGGCAAAGACGCGGTCGTCCTCGGTGCGGAAGATAGCGATCTCGCCCTTGGCACTGCGTACCAGGCGCGAACCCAGTTTGGGGATGTCGCGCAATGCGACGACTTTGGTCCAATCACTCATACAATTTCACTTTCACGAAACAAGTAACAAATAGATCAAAAAGAAATTCATCAGCAGGGAAAAAAGCGCTATCCACTGCCATTTCATCAGCCCGGCCCTAGTGATCAGGGGCGTGCGCGCAGGCGGCAGGATCGGCCTGGTTTCTCCATATTCCAGCGCCAGCAGCATTTCCTCGGCTGTTTCGAATCGTAGTTCTGCATTCTGTCGAACAGCCTTCAGTACGATGCTTTCCAGCCATTGCGGAATGTCGGGCCGGTAACGGCTGGGTGCTACCGGTTCGCCGAATCTTGGATGCTGGAACGGTTCGATCTCGCCGTAGGGATAGCGTCGGGTCAGCAACCGGTAGAGCGTGACGCCGACACTGTAGAGGTCACTGCCGACGGATGCATGCCCGCCTGAAAAGAGTTCCGGTGCCATGAAGCTTGGCGTTCCCGGGTTTTGCATGGACGGAATGCTGGCCGTGCCGCTACTCAATGCGACCCCCAGGTCGAGGATGCGCAACTGTTTGTCATCGCCCATGTGGACGTTGTCCGGCTTGATGTCGCGATGCAGGATATTGAGCCGATGCAGCGCGCCAAGGCCGCGCAGCAGTTCGGCACCGATACGCGCCACTTCGGTGACAGTGAAATGGTGACCGCTATCCAGCCGCTGTTGCAGCGTTTCGCCGCTGTGCCAGCTCATCAGATAGTAGAGTTTGCTGCGTTTTTCCGGATGCAGCGGCAGTACTTGAGGTACGTATCTGGAGACAACCCGTTTGGCCAGCCATTCTTCATTCAACAGTGCCTGACAGCTTTCGGTATCCTCGGCGAGGATGGGCTGCAAGGTCTTCATCACCGACAATTGTCCGCTTTGCCGGTTGCGGACCTGATAGAGCAGGCTGCTGCGCGACTCATGAATCAGCGACAGCACTTCAAAGCCGTCCAACTGGTCGCCTGCTTTCAGGCGCTGCGGCGCGTTCAGCTGTTTTGCCATGGTAAGCAGGTCCGACAGGTTGTCCGTGCCGGTGTCTTCAATGCGGACGACCAGCGCCGATGCATTATCCTGGCTGCCCTGCACCAGCGCCGTTTTGGTCAGGTGGTCGGCAATCATCTGCGGATTGTCGTACATCTGCAGTGCCTCATGAATCCGTTTCTGCCCGAGCGTTTCCCAGACGCCGTCGCTCAGCAGGGCGTAGAGATCGCCTTGCAGCAGGCCGCCATCGGCATAGTCCACAGCCAGGTGCATGTCCAAACCGACCGCGCGTTTGAGGACGTGGCGCATGTCGGGACGGTCCCAGACATGATCGGTAGTCAGTTGCTCAAGCCTGCCATGCCGCAGGCGATAGATGCGGCTGTCGCCGACGTGGGCGAGGTAATAACGCTGACCGCGCAGCACCAGCAATGACAGCGTGGTTGCCATGCCGGCCAGCTGGCGGTGACTGTTTGATTGGCTGAGTACCCAGCGGTTGGCCGCTGCCAGCACCTTGTCCAGTGCCGCATGTGTCTCCCATGTATCCGGCGTGGCGTAGTAATCCGAGAGGACGCTGCGCACAGTCATTTCGGCGGCCTCGCGGCCACCTGCATTGCCGCCAACCCCGTCGGCGATAGCGACCATCGCTCCCTTGACGGCAAGTTGTTCGTTCACCGGCGTCACTACACCCAGAAAGTCCTCATTCGACTCTCTGGGGCCGGTTTGCGAACTTTGGCCGATGATGATTTTCAGGGACATGTGAGCTTCAGTTGGTGAGCACGAACTTTACTTTACACCTTTGCCGAGGTCGCCGCGGCTGAGCCCCAGGTGGTACGCCAGCGCGTCTTGACGCTGGCCAGTCCGATGATTGCCAGCAGAGCCAATCCGGCGAATATCAGCACGCCCAGCTGGTAGCTGCCGGTGATCTGCTTGAACCAGCCGAGGCTGGCCGCCAGATAAAAGCCACCGATGCCGCCAGCCATGCCGACCAGGCCCGTCATGACGCCGATCTCTTTGCGGAAGCGTTGCGGCACCAGCTGGAATACGGCGCCGTTACCCATGCCGAGCACCGCCATAACCGGGATGACGATGGACAATGAGGAGGTAAGGTTGGGTTGGCCAAAACTCATCGCCAGCAACAACAGGGCAGCGATCGCATACATGGTGAGGAGGGTGCGGATGCCGCCGATGCGGTCTGCGATCATGCCGCCGATCGGGCGGGCCAGGGAGCCGGAGAACACGGCTGCCGCCGTGCAGTAACCGGCGATGACCGGCCCCAGGTTGTAGAGGTCGTTGAAATAGATGGTCAGCGAAGAAGCCAGTCCGACGAAGCCACCGAAGGTGACGCTATAGAAGAACATGAACCACCAGGCATCCTTGTCCCTGAGTATGGTGACATACTGGCTCAGCGATTTTGCCGGCGGCGTGTCCGGGCTATCCTTGGCGTAGAGCGCATAGATGACGAAGACGATCAGCAGCGGTATCAGGGCCAGGCCGAACACATTGTTCCAGCCGAAAAGGACTGCCAGCCCCGGGGCGAAGAGCGCCGCGAACACCGTGCCCGAGTTGCCGGCACCGGCGATGCCGAGCGCTGTACCCTGGTGTTCCGGTGGATACCAGCGCGAGGCCAGCGGCAAGGCGACGGCGAATGAAGCGCCGGCAAAGCCGAGGAAAATGCCCAGCATCAGGGCCTGCTGAAAACTGTGAATGCCGTGCAGCCAGGCAACCGCCAGCGCGATGATGACGATAACTTGTCCCACCAGTCCGGCCATCTTCGGCTTGATATGGTCGACCAGCACGCCCATGACGATGCGCAACAGCGCGCCGGCCAGTACCGGTGTGGCGACCATCATGCCTTTCTCGGCGGCGGTGAGTTGCAGGTCGACTGCCATCTGCACGGCCAGTGGGCCCAGCAGTACCCAGACCATGAAACTCAGGTCGAAATAAAGGAAGGCAGAGAACAGGGTGGGCTTGTGACCTGCCTGCCAGAAACTTTTTTGCATGGTTAACTCCTCAGTTGCGACGATGAACATCGCAGGTTTTTTTATAAGGTGATGGTTTCAAACTCTTTGTGCTCGTCACGCTTCTGTACGCGTTCCGCCCACGGGTTGACCGCACCTTGCAGGGCAAACAGCAGGCGCTCATAGGCCGCTTTGCGGCCTTCGGCATCCTCGAGCACGCGCTTCTTCACGTAATCGAGGCCGACGCGGTTGATCCAGTGCACGGTACGGTCAAGGTAGCGTGCTTCCTCACGGTAGATCTGGATGAAAGCGCCGGAGTATTCCAGCACTTCGTCATGCGATTTCACCTTGCAGAGGAATTGTGCGACTTCGGTCTTGATGCCGCCGTTGCCGCCGACATAGATCTCCCAGCCGGAATCGACGCCGATGATGCCGACGTCCTTGATACCGGATTCGGCGCAGTTGCGCGGGCAGCCGGAGACGGCGAACTTGACCTTGTGCGGCGCCCACATGTGGTCGAAGGCCTTTTCGATATCGATGCCCATCTGCGTCGAATCCTGCGTGCCGAAGCGGCAGAACTCGGAACCGACGCAGGTTTTGACGGTGCGGATGCCTTTGGCATAGGCGTAACCGGAAGGCATGTCGAGGTCGGCCCACATGTTGACCAGATCTTCTTTCTTCACGCCCAGCAAGTCGATACGCTGGCCGCCGGTGACTTTCACCATGGGCACGGCGTACTTGTCGGCGACATCGGCGATCTTTCTTAATTGATCGGGCGTGGTGACGCCGCCATACATGCGCGGTACGACAGAGTAGGTACCATCCTTCTGGATATTGGCGTGCACGCGTTCATTGATGAAGCGTGATTGCGGATCGTCCACCGCTTCATGCGGCCAGGTTGAGATCAGGTAATAATTGAGCGCCGGCCGGCAGGTTGCGCAACCATTGGGTGTGCGCCATTCCATGCCTTTCATCGCGTCCGGGATGTTGAGGTATTTGTGCCGGCGAATCTGCTCGCGCACTTCCTCGTGGTTGAGAACGGTACAGCCGCACACCGCCTTGCTGGTGGAAGGCGGCGCATAACCGCCACCGAGGGACGAGGCCAGGATCTGCTCGACCAGGCCGACGCAGGAGCCGCAACTGGAGCCGGCCTTGGTCTGCTTCTTGACGTCGTCGATGGTAAACAGCCCTTTTTCCTTGATGGCCTTGACGATGGTGCCCTTGCAGACGCCGTTGCAGCCGCAGACTTCCATCTCGTCTGTCATGCTGGATGCCTTGTCCTGACCTTGGTGGCCGGTATTGCCCAGACTGTCCTGACCGAACATCAGGTGGTCGCGGATCTCGTGGATGGGCTTCTTGTCGCGCAACAGCTGGAAGTACCAGGAGCCATCCGTCGTATCACCATAGAGCACGCTGCCGATGATTTTGTCATCTTTAATGATCAGCTTCTTGTAAACACCTCCCACCGCATCGTGCAAAACGATCTCTTCGGTATCCTCTCCGCCCGTGAAGTCGCCGGCAGAGAAAAGGTCGATGCCGGTGACTTTCAGCTTGGTCGAGGTGACGGAGCCGACATAGCGGCCGATACCGAAGTTGGCCAGGTGCGTGGCGCACACCTTGGCCATTTCAAAAAGTGGCGCGACCAGACCGTAGGAAATCCCACGGTGGGCCACGCATTCGCCCACGGCATAAATGCGCGGGTCGTAAGTCTGCATGGTGTCGTTGACGACGATGCCGCGATCGCAGTGGATGCCGGCAGATTCCGCCAGTGCAAAGTTGGGGCGGATACCGACCGCCATGACTACCAGGTCGGCCGGGATTTCCTGCCCGTCCTTGAAGCGAACCGCCGCCACGCGACCATCTCTGCCTACAAGCTGCTCGGTATCTTTCTCCAGCAGGAATGTCAGGCCCTTGGCTTCCAGCGATTGTTGCAGCATGCGCCCGGCGGTTCTGTCCAGCTGGCGCTCCAGCAGCCATTCGCTTCTATGTACTACGGTCACCTCCATGCCCTGAATCTTCAAGCCGTTGGCCGCTTCCAGTCCGAGCAGGCCGCCGCCGATGACCACCGCATGCTTGTAGACCTTGGCCGCGTCTATCATGTCATTGGTGTCCTTGATATCGCGGTAGCCGATCACGCTCTGCAGGTCGGCGCCCGGAATCGGCAGCATGAAGGGCCTGGAACCGGTGGCCAGCAGCAGGCGGTCATATTCCGCGCTGGTGCCATCCTCGGCGTAGACTACACGGTTCTTGCGGTCGATCTTGTTGATGCGCGCATTGGTGTAGAGCCGGATGTTGTTCTCCGCATACCATTCACGACTATTCAGGATGATGTCGTCTATGGTTTGTTCGTTGGCCAGTACCGGCGACAGCATGATGCGGTTGTAGTTGGGGTAGGGCTCATCGCCGAACACGGTGATGTCGTAGAGCTCGGGTGCGATCTTCAGCAACTCCTCTACGGTTCTCATGCCGGCCATACCGTTGCCGACGACGACGAGTTTCAATTTCTTCATGCTATTTCTCCTCTTTGCTTCCTGTTGCGCGCTAGGCAGCGATGGCCAAAGCGTTCATGAATTCCTTGCAGTTCGACAGCCTGACCACATCGCCGATGACGATAATGGCCGGGCTGCCCAGCCCTTCCTGCTTGACTGCCATCGGCAGCATGCCGATGGGGCAGGTCACCTGCCGTTGTTCGTTCCGCGTGCCGTGCTGGATGGCAGCGGCAAAAGTGCCGGATGGCAGGCCGGCGGCCAGTAGTTCCTGCACGATATCGCTGAGGTGATTCATGCCCATGTAGATCACCAGCGTCGTACCGCCATCGATCAGGGCTCGCCAGTTGAGCGGGTGCTCATCCTGCGTGTGGCCGGTGACAAAGGTGACGCCATGCGTATACTCCCGGTGGGTCACAGGGATGCCGATACTGGCCGGTACGGCAATGCCGCTGGTGATGCCCGAAATGATTTCGATTGCTATGCCGGCCTGTCGCAGGGCCAGCATCTCTTCGCCGCCGCGACCGAAAAGAAACGGGTCGCCGCCCTTGAGGCGGGCGACGACCTGCCCTTGTTCGGCCAAAGACACCATGACCTTGTTGATGAAGGATTGCGGCGTGGATTTGCAGCCGCCGCGCTTACCGACTTCGATTACGCGTGCTTGCGGTGCGTGCTGCAGGATCTCGCGATTGACCAGGTCGTCGACCAGCACAACATCGGCCGCCTGCAGCGCCTTGATCGCCTTCAGCGTCAGCAGTTCCGGATCGCCCGGACCTGCCCCTATCAGATATACCTTGCCTTGCGTCATGGTGTGTTTACGCTTTCTAGAATGTGTACATCGCCGTCAGCCAGACCTTCTCGATGTCGGTCTTGCGGCCGAGCGGGTTGGCGACACGCTCGTCTTCCCTGAAGTTGGCATACTCGGCCTTGACAAAGAACTTGCTGTTGACGCTCCAGGTGGCGGCGAGGTCAAATTCCTTGCCGAATTTGTCACCGAAACCGCCGCCGAACTTGGCGAAATCCTCATCCGCATTGATGATGTGGTACTCGGCATGCAGGGTCAGTGCGGGCAATGGTTTGCCGCCGACGGTGATGAAGGTGTCCTTGATGCCTTGTGCCGGTGTGATCAGGAAGTGGTCGGCCCAGCCCTGGAACAGGTGGTTGGTGCCGAACGGTGTCTGGAATGCATATTCGCTATCGTTGCTGGAAAGTCTTTCATGATCGATGCGGGCGAACCATGTTTTGTAACCGGCGCCGATACCTGCACGGCCATAATGTGCATCGATGCGCTGATCGCCGTCCGAGTAGTCGGTCTGTTTTGCATATTCGGCGGTATAGAGCCAGCGCCACTCATCATTGATTTTGCGGCTGCCGTCGAGGCGCAAACCGAGGGTTTTGTTCGACTGGTCGGTGCCAGGGCCGAGTACGCTGGTCTTGGCCATGGTGGGTGTCTCGAAATTGGAGAAATAGCCGTAGCCGACGATGGATTCAGAGGGCGAGAGCCGGTATTTGACGTTGACGATCTCCAGTTCCCCTTCCTGCAGACGGGTGCTGATCTGCTTGACGCGTTCCAGATGTGCCAGATAAACCTCGGTGTCCGGCAGGCTCTTGTTCAGCATGGAATAACCATCGAACACCTGCATGACCTGGCGGAAGCCGATATCGCCGATGAAGCGCACGTTATCCAGGTTGATCTGCTGGCGGCCAAGGCGGAAGCGGGTGTTCTTGATGCCGGTCCAGTCCACATAGAGCTGGTTGATATCGGTATCGTGCGGGTCGACGACGACCGGGTAGTCGCCCATGCCTTTTTCCGGGTCACCCAACCGGCGGTCGTCGTAGCGGTTCTCCAGTTCGGCGACGTTGATGATCTGCACGCCGACGCTGAAGTTGTGGAATGGAGCTGTCTGCCAGCCAATCAGGCTGCGCAGTGTCAGCGCGCGAGCGTTTTCCGGCTTGCCGTCCTGGTCGACATGCTCGTAGCGCAGGCGGAAGTTGGTCATGTTCTTGCCGCCCTTGATCGCATCCAGCAGGGTGTAGTCGGGCAAGGCTTCTTCCGCAGCAGCGCTCAGCGAAGTGACGCTGAGTCCTATCAGCAGGCTTAAACTCACTTGACGCATCTTGAATCTCATATTAGTTTGCATGTGTTGCTCCTTTTTTAGCGAGAAGGGTGACAAAGTGTTTTGGGTGTTCATCACATCCAGGGCACGGAGGGACGCGCCCTGACCGGCGTGTCCCTTTTTCTTTGCAGCGGTGTTGCGGATGTTTGTTGCTACCGATGTGTGCATGGACTTACGCAGCTTTCTTCGCGTGACGTTCATACAAGAACTTCAATACTTCACTACGCAAATGGTTGTATTCGGCGTTTTCAGCCAATTCCAACCGTTTCCTAGGGCGCGGCAGCGCGACCGGCAGGATCTCGCCGATGCTGGCTGCCGGGCCGTTGGTCATCATGACGATGCGGTCCGAGAGCAGCACCGCCTCGTCTACATCGTGCGTCACCATCACCGCCGTGCAGCCGGACTTCGCCATGATGTTCATCAGTTCGTCCTGCAGGTGGGCGCGGGTAAGGGCGTCGAGCGCGCCGAACGGTTCATCCAGCAGCAGCACCTTGGGCTCCATCGCCAATGCACGGGCGATGCCGACGCGCTGCTTCATGCCGCCGGAGATTTCGCCCGGTCGCTTGTCGGCGGCATGGCTCAGCCCTACCAGTTCCAGTGCAGCCCTGGTCCTGGCGCGTAGCTGTGCCTTGTCTTCCTTTTTGCCGAATACGCGCTCTACGGCCAGATGGACGTTTTCGCTGCAGGTGAGCCAGGGCAGCAGCGAGTGGTTCTGGAAGACGACGGCGCGCTCCGGACCGGGGCCGGCGATTTCCCTCCCGGCGCAGAACAGCAGACCGCTGGTGGGTTGCAGCAGACCGGCGATCAGGTTGAGCACGGTCGATTTGCCGCAGCCCGAGTGGCCGATGACCGAGATGAACTCGCCCTCGCGGATGTTGAGGTCTATGTCGCGCAAGGCCTCGAACGTGCCCTTTTTGGTGATAAAGGACATGTTGACGTTTTCCAGTTGCACGTATCTTTCCTGAATGATCTTTTCCATGATTTGCCTTTCGTTCGTCCGTTTTTCCATCATTCGTAGCTGAAGCGTCTGGCGATCATGATCAGCATCTGCTCGAGCAACAGCCCGACGATGCCGACGACGAAGATCGCGATGATGATGTGCTCCACGTTGAGGTTGTTCCACTCGTCCCAGACCCAGAAGCCGATGCCGACGCCGCCAGTCAACATTTCTGCTGCGACGATGACCAGCCAGGCGACGCCGATGGAGAGGCGCACGCCGGTCATCATGTAAGGCAGGACGAAGGGGAACAGGATGCGGGTGGCGATCTTCCACTCCGACAGCTTGAGTACGCGGGCGACGTTCATGTAGTCTTCCGGCACCTTGCTTACGCCGACCGCGGTGTTGATGATCATCGGCCAGATGGCGGAGATGAAGATGACCCAGATGGCGGCGGGGTCGGCCGCCTTGAACACCAGTAGCCCGATCGGCAGCCAGGCCAGCGGCGAGACCGGGCGCAGCATGCCGATGATGGGCGCCGCCATTCTGGAGGCGAAGGCAAAGCGGCCGATAATGAAGCCGAGCGGGATGCCGAGGATGGCTGCCATGCCGAAGCCGAGGCCGACGCGTTCCAGCGAGTTGAGGATGTTCCAGCCGATGCCCATGTCGTTCGGTCCGTTGTTGTAGAAAGGATCGCTGAATAGCGCGACGGCGGCATGCCAGGTCGGAATCGGGCCGGGCAGCCCTTCCGACTGGTAGGAGATCAGAGCCCAGATGGCAGTGAACAGCATGAGACCGAACAGCGGTGGCAGCAGCCACTGAAAGAAGGCATTGACCAGTTGCCTGTTCTTCGCCGCTCTGTCATTGATTGCGCTATTGGCAGGCACTTCGGCAACTATCGTCACAGGGGCTGGCGCTGCTTTTGCCGGCTGTGTGGCAGTGCTGGTTTCGTGGCTCATGTCGGTTTCCAGGTTGTTTCGTTGCAGGCTGATGACGCTCATGATGGTTCTCCCTGGTTATGCCTTGATCTTGAAGCCGTTGGCATAGGCCTTCGGATCCTTGCCATCCCACACCACGCCGTCGATCAGTTTGCTGCTGCGCATGACGTCCTTGGGTACGGCAATGCCCAGTGCCTTGGCGGCGTCGGTATAGAGGTCGATGCGGTTTACCTGCCTGGCCACGGCCAGGTAATCCGGGTCGGACTTGAGCAGGCCCCAGCGCTTGTGCTGGGTCATGAACCACATGCCGTCGGACAGGTAGGGGAAAGGCACGCTGCCATCGTTGAAGAACTTCATGTAATTCGGGTCCTGCCAGGATTTGCCGAGCCCGTTCTCGTACTTGCCGACGAAGCGGCCTTCGATGACGGCTTCCGGTGCGTTGACGTAGGCCTTGCCGGCAATCAGCTTGGCGACCCTGGAGCGGTTTTCTGTCGCGTCGATGTAGCGGCTGGCTTCCAGCACGGCCATGAGCATGGCGCGGGCAGTGTTGGGGTTTTTTGCGACAAAGTCGGCGGTGCAGCCGAGTACCTTTTCCGGGTGATCGGTCCAGATGTCCTGGCTGGTGGCGACCGAGAAGCCGATCTTGTCGTGGATGGCGCGGGCGTTCCAGGGTTCGCCCACGCAATAGCCGTCCATGTTGCCGATACGCATGTTGGCGACCATCTGCGGTGGCGGCACGACGATGGTCTTGACGTCCTTGAACGGATTGATACCGTAGGTTGCAAGCCAGTAGTAGAGCCACATGGCATGGGTGCCGGTGGGGAAGGTCTGGGCAAAGGTGAAATCGCGGTTTTCGTTATCCAGCAGACGCTTCAGTGTAGGACCACTGGTGACGCCTTTTTCCTTCAACTGGTTGGCGAGCGTGATGCCTTGGCCGTTGTTGTTGAGCGTCATCAGAATGGCCATGTCCTTCTGCTGGCCGCCGATGCCGAGTTGTACGCCGTACATCATGCCGTAGAGGATATGGGCGCCATGCAGCTCGCCGTTTACCAGTTTGTCGCGTACGCCGGCCCAGGAAGCTTCCTTGGAAGGCGTGATCTTGATGCCGTACTTCTGGTCGAAGCCCATCTGTGCGGCCACCACGATCGGCGCACAGTCGGTCAGCGGGATGAAGCCGATTTTGACTTCCTTGATTTCAGGTTCATCGCTGCCGGCTGCCCAGGCATTGTTGCGGATTTTCTCCGGCACCATGCCCATCAGCGCGGAGGCGCCCATGACCCCGGCACTGGCACGGAAAAAGTTGCGGCGGCTGCTGTCTATCGGTTCGTTTTCATTCGCGATTTTAGCTGGCGAATGATTGTTGTCTTTGCTCATTTGATTCTCCTGACGGTTGATTCCTATGCAAAAAATCCAAATAAAAAAGGCGTCCTGCAGGCGGAATACATTCCGCGAGCAAGGACGCCTTTGTCCGGTGGGTCGTCATTGACCCGGTGTTGCCAATTCAAAAAATTCGTATTACCAGAGCCGTATCCGACACCCGATCAAACTTTTGCTTCAAACTTCCGATGCTGATTCCCGGTATTGGTACCCGCCGTCGGGTATCAACATCCATTCATTGTTCACAGCAGCAACTTTGCTGCCTGCACCACCTGTTCGGCCAGCGTGGCCAAACGTATGTTCTGCTTCATCGCCATGTTCCTCAGCAGCGTATAGGCGGCATCTTCATCGATACCGCGCTGCTTCATCAGCAGGCCCTTGGCTTTTTCTACCACCTTGCGTTCGCTGAGCTTGAGATTGGCCTCATTCAGCTCGGCACGCAAAGCCTTGAACTCTTCAAACCGCGCGATTGCAGCATCCATTACCGGTTTCAGTTTCTCGTTGGTCAATCCACCAACGACATAGGCGCTGACCCCGGCACGTGTGGCTGACCTGATCTTTTCGGTATCGCCATCATGCGTAAACATCACGATCGGTCGCGGCGCGTTCTGGCTCATCACGATCAGGTGCTCCAGCGTGTCGCGGCTGGGTGAATCCGTATCGATGATGACGATGTCCGGCTGCAGTCTGCTTACCGCCTCATCCAGGTTGGCTGTGTCGCTCAAGTGCGCGATCACCTCGCAGCCTGCTTCAGTGAGCGACTTCTTCAGCGGAGCTGTCCGCTCCAAGTGATTATCAACTAGCATGACTCGGAGCATTGCCGACCTGAATATGAGTTACTCAGCATGCATTAAGCAACTGCCGTGCCAGTTACCGGAAAATTAACATAAGTGTTTGATGGGAATGGTTGGATTGTGGCTGGGTAGAACGAGAGGGCTAAAAGTACGCCTGCTGTTTGTTGCACAAGAAAGGTGCATCTGCACCAAACTCATGAATCAGACAGCAGGCGATTATTGATCCGGAACGGATGGAGGCGAACAGTATCAGCGTGGTGCCGGTTCCAATTTCAACAGCTTATTGCCTGCCAGCAGGTAGAGCAGGCCATCAGGTCCTTGACGCACATCACGCACGCGACCGAGGTTTTCGAACAGGCGCTCCTCCTTGACCACCTTGTCGCCGTCCAGGGTCAGCTTGACCAGGGTCTGGAACTTGAGCGAACCGACGAACAGGTGGTTTTTCCAGCCGGGGTAGGCATCGCCGGTATAAAAGGCCATGCCGGAAGGGGCGATGGATGGCACCCATTTATAAAGCGGCTGCGCCATGCCCGGCTTTTTGGTGCCTTCGCCGATTTTTGTGCCTGTGAAGTAATTGACGCCGTAAGTGATCACCGGCCAGCCGAAGTTGGTACCGGCCTGCACGATGTTGATCTCGTCGCCGCCCTGCGGGCCGTGTTCATGCGTCCAGACCTTGCCGTTGAACGGGTTGAGCGTGGCACCCTGCACGTTGCGGTGTCCGTAACTGTAAATCTCCGGCAGGGCATCCGGGTTGTTTGCAAATGGGTTATCCTGCGGCACGCGGCCGTCGTCATGCAGGCGGATCACCTTGCCGATGTGCTGGGCGAGATCCTGCGCGCGCTCCATCTCTCCCCTGTCGCCGAGGGTGATGTAGAGGAAGCCTTCGCGGTCGAACACCAGGCGCGAACCGAAATGCTTGTTGCTGTTGATTTTTGGAGCCTGGCGGAAGATCACTTCGCTATCGGTCAGTTGCATGCCCTTGAGTTTGGCGCGCATGACTTCAGTGCCGCTGCCGCCCTCGCCCTTGGCCGAATAGCTCAGATATAGCCAGCCGTTTTCTGCATATTGCGGGTGCAGGGCGATATCGAGCAGGCCGCCCTGTCCGCGGTCGACAACTTCCGGTACGTTGGCGATGGTTTGCTGCAGTAGTTTGCCGTTCTCGATCATGCGCAGCTTGCCGGATTTTTCCGTGACCAGCAGGCGGCCGTCAGGAAGAAAGGTCATGCTCCAGGGTTCTTTCAGGTTCTCGACCAACGGCTTCAGCTGGACCTTGCCGGGGTCTGCCGCGAAATTCTGTCCGGCTTGGGCCGGCAGGTTCAAGAGCAGGCCGAAACAGAGCAGCAGCGGGCTGAATAGTGTCTGCCATGAATGAGAGTTGGCTGGGCGTGGCATGATGTCTCCTGAAAATAAACGATGACTGTATGACGATATGTTCGGTCCCGGGTTCACCCGGCGCATCATGCGAATTTACAGAACACGTTGCGACACCTAATATAGGTGGGCTTTATACAAACAGATATTAATTTCTTAGAATAGATGAATGACGGAAATATGAAATCCACGCAACAATCCGGGGTGAATGACAAGGTCGATGTGCTGCTGGTCGGCGGCGGCATCATGAGTGCGACGCTGGCGACTTTGCTCAATCAGCTGGATCCCGCATTGCAGATCGTGTTGGTGGAAAAGCAGGAGGCGGTGGCGACCGAGAGCAGCGATGCATGGAACAATGCCGGCACCGGCCATGCCGGATATTGTGAGCTGAATTACACACCACAGGCGGCTGACGGCAGCGTCAGCATCCCGCGTGCGCTCAGCATCAATGCCGCTTTCGAAGTCTCGCTGCAACTCTGGTCCAGCCTGGTCGAGCAAGGCGTCTTGTCCTCACCGCAATCCTTCATCAATGCCACGCCACATGAGAGCTTCGTCTGGGGTGAGCAGGATGTCGCTTTTCTCAGGGAGCGTCATGCACAGTTGAGTCGTCATCATCTGTTCGCCGATATGGAATATAGCGAAGACCCTGCCGTCATTGCCGAATGGATGCCGCTGGTGATGCAAGAGCGGCCCATAGCCCAACCTATAGCTCAGCCGATTGCAGCTACGCGGGTGGCCTATGGTACCGATGTCGATTTCGGTGCGCTGACGCGGCAACTGGTCACTGCCTTGCAGCGGCAACCGAATTTCCGTTTATTGTGCGGACATGAAGTAGAAAACCTGAAGAGAGAGGCTGGCAATCGCTGGCGCGTCGAAATGCGGGAGGCTGTTAACGGCAAGTTGCAGCGGCTGGATGCGGCATTTGTCTTTCTGGGGGCAGGCGGTGGCGCGCTGCCCTTGTTGCAGAAGTCCGGCATTGCGGAAGGCCGGGGTTATGGCGGCTTCCCTGTCAGCGGCCAGTGGCTGGTGTGCAGGAACCCGGATATCGTCCGCCAGCATCGTGCCAAAGTCTACGGCAAGGCGCCGATCGGGGCGCCACCGATGTCGGTGCCGCATCTGGATACGCGCTACATCAATGGCCAACCGGCCTTGCTGTTCGGGCCGTATGCC
>DLMX01000045.1:18982-20294 GCA_002479405.1 Methylophilaceae bacterium UBA7525
TTGCTGTTCGGGCCGTATGCCGGTTTCACCAGCAAGTTCCTTAAGCAGGGTTCCTATCTCGATCTGCTGAAATCGGTCAGAGCCGGCAATCTCAAATCTCTGCTTGGCGTTGCCCGTCATAACATGGATCTGACGCAATACCTGATCAGGGAGGCGTTGCAAAGCCATGAGTTGCGCATGGCCTCCCTGCGCAAGTTCTATCCGCAGGCGCGTTCCGAGGATTGGGAACTGGCAGCGGCCGGCAAGCGTGTGCAGATCATCAAGAGTTGTGATAAAAAAGGCGGCAAGCTGGAATTCGGCACCGAAATCGTCGCAGCAGCAGATGGATCGCTCGCAGCTTTGCTTGGTGCGTCGCCCGGCGCTTCGGTGTCCGTGCAGGCCATGCTGGATGTGCTGCAACGATGCTTTGCCCATCGTGTGGCTTCAGCCGACTGGCAGGAAAAGCTGAAAGCGTTGATCCCTTCTTATGGCGAGTCGCTGGTGGAGGATGCCGGACTTTTGAAAATTGTGCGGGAGAGAAATCTTGCCAGACTGGCGCTGAAGTAGCGCTTGCAGTGCTGATGGCAAAAGCAGCCAACAGCGTATTTCTGAACATGAAGTGATTGTCCGGCATCCAAAATGACAGGCGACAAGTTTGTATTGAGGGGTAACAGCCGGAAAAATGCAGTGTAGTATTCCGTATGTATGTTGCTGGGCGTAAAAAATTTTGCCAGCATGTTGGATCATGGATTGGGGGGGGCGGTAAGCGCCGCTTCCAAACATTAGTTTCAGGTGAACCCATATGGCTCTGTCTGCAACAATTTACAGCAAGACCGGAAAAGGCGCGCGAGCTCAGTCGTCCAAGAGCCGTGATTTATCTGCCGGTGCCCTCAAAATACTATCTCTCATCGACAGCAAGACTGAAACGCCTGCCATTTTTGCGCAACAGGACAAGCTGTCTGAAGATCAATTTCAGAGTCTGCTCGACGAGCTTGAGCGCGATGGCTACATCAGGTTATTGAACAACCGGGAATGGGATCTGGGCGATGATTTCGATTATCGGACCAGTATGGTAGTGGACGAGCTCAGTGTTGAGGATTTTATTGCGCTGAACGCGAGCTCAGCAGCTGCAGCTGATAGTCAGCCAGCCAAAGAACCGGAAGCCCCTTATACCGCCACGACGCCTTCTGCTGAAGAGGTTGCCGAGCTGGAGGCTAGGCTGGAGGCCGAACGCAAGGCGCAGGAAGAAGCCAAACGGAAAGAACAAGCGGCGAGGGAAAAAGCTCGGGCTGAAGCTGAGCTCGCCGCAAAGCAGGAGGCCGAGCGCAAGGCG
>DLMX01000045.1:20443-20752 GCA_002479405.1 Methylophilaceae bacterium UBA7525
AGCAGGAGGCCGAGCGCAAGGCGCGAGAGGAAGAGGCTGAACGTTTGCAAGCGGCTGAGGTTGCCAGACTAAAAGCCGAGCAGGAGGCGCGCGAGCAGGCAGAACGGCGTGTTCGCGAAGAGGCGGCGGCGCGTCAGGAGGCAGAGGCGAAACTGCGCGCTCAGGCCGAGAAAGCTGCGAAACAGGAAGCCGAACGCATCGCCCGTGAGGAAGAAAAACGCAAGGCACGCGAAGAGAAGACGGCGCGTCGCAAGGCTGCGGCTGAAGCGCGTGCCCGCGAGGAAGAGGCTGCCAGGCTGGAAGCAGAAC
>DLMX01000045.1:20836-38310 GCA_002479405.1 Methylophilaceae bacterium UBA7525
GGCACGCGAAGAAAAGGCGGCGCGCCGCAAGGCTGCGGCTGAAGCACGTGCTCGTGAGGAAGAAGCTGCGAGGCGGGAAGCTGAACGCCGGGCTCAAGAAGAGGCTGAGCGCAAAGCACGCGAAGAGCAAGCGGCGCGTCTTCAGGCTGAAGAGACTGCTCGGGTAAAAGCTGATGAGCAAGCAAAGCTGGAGGCCGCGGAACAAGCCAGGCTGGAGGCGGAGCGTAATGCGCTTGAGGCCGAGCGCAAGGCGCAGGAAGAGGAAGCGGCGCGCCAGAAGGCGGAGGCGGTAGCACGAGCTCAGGCGGAAGAGGCGGCCCGGCAGGAAGCCGAACGTAAAGCGCAGGAAGCAGCTGCACGCGAAGCCCGCAAGGCCGAGGAGGCTCGTCAAAAAGCGGAGGAAGTTGCCCGCGCCAAGGCTGAAAAGGCCGCCAGGCAGGAGGCCGAACGATTGGCCAAAGAGGAAGCCAAACGCAAGGCACAGGAGGAGAAAGAGTTGCGCCGTCAGACAGAGGCGGAAGCCCGTGCCCAAGCCAAGGAAGTGGCCAGGCTGAAGGCTGAACAGAAGGCCGTCGAGAAAGCACAATCCCGGGCCGAGAAAGAGTTCATGCGTGCTGGCGTGAAGCCTGTCAGGTGGTTGTTGCCGTTCGCCAGGGTGTTTTTTGTTTACACGCCACTGGTGCTGCTTCTGGCGTTGGGATTGATGCATTTTGTCAATCTCGGCATGCTGGCTGGCCCGGTCGAGAAAATCGCATCTGCCGTCATCGGTGAGCCTGTCACGGTGCGAAATCTCCGCGTCTCCCTGTTCCCACATGCACATCTTGCGCTCTCTGACATCACGGTGGGGGCGGATAAGGATATTGGTATCCGCTCCGTGCAGGTGGTACCGGAGTTGTCTACACTGTTCGATGAAGAGAAAAACCTGAAATCGATTGAAATCATCGAATTAAAGGTGGATGCAGCAAGTCTGCGCCGTCAGATGCAGTGGCTGGAGACCTTGGCCGATAACGACGATTTGAAAATCGGACAGATAACTCTCAAGGGCCTCACGCTAAGCGTTCCCGGTTTCGGTGCGATGGTATTTGACGGCAATGTTGAGCGTTCTGCAGTCGGAGCATTGAGCCGGCTTGAGCTGTCCGGCGTCGAGCAGAACCTGACGCTGGAATTGCTGCAGCAGAATGGCAATTGCCGGGTCATTCTGCGAGCCGGCAACTGGCAGATGCCGGTGGCCGGTGGCCTGCGGTTCGATAATTTTAGTGCGGTGGGCATTGCCGACAGTAATCAGGTGCGTTTCAGCAGCATGGAAGGCGAGCTCTATGGGGGCAGTTTCAAGGCTACGGGCGTCCTGGCGTGGTCGGCACAGCCTGTAGCGTCCGGCAATTTCGAGCTGGAGCAGATCAGGCTGCCTGCTGCCCTGTCTGCCATGAAAAGCAGTGCTGCTGTCGATGGCATCCTCAATGTCACGGCCACCTTTACCAGCCAGGCAGATGAAGGGCAGGGGTTGGCAGAAGCCGCCGAGATCGACGGCAGTTTCCAGGTGCGGGATGGCCGGTTCAATGGCATCGACCTGGCCAATCATATGGTCTCTGGCAGTGCCAGCGGCAATGCGACCCGCTTCGACCGGCTCAGCGGAAAATTGCAATTCAGGCAGGGGGTATATCAGTATCGTCAGCTTGTTCTGGAAGCACCCCAACTCAAGGCGCGCGGCAATCTCGATGTGCAGCCGAATCAGGATGTTTCAGGCAGTATCAGCGCGGAGCTGGCAATTCCGTCACGCCGGATCAAATCCAATCTTGCTGTCGAAGGGAAGATCGGTAACGTCAGGTTGAAATAGTGGAGCATTCGTATGAATGCGGCAGAAAAGAGTGGAAATAAAAACGGGCGCCGAAGCGCCCGTTTTTTGAATCTGGTTTCGTTAGAAATTAACGGTTACAAACGTACATCGTAACTTCGAAACCGAAACGCATTTCAGTAGCAGCTGGTTTTGTCCACATGATGTCTCTCCTTGTATTGGTTGATTAACTAACAACATGGTGTTGTTGTTCGTATGAGTGCATTCTGCACTCGAAGTTTGTCTGTGACCCTGTACACAATCATGATTCGGGCCTCATGATTTTCATTAGTCTTGGCTGTTTGCACGCTTTAATTGCCAATGTATTTGATGGCCCAAACTCTCAAATTCCAGTCGAGTTGTCTCATGAGGCTATGGCTCCTTTATACTTCCGGCTGATTCTCAGCCTGTTTAAGAGCAGAAATTCATCATGAATAAAATACTGAAAAACTTTATCTGGTTGGCGATTGCCATCATTGGGGCCGGGGCGGTCGGGGGGATTGCGCTGAATCGGGGCGAGAGCATCAACGCCATGTGGTTCGTTACCGCCGCTTTCTGTGTTTACGCCATTGCCTATCGTTTCTATTCCGCGTGGATCGCCACCAAGGTTTTGCTGGTGGACGAAACGCGTGCGACACCGGCGGAGCGCCTGAACAACGGCCGCGACTATGTACCGACCAACCGCTGGATCGTCTTCGGCCATCACTTTGCCGCCATCGCCGGCCCCGGCCCGCTGATCGGCCCGACGCTAGCCGCGCAGTTCGGCTATCTGCCGGGTACGCTGTGGATTTTGATCGGCGCCGTGCTGGGCGGTGCCGTGCAGGACATGGTCACGTTGTTCCTGTCCACCCGCCGCAACGGCCGCAGCCTCGGTCAGATGGCGCGCGATGAACTCGGCCCGATCGGCGGCATCGCCGCGCTGATCGGTACGCTCGCCATCATGATCATTCTCATCGCCGTGCTCGGGCTGGTGGTGGTCAATGCCATGAAACACAGCCCATGGGCGACTTCGACCGTGGCGGCGACCATTCCGATTGCCGTCATCGTCGGCCTCTACATGCGCAATATCCGCCCCGGGAATGTGCTGGAAGCTTCGTTGCTTGGTGTCGTGCTGCTGTTGCTGGCCGTGGCTGCAGGCGGCTGGATCGACCATCAGCCGGGCCTGCGCACACTGTTCGACCATGACGGCCTGCCGCTCGTTATCGGCGTCATCGTCTACGGTTTCGCTGCGGCAATCCTGCCGGTCTGGTTGCTGCTGGCGCCGCGCGATTACCTTTCCACTTTCATGAAGCTGGGCACTATCATGCTGCTGGCCGTCGCCATCATCATCATGCAGCCGGAAGTGAAGATGCCGGCCGTGACCCAGTTCATAGACGGCAGCGGGCCGATCTTCGGCGGGGCTCTATTCCCGTTCGTCTTCATTACGGTGGCCTGCGGTGCCATCTCCGGCTTCCATGCGCTGATCTCCTCCGGCACCACGCCCAAATTGCTGGCAAATGAGCGCGATATCCGCATGATCGGCTACGGCAGCATGCTGCTCGAGTCCTTTGTCGCCATCATGGCGATGATTGCCGCCACCGTACTCGATCCAGGCGTGTTCTTCGCCATCAACAGCCCGGCCGGTGTGGTCGGCCGCGATGCCGCGACTGCAGTTGCGACCATCAACTCCTGGGGCTATGCGGTGACCGTCGAGCAGATGGAGAACCTGGCGCGCCAGATGGGCGAGACCACGCTGTTCGCCCGCACCGGCGGCGCTCCGTCGCTGGCGGTCGGCATGGCCAGCATCTTCAGCAGCGCCTTCGGCCAGAGCATGCTGTCGTTCTGGTATCACTTCGCCATCATGTTCGAGGCGGTGTTCATCCTGACCACGCTGGATGCAGGCACTCGCGTCGGACGTTTCATGTTGCAGGACATCCTGGGCAATTTCTCCCGCAAACTGGGCGAGACCTCCTGGTATCCGTCCGTCATTTTCAGCAGTGCGCTGGTGGTGGCGGGCTGGGGTTATTTTCTTTATATCGGTGTTATCGACCCCAACGGCGGCGTCAACATCCTGTGGCCGCTGTTCGGCATTGCCAATCAGATGCTGGCGGCGATCGCGCTCTGTGTGGGCACTGCCATTCTGGTCAAGAGCGGCCGCCTGAAATATGCCTGGGTCACCGGTCTGCCATTGCTCTGGCTGGTGGTGGTAACCACCACGGCGGCCTGGCAGAAGATATTCAGTCCGGACGTGCGCATCGGTTTCTATGCTGCCGCCAATGATATGGCGGCCAGGCTGGCGGCCGGTACGCTGACGCCGGAGCAGGCCAGGGTTGCGCCGCAGCTCATCTTCAATCAGCAGCTCGACGCCTGGCTCACCATGTTCTTCATTGCCGTGCTGTGGATCGTGATTCTCGACATGTTGCGCGTCAGCTATCGTCATCTCGCCGGCAAACCGGTGCCGAATGTCAGCGAGACGCCTTATGAAGCAAGCAGACTGGGGAAGGTCTAGCGTGCATGTGCTGGAGAATAATAACAATCAAGGATTTATAAAAAGTATGGATGATAAAAAGCCATTTTCTTTCACCGGCACCGGCAGCGAGTATTTCAAGATATGGATCGTCAATCTCATGCTGACCATTGTCACGTTTGGTATCTATTCAGCCTGGGCCAAAGTCCGGCGTTTGCAGTACTTCTATCGCAATACCTGGCTGAATGAGGCCAATTTCGATTATCACGGCGACCCGACCGCCATCTTGAAGGGGCGGGTGCTGGCGGTGATACTGTTCAGCATGTACAACGTCAGCGGTGGCCTGTCGCCGATCTGGGGGCTGATATTCCTGATACCGCTGATGCTCGTGATGCCGGTGTTGCTTTATAAATCCCTGCGTTTCCGGGCAATCAACAGCAGTTACAGCGGTCTGCGTTTCGGCTTTTCCGCCAAGCTCTCGGAGAGCTACAAGACTTTTCTGTTGTGGCCGATACTGGCATTTCTTACGCTGTTTGCGCTGGCGCCATCTGCGCATCACCGGTTCAGAAGATTCCAGCATGGACATGCCCGTTTTGGCACCAGCCCCTTTCAGTTTTCCG
Source organism: Methylophilaceae bacterium UBA7525 (assembly GCA_002479405.1). GTDB lineage: Bacteria > Pseudomonadota > Gammaproteobacteria > Burkholderiales > Methylophilaceae > UBA6140. Next base: position 25,734 of record DLMX01000045.1, read on the forward strand.
CCAGGATAGGCAGCTTCTATGCGCTTTATGGCAAGACCCTGTTGCTGATGCTCGGCTTGCTGGCGGTATTGACGCTCGCGTTCGGCGGAGGCTTCGCCACTATCAGTGAATTGATGAGCCGAGGGGCTGCTGATCCCGATGAATCAAAAGCGGCCATGGCCGGGATTTTCATGCTTGCGACTTTTCTGGTGTTTGTACTGGGTACGTTGCTGATCGGCCCTTATTTTGCCTCGCGCTTGCAGAATCTGGTGTGGGGTCATACACAGCTTGCCGGTCACCGTTTCGGCAGTAATCTGGGCGCGCGCGGCCTGTTGTGGGTGCGGATGACCAATCTGCTAGGTATCCTGCTGACTCTCGGCCTGTTCAAGCCTTTTGCCGATGTGCGCCTGGCCCGTTACCGGCTGGAGCATATGTGGCTGGAACCGCAAGGTGCGCTGGACGAATTCGTGCGCGATGCCGAACAGGAAGCGGCAGCATTCGGCGAAGAGGCGGCGGAGATATTCGATGTCGATATCGGACTTTAGGCAAGATCATGTTGCAGGTTAGCTATTTTGATGGTCATACCAGCCGTCGTCATCCGGTGACGCTGGATCTGCAGTTTGGCGAGTGGCGGCTGAGCGGCGAACAGCTGCAGCGTCGCGTTCCGGTGGCTGAGGCCAGCCTGTCCGAAAAGATAGGCAATGCTCCGCGTCAGCTGCATTTTGATGATGGCGCCTACTGCCTGATTACTGACCACGCTGCGTTGGAGCTCATGTTGCAGGCAGCGGGTATGCAGCCGCATTCGACGGTCTCCCGGTTGGAGGGAAAATGGCGTTATGCGCTGGCTTCTTTTGTATTAATCGCGGTGTTTTTCACAGCAGCCTATCAGTGGGGCCTGCCCTGGGCGGCCAATGTGGTGGCGCACCGCCTCCCCGCCAGCTTGCCGGCGCTGATGGATGAGCAAACCATGGCCATGCTCGATCAATATGTGCTGGAGCCGAGCGAGTTGCCGCCGGCGCGGCAGCAGGAGATTGCGCAGGCCTTGTCGGACTTGCAGCCGGCACAGGGCGATGCCATACCTGAATTTCATCTGGTGTTTCGCAAAAGCGAGGCCATCGGCCCGAATGCATTCGCCATGCCTGGCGGCACCATATTGCTGACCGATGAGCTGGTGCATCTGGCCGATGAGTCCCGGCAGGGAAAAACTCAGCAGGGAAAATCTTTGGCTCAAGCTCAGATACTGGGAGTGCTGGCGCACGAGATCGGCCATGTCGAGCACCGCCATGCCTTGCGTCAGTTTGTACAGGGGACGATCGTCGCTGCGGTGGTCACCTGGTATCTGGGCGATATCAGCAGCCTGCTGGCCGTAGCGCCGGCAGCCTTGCTGAATACACGCTATACGCGTAATTTCGAGCGGGAAGCGGATGCTTATGCTGCTGCTACCATGTTGGGAAACGGCATGTCGCCGGCGGCGCTGGCCGATATGCTGAACAATATGGAACAGCACTACCGGCAACAGGAGACAGCGGATGACGGGGTGGAAACCGCTGAAACGCAGTGGCTGGACTATTTCTCCACGCATCCCAATACGCAGGAACGCATCGCGCGCTTGCGCGGTCTTTCCGTTGAGGAGGCCCGACCATGAAGCTCATGCACTGGTGGCACGTCTGCCGTGATTTTGTCCGGCGCTTGTCCGGCGATGACGCCTACGAGCGCTACCTCGAACATTACGAGGCGATGCACGCCACCACCCTCAACCCGCCGCCAAAACTGAGCCGCAAGGAATTCTTCAGTTACTGGCAGGAGACGAAGTGGGATGGCGTCAATCGCTGCTGCTGATTGGTGGATGTGTTCTTGCTGAGCCTAATTTCTTTGCGCTTCATTCCCGTGTGATAGCGCCCGCCACATCATCCAGATGCCCACAACGATCATGGGCAAGCTGAGCCACTGACCCATACTCAGGTTCAGCGCCAGCAGACCGAGGAAGCTGTCGGGCTCGCGCGTGAATTCGACCAGGAACCTGAAGCTGCCATAGCCGATGAGAAACAGGCCGGAAACTGCGCCTACCGGCCTTGGCTTGCTCGAATACAGCCAGAGCAGGGCAAACAGCACAATACCTTCCAGTGCGAACTGATAGAGCTGCGAAGGGTGACGTGCCAGATTGTCGATCTGCGGAAACACCATGCCCCATGGCGCATCCGTAGTGCGGCCCCACAACTCGCCGTTGATGAAGTTGCCGAGGCGGCCGGCACCCAAGCCTAGCGGTACCAGCGGCGCGACGAAATCCATGATTGCCAGCCAGCGTTTTCCGGTTTTTTTTGCATAGAACACCATGGCGACCAGTACGCCGAGAAATCCGCCGTGGAAGGACATGCCGCCCTGCCAGACATAGGCGATTTCCAACGGATGGCTGAGGTAATAGCCGGGCTGGTAAAACAGCACATAGCCCAGACGGCCACCGATGATCACACCCAGTGCACCGTAGAAAAGGATGTCATCCATCTCCGAGGATTGCCAGCCGGCGTTGGTCTGCTGTTTGGCGCGGTATCTGCCGAGCAGCAGCACGCTAAGGAAGGCGATCAGGTACATAAGGCCGTACCAGTGGATGGAGATCGGGCCGAGTTGCAGGGCGACCGGGTCGAATTGCGGGTGTGTCAGCATGAAAAGATGGTCTCGATATTGAATGGACAGGAATAGGATATCCAGTAAATAGGATAAAATAACTAAATTATAGAGTTATTTGAAAAAGTTTGAGGTTTCCCATGCCAGTTTATCGTTCCCGCACCACCACTCACGGCCGTAACATGGCCGGCGCACGCGCCCTCTGGCGTGCCACCGGCATGAAGGACGACGATTTCAGCAAGCCCATCATTGCTATTGCCAACTCCTTTACGCAGTTCGTGCCCGGCCATGTGCACCTGAAGGATCTCGGTCAACTGGTCGCCCGCGAAATCGAGAAGGCCGGCGGTGTTGCCAAGGAGTTCAACACCATCGCCGTCGATGACGGTATTGCCATGGGCCACGGCGGCATGCTCTACAGCCTGCCGAGCCGCGACCTGATTGCCGATAGCGTCGAGTACATGGTCAATGCGCATTGCGCCGATGCGCTGGTATGCATCTCCAACTGCGACAAGATCACGCCGGGAATGCTGATGGCGGCCCTGCGCCTCAATATCCCGGTGATCTTCGTTTCCGGCGGCCCGATGGAAGCCGGCAAGGTCAACTGGAACGGTGAAGTGCGCAAGCTGGATCTGGTCGATGCCATGGTGGAAGCGGCCGACAGCCATGTCAGCGATGCCGATGTAGCTGAGATCGAGCGCTCGGCCTGTCCGACCTGCGGTTCCTGTTCCGGCATGTTCACCGCCAATTCCATGAACTGCTTGACCGAGGCGCTGGGCCTCAGCCTGCCCGGCAACGGTTCCACGCTGGCGACCCATGCGTCACGCAAGCAGTTGTTTCTGCAGGCGGGCCGCACCATCGTCGAACTGGCCAAGCGTTATTACGAGCAGGATGATGAAAGCGTGCTGCCACGCAATATTGCAACCTTTGCCGCCTTCCAGAATGCCATGAGCCTGGATGTGGCGATGGGTGGATCCACCAATACAGTATTGCATCTCTTGGCCGCCGCACACGAGGCCGGTGTCGATTTCACGATGAGCGACATCGATGCCATTTCGCGTCGCGTGCCATGTCTTTCCAAGGTGGCACCGGCAACGCAGAAATACCATATGGAAGATGTGCACCGTGCCGGCGGCGTCATGGGCATTCTGGCCGAGCTGAACCGCGCCGGCCTGATCCATCAGGAATGTTACACCGTGCATAGCCCGACCATGGGTGATGCGCTCAAGCGCTGGGATATCATGACGACCAGTGATGAAGAAGCACTCAAGCTCTATCGTGCTGCTCCCGGCGGCATTCAGACCACCATCGCTTTCAGTCAGTCCATGTTGTGGCCGGACCTGGATACCGATCGTGCGGAAGGCTGTATCCGTGACAAGGCCCATGCCTATTCACAGGATGGCGGTCTCGCCGTGTTGCACGGCAACATCGCGCTCGATGGTTGTATTGTCAAGACCGCCGGTGTCGATGACAGCATCCTCAAGTTCACCGGTCGTGCCCGTATCTTTGAATCGCAAGATGCTGCAGTTGAGGCGATTCTTGCCGATAAGATCATTGCAGGCGACGTTGTGGTGATTCGTTATGAAGGTCCGCGTGGCGGACCCGGCATGCAGGAGATGCTCTATCCGACCAGTTATCTGAAATCCAAAGGGCTTGGCAAGCAGTGCGCCTTGTTGACCGATGGCAGATTCTCCGGCGGAACCTCGGGTCTGAGCATCGGCCACGCTTCGCCGGAAGCAGCTGAAGGCGGTGCCATCGGTCTGGTTGAAGAGGGTGACACGATCGAGATCGATATCCCGGAGCGTCGCATTCATCTTGCCGTTTCGGTGGAAGAGCTGGAGCGCCGCCGTCAGGTGATGGAGGCCAAGGGCTCGCAGGCCTGGAAGCCGCTCAACCGTCAGCGCCAGGTTTCACCTGCCCTGCGGGCCTATGCGGCAATGAGTACCTCGGCGGCGCGTGGCGCCGTGCGGGATGTTTCACAAATAGAAAAATAACAAGAATATCTTGAATATCAATACTGAGTATTTGGTCAGGGAACTGGGGACACTATGAGCTCGCTTCAATTGGTCGAAAAGGATATCCAGCTGGATCCGCACGTCAGCTTCTTTCTGGATGCGAATGGACTTAAATTTCTGGATATCGACAACGATTTCGCCACTGCGAGAATCGCCATGCAGGGTGCCCATGTCATGTCATGGCAGCCAAAACATGAAACCGAGCCTGTGCTCTGGTTATCGGATCATGCCCGCTATATTCATGGCCGCTCGATACGTGGCGGCGTGCCGATCTGCTGGCCCTGGTTCGGAGCACATCCTACGGATAGCACGCTCTGTCCGCATGGCTTTGCCCGGGTCATGCCCTGGGATCTGATTGAATCCAGTACGCTGGAAAACGGTGCTACCCGTCTGGTGCTGCAAATCATCAATACGCCGGTGGCGCAGAAGCAGCTGTCCTATCCCTATGCGCTGACCCTGACCATCGATGTCGGCGATACGCTGAAAATGGCTCTGTCGACGACCAATCGGGGTAACCAGCCATTCATGATCGGTGAAGCTCTACATACCTATTTCAATGTGAGCGATGTTGAACAGATTGCGCTGAGTGGTCTGGAAGGCGTCGAGTATTCGGACAAGGTACTGAACTATGACCGTTATACACAGCAGGGTATGGTCAGGTTCAATGGCGAATTCGATCGTGTCTATGTCAACACCAGGGATGTTTGCGTGATTGAGGATCCGGGATTCAACCGCATCATCAGTATTGCCAAATCGGGCAGCAATACCACGGTGATCTGGACACCATGGGAAGAGAAAGCTCATCAGCTGGGCGACATGGGCAATGATGACAGCTGGCGTCACATGATCTGTGTCGAATCGGCCAATGCGCTGGAAAATATGGTCATGATTCCGCCGAACCAGACGCATACCCTGGAAATTGAATACGGGACGCAGCCTCTGGAACGCTAATGCCTAACCGACTTGAGGCTGAGACCAGTCCCTACCTTTTGCAGCATGCCGGCAATCCGGTCGACTGGTATCCCTGGGGTGAGGAAGCGCTCAAGTTGGCCAAACAACTGGACAAGCCGATTCTGTTGTCGATCGGCTATTCCGCCTGTCACTGGTGCCATGTCATGGCGCACGAGTCGTTTGAAGACGATGAAGTCGCGGCAGTCATGAACCGGCATTTCATCAATATCAAGGTCGATCGCGAGGAACGGCCGGATATCGACCAGATCTACCAGACAGCCCACCAGATGTTGTCGCAAGGCAATGGCGGCTGGCCGCTGACCGTGTTTCTGACGCCGGATCAGCAGCCATTCTTCAGCGGCACCTATTTCCCCAAAACGCCGCGTTATCAGCTACCCGCATTTCCTGATCTGGTCCGCCACATCGCCGAGTTCTATCATCAGCGCAAAGACGATCTGGCAGAGCAGAACCATCAATTGATGCAGGCCATGGCGCGCACGGTGCCGACCGCCAGTCATGAGTTGACGGCAGGCGAGGATGCGCTGAGGCTGGGCTTCGAACAGCTCCGGGGTACTTTCGATTTCACCTATGGCGGTTTTGGCACAGCCCCCAAGTTCCCCAACCATGCCGACATCGCATTATTGTTGCGTGCGGCTCATGCCGGCAATACCGAGGCCGGCAACATGGCATCGCAGATGCTGCAGAGCATGGCGGCCGGCGGCATCTATGATCATCTGGGTGGCGGTTTCTGCCGTTACAGCGTCGATGAGCGTTGGGCCATTCCGCATTTCGAGAAAATGCTCTATGACAACGGGCAGTTACTCAGCCTTTATGCCGATGGCTGGCAGTTGCTTGAGGATAAAGCTGGCCCACTGGCGCAACGCTTTGTTTCCGTGATCGAGGAAACCATGGGCTGGCTCTTGCGCGAGATGCGCTCGCCGGCAGGTGCATTCTATTCATCGCTGGATGCCGACTCGCTCAATTCGCAGGGCAAGAGCGAAGAAGGCCGTTTCTACGTCTGGCAGCGTGACGAAGTGCGCGAATTGCTGACGCCTGAAGAATATGCAGTCGCAGCGCGCTGTCTGGGCCTCGACCGTAAAGCCAATTTTGAAGGGCATGACTGGCATCTTTTCCGGGCTGCGGAGCCAGAGGACGATGAGGTGGCGCTGTTACAGAGTGCAAAGGCCAAGTTGTTTGCCGTCCGTGAAAAGCGCATTCGTCCGGGTCGTGATGACAAACTGCTGACCAGCTGGAATGCGCTGGCGATCAAGGGTATCGCACGCGCGGCCCGCGTGCTGGAGCGGCCGGACTGGATAGCCGTGGCTCAGCAGGCACTGGATTTCGTTCGGGACAGGCTATGGGTCGATGGGCGGCTGCTCGCCACCTGCAAGGATGAAACTGCTCATCTCAACGCCTATCTGGATGACTATGCCTTCCTGCTTGATGCCCTGCTGGAACTCATGCAGGCGGATTATCGCGAGCAGGATATGCGCTTCGCCCGTGAGTTGGCAGATGTGCTGCTGGCCGGGTTCGAGAGCGATATCGGCGGCTTTTATTTCACCAGTCACAGCCATGAGGTGCTGATTCATCGCCCCAAACAGGCCTATGACAATGCGACTCCAAGCGGCAATGGCATTGCAGCGGTCTCCTTGCAACGGTTGGGCCATGTGCTCGCAGAGCCCCGTTATCTGCAGTCGGCTGAAAATACCTTGAGGGCTTTCGACCGGGTATTGCTGCGGAGTCCTGCCGCATGCCCCAGTTTGTTGCTGGCGCTGGAAGAGTTTCTGCGTCCGCCCACTGTTTTGATATTGCGCGGTGCTGCCGGCCGGATGGCTGTATGGAAAAGCCGGTTGAATCAGGATTATCAGCCGCATGTTCTCTGTTTCGTACTGGATGAGTCAGTGGGCCAGTTGCCGCCGACCCTTGTTCGCGAATTCAAGAATGATGTCAACGCATGGGTATGTCGTGGCGTTGAGTGTATGCCCGCGATAGACCGTCTGGAAGTTTTGCTGGAAAACCTGTAACGCCGGCTGGACTTGATTTAAGTCATTCTCAGAACCTCCAAACATGGGTATCATTCGAATGTTGCAACTGTAGTAAACGATTGTATTTGAATTATTTAAGACGTCTTAAAAGATCGAGTTGAAGGAGATAGCATGAAAGCAACAATCATGACGATTGCCGCTGCCGGTACCTTGATGCTGGCCGCACAGGCAAACGCGGCAGATCCGGCTGAAGCTCTGGCACAAAAGAGCGGTTGTCTGGCTTGTCACAGTGTTTCTCAAAAGGTATTGGGCCCAAGCTACAAGGACATCGCGGCCAAGTACAAGGGTGACAAGACAGCTGAAGCCAAGTTGGTCGATAAAGTCAAAAAGGGCGGTAGTGGTGTCTGGGGTCCTATTCCGATGCCTGCCAACAGCCCGCAAGTGAAAGACGAAGATATCAAGACTATCGTTCAGTGGATCCTGAAGATGTAATTGATGACAGACTATAGCGGTCTGTAGCAGCAAAGCCAGTCCAAAAGACTGGCTTTTTTATTGTCTGAGTTTGGGGATATCTAGCTGCCGATGAGGCCGATCATTGACAGAAAGATGATGGCGATGGCGAGCGGCGAAATGTAACGGATGATGAAGCGCCAGACAGCGTAAGCGCGCGCTTGCAGGTCGAGCTCCTCTCGTACGTGCTGCGTGCGCATGACCCAGCCGGCGAACAGTGCCATCATGAGACCGCCCAGCGGCAGCAGGATGGTCGTCGTCAGTTTGTCCAGGGTGTCGAAGATGCCGAGTCCAAAGACGATCTGTACGTCCTGCCAGATATTGAAGGATAACAACACGCTGATGCCCAGCAGCCAAGTACAGAAGCCGATCAGGCAGGCGGCTGAGGCGCGTGAAACACTTGTATTCTCGGTAATCCAGGCGGTAGCCGGTTCGATCAGCGAGATCGAAGATGTCCAGGCAGCGAAGGTGACCAGGATGAAAAACAGTGAGCCGACCACTTGCCCGCCCCACATCTGCCCGAATGCCAGTGGCAAGGTCTGAAAAATGAGACCGGGGCCGGCACTCGGGTCCAGTTGATGTTCGAATACCAGCGCGTAGATGGTGAGGCCGGCCAGCAGGGCAACCAGCGTATCGGCGATGGCAATGTAGAACGAGGTGCGGGCGATGGAGACATGGCGCTGCAGATAGGAGCCGTAGACCATGACTGCGCCTATGCCGAGACTGAGGGAGAAGAAGGCATGGCCGAGCGCTGCCAGCGCAGCCTCCGGAGTGACCTTGGAGAAGTCCGGTGTGAACATGAAATCAAGTGCGCGGCCGAAGTCGCCCTTGACCATGCTGTAGATCAGTAGCAATAAAAGAATCGTGAACAGCGAAGGCATGAGGATCTTGCTGGCTTTTTCGAGGCCGTGATTGACGCCGCGGGCCACCACCCAAACGGTCATGGCCGTGAATACCGTGTGCCAGAGCAGCAGGGATGCCGGCGAGGCGAGCAGATCGCTGAACATGCGGCCGATGGCACTGCTGTCGGCGCCGTCAAAATCGCCGGCTACGGCATGTGCGATGTAACGGATGACCCAGCCGCCGATGACGCTGTAGAAAATCAGTATCAGCACCCCGGTCAGTACACCGATCAACCCGACCCAGCGCCAGTGCGGAGATGCCGATGCCTCGCGCGCGAGAAGCAGCATGCCGTCCGCCGGGTTCTTCTGGGCGCGGCGGCCGAGCATGATTTCGCACATCATGAGCGGGATGCCGACCAGCAGGATGCAGCCGAGAAAAACCAGCACGAAGGCGCTACCACCATTGACGCCGGTCATGTAGGGAAATTTCCAGATGTTGCCGAGACCGATGGCAGACCCGGCAGTAGCCAGGACAAAGGTCCAGCGATTGCTCCAGGCGCTTCTGCTGCTCGGTTCGTTCATTCCAGACGCGCTCCGCTCTTGAAGAATCGCTCCGTTTCACTTTTTACGATGCGTGAAAGCAACAACAAGCCGATCAGGTTGGGGATCGCCATCATGCCGTTCATTAGATCGGAGAAATTCCAGACAAACTCAAGACTGACCATGGCGCCAATGATGACGGCGGCAATGAAGAAAATACGGAAAATGCGAATCGCCTGACTGCCTATCAGGTATTCCACCGCCTTCTCGCCATAGTAGCTCCAGCCGATCAGTGTTGAGAAGGCAAACAGTGCGGTGGCCAGGGTGACGACGACTTCGCCCGCGTATCCGAGCGTTTCGCCCATACTGGCACTGGTCAGCTGTCCGGCGCTGATGCCGCTGAGCCAGGAGTCTGCGGTCAGTATGACCAATGCAGTCATCGTGCAGATGACCAGAGTGTCGATGAACGTTTGCGTCATGCTGACCAGAGCCTGTTTCACCGGGTCGTTGGTACGGGCTGCTGCGGCAGCGATCGGTGCCGAGCCGAGGCCGGACTCATTGGAGAATACGCCACGGGCAACGCCAAACCGGATGGCAGCTGCGACTGCCGCGCCGGCAAAACCGCCGCTCGCGGCAATCGGTGCAAAGGCGTGGTTGAAAATGAGGCCGAAGGCTGCAGGCACTTTGTCGATATTGAGCGCGAGCGCCAGCAGTGCGGTGCCGACATAGGCGACGATCATGAACGGCACCATGAACGAAGTGAAACGGCCGATGGATTTGATGCCGCCGAGTATCACCAGTGCGGTCAGCAGCATGAGCACGACACCGGTGACCCAGGGAGCGATATCGAAGGAGCTGTTGAGTATTGTCGCGGCGGCATTGGCCTGGGTCATGTTGCCGATACCGAAGGCGGCCAGTGCCGTGAAAATGGCGAACAGGGTGGCGAGCCAGGGCAGGCCGGCTCCTTTAGCGATGTAATACATGGGGCCGCCGCGCATGCCGTGCGGGCCTTCTTCCCGGTATTTGATGGCGAGTACCGCTTCGGCGTATTTGGTTGCCATGCCTACCAGTCCGGTCATCCACATCCAGAACACCGCGCCGGGCCCGCCCAGGGTGATGGCGGTGGCAACGCCGACAATGTTGCCGATGCCGACGGTGGCAGCGAGCGCCGTCATCAGCGCAGCAAAGTGGCTGATATCGCCCTTGCCGTGCATTTCCTTGTGAAAGATCATGCGCAAGGCCATGGGCAGTGCGCGGAACTGCAGGCCCTTGAGCAGGATCGTCAGGTAGATGCCGGTGCCTACCAGCAGGATCAGCATGGGAGGTCCCCACACCCAGCCGGAAAGTGTGGCGACGAGATTTTCAGCGGCGTTCATGTCTTGTTGTTTTCCCTGGGTGCGGCTACAGGGTTGATTATAGACAGATTCGCCGCATCAATGACAGTCCGGCTCGGTTTGATTAGGCGTGGCTCTGGCCCAGCCAATCGCGGGCAGTGAGGAAATCACTGTAGAGTTTGGCTTCGGCACTACCTTCCGCCGGTTTCCAGTCGTAGCGCCATTTGACCACGGGCGGCATGGACAACAGGATGGATTCGGTACGACCATTGGATTGCAGGCCGAACAGCGTGCCACGGTCATAGACCAGATTGAATTCGACATAACGTCCGCGACGATAGGCCTGGAAATCGCGCTCACGTTCACCGTAGGGCGTATCCTTGCGGCGCTGCACGATGGGCAGATAGGCATTGATGAAGGCATCGCCGACACTCTTCAGCATGGCGAAGCTTTGCTCGAAACCGAGCCGATTGAAGTCGTCAAAGAAAATACCGCCGATACCGCGCGGTTCCTTGCGGTGCTTCAGGTAAAAATACTCGTCGCATTCCTTCTTGAACTGAGGGTAGAGCTCTTTGTTGTAGGCATCCAGCGCATCGCGGCAGGTGCGATGGAAATGCACGGCATCTTCCTCGAAGCCGTAGTAGGGCGTCAGGTCCATGCCTCCGCCGAACCACCAGATATCCGCATCCTGGCTGCCGTTGGGGGCCTTGGCGACGAAGAAGCGTACGTTCATGTGCACGGTCGGTACATAGGGATTACGCGGGTGAAACACCAGCGATACGCCCATGGCTTCCCAGGCGCGGCCGGCAGCTTCGGGATGGGCGGCACTGGCGGACGGCGGCAGTTTGCTGCCCATGACATGGGAGAAACCGATGCCGGCACGCTCGAATACATTGCCTTCTTCCAGCATGCAGGAGGTGCCGCCGCCGCCTTCCGGCCGTTGCCAGCTGTCATGCAGGAAATGCTTGCCATCGACCATTTGCACGGCTTCGACGATGCGGTTTTGCAGGTCTTGCAGGTATTCAAAAACGGGTTGTGTATTCATGCACTGTTCCTGATTGGGTTGCTTAAGGCCGGATGATTTTACTGCTGGCCAGATCCTGAATGATCGAAGGTTTTTTCGCCCGGCCGGTCATGCCTTTGATGACACGAACCTGCCTGCCGAAAAGACGATAGCATTCTCGGGCGGTTTTGGCCGGCTGGCAACCGCTGCGATTGGCACTGGTGGAGACCAGTGCGCTGCCGGATTCGCGGCTCAGCCTGGCGGTGAGGGCGTGATTGCTGACGCGTACCGCCAACGTCGTGTGTTTCCCGGTCAGCCATTTGGGGCAATGCCTGGCGGCGGGTACCAGCCAAGTGTGACCGCGTACCGGGTTTTGCCAGGACTGCAGCATTTGGCTGGTTTTCGCGCTGTTCAAGGGGGCCATGTAAGATTGCAGTTTGCTTAGGCGGTCGGCGACCAGAATCAGGCCTTTGCGCTGCGGACGCCCTTTCAGGCGCAGGATGCGTTGTACCGCCTTGCGGTTGCCGGGGTCGCAGCCGAGTCCGAAAATGGATTCGGTGGGGTAGGCGATGACACCGCCCGATTTCAGGAAATGCCGCAAGCTTCTTGAAATCGCCATGGCAGTCCCGGATGGCTAGCCCTTGACGGCGCGGTAGCCGATGTCGCTGCGGAACTGCGCGCCCTCGAACTGGATCTCTTCGGCGATCTGATAGGCACGGCTTTGCGCATATTTCACGGTTTCACCGAGAGCGGTGACGCAGAGTACGCGACCGCCACTGGTGACCACCTTGCCGTCGAC
>DLMX01000026.1:0-2289 GCA_002479405.1 Methylophilaceae bacterium UBA7525
TCATCTCCATTTTTGAATCTCCATAGTGATTGATACTAGGGTTTAAGTCAGTTTATCTGCATGGCCGCCATCTTCGACTTTCACCAAATGTACAGCGTACCTGGCAGACAAACTTGAGCTGCATTTTCATGCAGTGAATCGCATATTAGAACTTTCCAAAACGATTTGCAATACTCTATTTACAATTTATTTACAATTCGACTTGTATGCGTATAAACCGTTAGCGCCAAAGCGAGGGCATGGTGTTATCATATTGACAATTATCATTAATAATCAATATGAAAGAACATCATTCACATGAGTCAGGACAGCACTTACAATTTGTATCCGGAAATCGATTTCTATCATTCGAATATGCTGAAGGTCTCCGAAACGCATGCCATATATTACGAAGAATGTGGAAATCCTGATGGTCAGCCGGTAGTTTTCCTGCACGGCGGCCCTGGAAGTGGCTGCAACCCGAATCAGCGGCGCTTCTTCGACCCTGCACACTACCGCATCATATTGCTTGACCAGCGCGGCTGCGGCCGCAGTACGCCGCTGGGTGAAACTGACAACAATACGATTGATGACCTTGTAGAAGACATTGAAAAACTGCGCCTGCATCTTGGCATTCAGCGCTGGCTGGTGTTTGGCGGCTCATGGGGCAGCACACTGGGGATCGCCTATGCAATCGCGCATCCTGCAACAATAGCCGGACTGATATTGCGCGGGATATTCCTCAGCCGCCAGACCGAACTGGACTGGTTTCTGGGTCAGAGCGCACAATTCTTTCCAGAGGCATGGGACAACTTGCTGGCCTATCTTCCAGCCGATGAGCGAGGCAGCGTTCTGCAGGCCTACGCCAAGCGCATATTTGCCGACAATATCGCCATCAGCGCACCTGCGGCAGCGCGCTGGAATGACTACGAGGGCAGCATAATGCGACTGCTGCCTGATGCAGACAGCGGAACCCCGGTCCCGGACGAGATACAGGTAGCAAGAGCACGGGTGCAGATACACTATATTATGCATGGCTGTTTTGTCAGCCAGCGCGACCTGCTGGAAGAAGTAAAAAAGTTGGGGCAGATTCCAACCATCATCGTACAGGGGCGTTATGATATGGTGTGTCCGCCCTTGACCGCATGGCAACTGAAACAGGCCATGCCGCATGCACAGTTCCACATGATTCCGGATGCAGGCCACTCGGCCATGGAGTCTGGCACATGCGCCGCACTGCTGGCGGCTACCGAACAATACAAGGCATTAAACTATTAGCGTGAATACCCGCTTCCATCGTGTAAAAAAACTGGGCAGCCATCCGGCGATTGCCAAGCCGCGTGATGCTTACGCCAAACATCGCTACAGCACGCCATTGTTCGTGCTGCATGAGACGCTGAACGCTTTCAAACTGCACAACGGTCTCGGCATGTCGGCCTCCTTGTCGTTTTATGCCATGCTGGCATTGATTCCGATGGCTTTGCTCATGTTTTTCGTGCTGAGCCACCTCATCTTCTCTTCGGATTATGCAATCGTCAAACTGGCGATCCTTACCGGCAACCTCGTACCCAAACTCAGCAACCTGATCATGGTAGAGGTATATAACGCCTCGCAACAAAAAGCCGTGTGGGGAGCGTTCGGCCTACTGGCCCTGTTCTGGGTAGTGACTCCGCTGGCCGGTGCACTGCGTTCCGCCTTCTTCACCATGGCATCGATGATAGAGACACCTTCCTACATTCAGAAAAAGGTCAAGGACTCTGCTGCTGTACTGGGCATATTGCTGATCTTCTTCCTGTTCACCTTCAGCGGCCTGGTACTGGAAAAGATCGTCGATTTCATCAAACCGGCAGCCACCTACAGCGAAATCATCAACGCCCTGGGTTCCTTTGCGATCACCACACTCTGCATCGCCGGTTTCTACCGCATTTTCTTTCCGGCAAAAACCAGACTGACACATATCTTTATCGGCTCCGCCATTATCGCGCTGCTCTGGCTGGCAATGCGCCCGGCCTTTGCGCTGTTCATGTCGGTCAATGAATCCTACGGCAGCATGTTCGGCGGCATGAAGAATCTGTTCATTTCCATCGCATGGCTTTACTACACCTTCGCCGTCTTCATGATCGGCACCGAACTGATCAGCATCATGCGCAAAAAGGAGATTCTGCTTTTACGCGGCCTCTTCACAAAAATGCCGGCAGACAGCCGCTATTATCTGCGCGAACTGATGAAACGTTACGGCAGACATCTTAAGCAGGGTGAATATGTATTCAAGCAGGGCGATGAAGGCCATGACATCTATTATGTCGTCTC
>DLMX01000026.1:2446-3697 GCA_002479405.1 Methylophilaceae bacterium UBA7525
GATTATTTCGGGGAAATGGCATTCCTGACCGAGACTCCAAGATTTGCCGATGCAGTGGTCGCCTCGGAAGACGCGAAACTGGTCGTCATCAGCTCCGCGAATATAGAAACCCTGATGCTGGATGACCCCAAGGTCGCCATGAACTTCCTGAAGGAAATGGCAACCAGGTTACAGGCGAGTCAGCAACAGAGTTTTTCAACCACGGGCAATCAGACTAGCGCCAGCCATCAATCCTGATCTTCATGATCAGGACCAGACCCGCCAGTATCAGCGTGATGGCATTGGCCGCCATCACCGGCCATGATCCAATCATCAGACCATAGCAGAACCATAAGGCCACGCCCGCCGTGAACAGGGTATACATGCCTATGGATACGTCCCGGGTGGATCTTGTACGCCAGACCTTGATGACCTGAGGAATAAAGGCAATGGTCGTGAGGGTTGCTGCCAGGAAACCGATCAGGTTGGCGAGGGTGCTCATGCGAAATCACTCATGGAAGAATTTTCAAGTCCGCCATTATCTTGCAGCAAGGCAGACTTGTGAACGGCTTTCAGAAATACAGCCGAGAAGCGGACGAATTATCGCATGGCGACCAGATGGTCAGACACAATCGCAGAACGCTTCGATATGCTTAACAAACTCTTCGCGCTCATGCAACAGATCGGCTTCAGACGCTTCCTGATCTTCCAGTGACAACTGATCGACAGCCTTCTTGATTTCGGCCTGTGGGTAAATGACGGATGATTCGACACGGGGTTGTAGTGATGCCATTTTTAACACTCCTTTTGGGATCCTTGATACATCTGCTGAACGATGATTCAGCGCTCATGTGACTCACTTTTGATGAAATGATTCACTATATAAACACAAAGCGGATTCTAGAACGCATTTGTGACGTTCTCAAGACACGCATATGAAGATCAAGCCCATATTGGAAAACCATCTCTTCGAAACAGTTCAGCTTTGATTAAGCTTGCCTGACTAAACTGCAAAGCGTCAGATAACTTTTCAGGAGAACCATCATGAACCAATTCAATCGCATGCTTATCATTTCCGGCTTTGCGCTTTTCATGGCGAGTCCGGCACTGGCCGGTACTGAAGACCCTGCCAAGATGCGAGTGATTGCAGAAGCCGCCGGGCTGATTTCACTGGAGGACGCTACGGCAAAAGCGCTGGCTGCAAAACCGGGAACTGTGATTGAAGTCGAGCTGGATGATCGCAAATGGCCGCAAGGCTGGGATTACGAATTC
>DLMX01000006.1:0-3907 GCA_002479405.1 Methylophilaceae bacterium UBA7525
AGCGGGAACTCGCGCGCCGGCAGCAGGCGGATTTCGGGCACCGGATAGAGGCTGCGCTGGTTGTCGACGTCAAAGGTGCGGATGGTCTCGATCTCGTCGTCGAACATATCCAGACGGTAAGGCAGCGCGCTACCCATCGGGAACAGGTCGACCAGGCCGCCGCGCACGCTGAATTCACCGGGGCTCATGACCTGGCTGACGTGGTGATAGCCGGCCTCAGCGCATTGCTGACGCAGGGCTTCGAGGTCCAGCCGCTGGCCTTTTTTCAGCATGAAGGTGTGTGCCGCCAGATAGGATTGCGCTGGCAGGCGCAGCAGGGCCGTACCGGCCGGCACGATGATGACATCGCAGCTGTTCTGGCTGATCTGGTACAGCGTTGCCAGCCGCTCGGAAATCAGGTCCGGGTGTGGCGAGAAATGATCATAGGGCAGAGTCTCCCAGTCCGGTAGCAGATGTACCTTCAACTCTGGCTCAAACCAGGGCAGTTCTTCCAGCAGGCGCTGCGCTTCGAATGCACTCGACGTGATGATGGCCAGCGGCGTCTTGGCAGCACGTTGTTTAAGCTCGATCGCCAGTCTGGCAAGTGCCAGGCTATCCGCACCGATGGTTATTTTCTGAACACGTTCGGCCTGACCGGCTGCCGGTACGGAAATGGAAAACTGCATGGGGAAACAACAGACAAAAAATGAGTTAATGCTGAATTATAGCCGCTGGCAATAGGCGAGGGCTATTGAAAATAGTGGTAAATCGAATCCAGCCGGCCTGCCGACAGGCTGGATTTCCAGCTATATGGTTTTTCTTCTACAGAGTATCCTGCTCAGTAGAATGTTTTACTTGGAGAGCAACTTGGTGATCTGAATCTCGGCTGCGGTCCAATAATCGACCGGGCTGCCTGCGAAACCGTTGCGTTCAGCAAGAAAGTAGGCTGCGACCTCCACCATGCGATAACGCTCTTCCGGACCAACTTTGCCGGGCTTTGGCGCAGCCTTTTTTGCTGCTGCCGGTTTTTTTGCGACGGCGGGTTTTTTAGTCGCTGCAGACTTGGGCGCTGCAGGCTTCTTTGCAGCGGTAGTAGTTTTGCTGGTGGTAGTTTTAGTCGTTGTTGCTTTGGGTGTAGCCATCTAAGTTCCTTTCGATAAATAGGAATTTATGCTGCTGAAAATGAAAGCGATAACTTTCAGAAACGATAATAACTCGAATCTCTTAAACTGTTCCACCTACCGTGAGGCCGTCAATACGTAAAGTTGGCTGACCAACACCTACCGGCACGCTCTGGCCCTCCTTGCCGCATGTCCCGACGCCCGAATCTAGCGCCATGTCGTTGCCGATCATGGAAACACGCTTCAGCACGTCCGGGCCATTGCCGATCAGCGTCGCGCCCTTGACCGGATAGGTCAGCTTGCCATTCTCGATCATCCAGGCCTCGGCCGCCGAGAAGACGAACTTACCGCTGGTGATGTCGACCTGGCCGCCACCGAAGTTGACGGCGTAGAGGCCTTTCTTGACCGACTTGATGATTTCTTCCGGCGCCATGGTGCCGTTCAGCATGTAGGTGTTGGTCATGCGTGGCATCGGGATGTGCGCATACGATTCGCGCCTTGCGTTGCCGGTCAGCGGCATGCCCATCAGGCGCGCGTTGAGGCTGTCCTGGATGTAGCCGCGCAGGATGCCATCCTCAATCAGCACGGTGCGCTGAGTCGGGTTGCCTTCATCGTCTACGCTCAGTGAACCGCGGCGATTGGCGATGGTGCCGTCATCAACCACAGTCACCCCCCTGGCCGCGACCTGCTGGCCGATGGCGTTACTGAAGGCGGAGCTGCCCTTGCGGTTGAAGTCGCCTTCGAGGCCGTGGCCGATGGCTTCGTGCAGCAGGATGCCGGGCCAGCCGGAACCGAGCACCACCGTCATGCTACCGGCAGGGGCAGGGCGCGCATCCAGATTGACCAGCGCCTGATGCACGGCCTTTTGTGCGTAGTCCTGCAATACGTCATCGGTGAAATAACTGTAATCAAATCGGCCGCCGCCGCCGGCTGAGCCTTGCTCTCGACGGCCATCCTGCTCGGCGATTACCTGGATCGACAGGCGTACCAAGGGGCGGATATCCGCCGCCATGACGCCGTCGTGGCGTGCGACCATGACCACTTCATATTCGCCGGCAATCGAAGCCATGACCTGGCTGATGCGCGGGTCAGCCTTGCGCGCGAAGGATTCCAGCCGCTCCAGCAGTCTGACCTTGGCATCGGCGCTGAGCGAACCGATCGGGTCCTGCGGGATATAGAGCTGCGGAGCGCTGATACGCTGTATGGATTTGCCGGATTGCTCATTGCCGGATGCGGCAATGGCGCGGGTAGCCTGAGCGGCCTGTTGCAGCGCCGGCAGGTGGATATCGTCAGAATAGGCGAAGGCGGTCTTTTCGCCACTGACGGCACGCACACCGACGCCCTGATCGATATTGAAGTTGCCGGACTTGACCTGACCTTCTTCCAGCCCCCAGCTTTCCGAGCGGCTGTACTGGAAATAGAGGTCGGCATAATCCACCTTGTGCGACATGATGCTGCCGAGCACGCTCTGTAGTGCCGGGATATCGAGGCCGGAAGGTTTGAGCAGGGTCTCGGTGGCAGTGTCGAAATGCGAACCGGCTTCAGGACTTGAACTGGTCGGTATGGTGTCAGGCTTCATCAGTCATCTTCAGTTTGTTTGATATATAAAAACTATAACAATTAATATTTTAATAGTTAATAATAAAAACCATGATTCACGGCTCATGATGCCGGCTGGCCTTATGGCAGGCTGCGGTGTTTCAGTGCCGGCAGGCTTTTGCGCAGGCTGGCCAGATAGCCGGGATTGATCGAGGCAACCACTACGCCGGAACCGCGCGGCAGGCGATCCAGCACGACACCCCAGGGATCGACGATCATGCTGTCGCCGTGGGTTTCGCGGCCGGAGGTGTGATAGCCGCCTTGA
Source organism: Methylophilaceae bacterium UBA7525 (assembly GCA_002479405.1). Classification (GTDB taxonomy): domain Bacteria; phylum Pseudomonadota; class Gammaproteobacteria; order Burkholderiales; family Methylophilaceae; genus UBA6140. The sequence goes on from DLMX01000006.1 coordinate 2,965, forward strand.
GCCGGAGCCAGCACGTAAGCCAGGTTCTCGATGGCGCGGGCGCGAATCAGGGGTTCCCAGTGTGCCTTGCCGGTAGTTTCGGTAAATGCGGCCGGCACCACTATAATATCGACCGGGCCCATGGCACGATAAAGCTCTGGGAAGCGCAGGTCGTAACAGATGGAAAGACCGATCTTGCCGAAGGGGGTGTCCAGTGTGACCACTTCGCCGCCCGGCTCGATGGTGTCTTCCTCCCGGTAATGCTCGTTGCCGAGGTCGAGGCCGAACAGGTGGATCTTGTCATACCGCGCGACCTGTTTGCCTTTGTTGTCATAGACCAGGCAGCTGTTGCGCACCTTGTTCTTGCTGCCGCATTCCAGCGGTACGGACCCGGCAATGATCCAGATGTCGTGTTTTTTCGCAGTCTTGGCCAGGAAACGCTGAATCGGGCCATTCCCCTCTTTTTCACGCGCGGCGACCTTGTCCGAGTCTTTTATGCCCATGATGGCGAAGTATTCGGGCAGGGCAATCAGTTTAGCTCCCTGATTGACAGCGATCTCGATCAGGCGTTCCGCTTCGCTCAGGTTGGACGACACATTGGGTCCTGAAGCCATCTGGATGCCGGCGATCTTGGTCATGCTGGGAACAGCCCTGGTTTTTGATGTTCTGGTTTGTTTGCCCCTGGATTTGATTGCCATGATGTTCTTTCTTGCTCGATATGAATTTTTAAGTGCTTGTGTCTGTACAGTATGCCTCACTGGCCGGGAATTTTCCTCACTGCTTCATCCGGGGTTTTTTCGATATTGCGTTCTATCGGTTCGTCCCAGGTGCCGGTGATCTCATATTCCTCAGCTGCAAACTTGTTAAGCGGGTCCTTCAGCAGTTTTTGTGCAATGAAAGCGGCGGCAGCGACGGCTGGTCCGCCGGCCAAAGCTGCCAGTGAGACACTGTCACTGATATAAGG
>DLMX01000006.1:3988-18598 GCA_002479405.1 Methylophilaceae bacterium UBA7525
GTCACTGATATAAGGTGTCACTTTCACCTTGAGGTTTTGAGTTTCTTTTTTCAGGTCCGTTTCACCCTTGATGTCGATTCTGGCAACCGGGCCTTCCAGCAGGAAGTTGTCACTGCGCATGATGCCCTGACTGATTTCAGCCGTTGAGCTGATCTTGTCGAAAGTGAATCCGCTGCTCAACACATCGCGGAAGTCGAAGGTCAATCGCCTTGGCAGGTTCTGCAGGGTCAGGACGCTGAACAGCCGGCCTACCCCCGGCTTTATTTTCAGAATCTGCCCGTTGCGCGCATCCAGGGAAATGGTGCCGGAGAGTTGTTCGACATTGAATTCATGAGGGCTGCCCGGCCATCTCAATTTGCCACTGAGTTGGGTAGTGCCTTCCTTGATGACATCGGGGTAGCCGAAGCGGGTCAGCGTGTTGCCCAACTGGTTGATATCCCAATTGACGTTCATCTGTGTGTTGGGGTTGCTCATCCAGTTATGCCATTCGCCATTGGCAGTCAGTACGCTGTCCGGATTGCTGATTCTGAGTTGATCAATTCGCCAGTCATTGCCTATCTCGCTGGCACGCAGTTCCAGCCGCCCCAGTTCCTTCTGACCGAAGATGAAGCTATCGGCGACGATGTCGAGGTCCGGGTATTCCAGTTTCTTGCTTTCCTGCCGGCTCTCTGTTGCTTGTGGGGACTTGCCTGGCACCGTCAGGCTACGCAATCTGGCGAGGACCTTGCCATTGTCCTTGCTGATCCAGCGCACGTCGCCATTCATCTCCTTGCTCTGGATCTGCATCAGCCAGCCATCGGCTGCTTTGCTTGCGTCGAGTTTCAGTGCATTGATACGACGTTCGAAGACATCCAGCGTGTCGATCGCCATATTGACGCGCTGAATCGTCAATGCCGGCGCTGCATTGCTGCTGGTATCCGGCCCATTGGTTTTGTCCAGCACGGCCAGCCATTGGTCCAGATTGAGTTGTTCGAAGCTGCCGCGAACTTCAATGCCGGGCTGTGCCGGGATTTCCGCCAGGACGTTGATGCCGATCTGGCCGCGATCGACCTGATAGGCACCGTTGACTTCGTTGCGCAATATCTGCGCCGAAATCTGGTTGGCCATGCTGATAACGATCAAGTCCTGCTTGGCTGATTGCTGACGTTTTTCTATGCGTAAAGGCATTTTTTCTTCTGCGCTCTTACCTATCGGCTGCGGCAGGTCGAGCGCCAAGCCAGCCAGGCTGGAGTGTATGGTGACGTTCACCTGCTGCGGCTGGATGCTGATATCACTGAACCAGTCGGCATTACCGCTGATCAGATTGCCCAGGTTGTTGCCCAGCGCGCTTCTGATACCGGTATCGGTGATGTTGCCGCGTGCGGCGATCTTGACCAGGCGATTCTGGCCGGTGCTGATATCCAGACGGGCCGGCCCGCCGTAGACGTTGGCAGTGATGTTTTTGGCGCTCATGCCGGATTCGGTGAATTCGAGCTTGCCGTTGATGCGGGTCAGATCGGGAATTGATGCGCCGGCCATGCTGGCGTTGGTGATCTGATAGCTGCCCTTGATTTTGCTTGCGTCAATGTTCTCCAGCGGGATTTTCAGTTCCAGATTGAGTTTTCCGTTACCACTGGTACGCAGGTCATTGGTCAGACCGTCCGTGAGCTCAAGTACCGGACTATTGTTGACAAAGCGGATGGCGTCCGTCACTGATCCCTGAGTCTCGCCGACAATTTCCAGTATCGGATCATCGGCATCCAGTACAGGAATCACGGCCTTGACGGTCTTGAACTGGTTGCCAAGGATATTTCCGCCGTTAGCTTTTAACTCCATTCTGGAGCCCTGGAACAGCATGTTCAGGTTCAATTTTTCGATTTGCGGCCAGTTATTGCCGTAATCCAGGACGCCATCCTGCAATTCCGCGGTGACTTTGAATAGGCCCTGCTTGGGGTCGACATAAGGGAACTGATCGGTTCTGCCGCGCACAATGACGTGGATATCCGAGACCTTGCCGGAAATGATGGAGCTGTCGAGCCAGTCCAGCGTGTCCTTGCCCAGCATGACAGGGTAGTAGAACAGGGCGTATTTCGCATCGCCACGTTCGAAACGTCCGTTCAGTTCGATGCTGGAAGGCGCTGTGGTGCCGTGCTTGTAGGTGGCGTTTACTACGCCGGCCAGATGTGGGCTGCTGATGGTGAGGTTGTTGACGCGCACGTCAGTGCCCTTGTCATGGTTCGACCATTTGACGATACCGGTCAGTTTGTCTGCCGGTATAGGCCAGCGCATCACTCCCTTGATATCAACTGCGGCCTGTTGGGAGTTGATGGTGATGGTGCCTTGTTTTTCATTTGCATTGAGTTTTCCGCTCAGATTGCTGAAACCGGGAATTGCCTTGTATGCCTGGATGCCAAGATCACTGAATTGCATGCCGATGTCGTATTCGTTGAATTGATCACGATTACCTTTCCAGCGCAGATCCAGGTTGCTGACGATGCCGACCGGCTCGAGGTGGCTGAGATGCTCGGCAGCCGTTTCAGGTAAGGGTAGATGAGCGGTGAAAGTATTGATGGTAGCTAGATTGATCTGGTCCAGTTTGACGCTGCCGTCAATGGCTTCTTGGCCATTCTGCTGGCGTATGCGCATGCCGAAAGTACCATTTTCCAGCCGCAGGCCGTCGGCACTGCTGAGCTTGACCCGCTGCAGATTGAATGACTGGCCGTCTGCCTGTCTGGACCAGGTCAGTCTGGCGCTGAGCGTATCCAGTTTTGCTTCGGCACGGTTTTTGGCCAGTCTGGCACGCACTTTCTGCAAAATGACATCCGAAGTCAGCCGATCGGCCAACCCATCGGAAAACTCCAGCCAGAAACGTGCAGCGCCATAACCCTGGTTCAGTTCAAACGGGTAATCTATCCATTGGCGCCAGGCAGCGATGTCGGTGCCGTCCATCCGGCCATAGAGGGTGCCGTGCCAGGCCTGAAGATTACCCACATCATTGCCGTAAAGATTGCCGCGTAACTCGACAGGGTGCGATGAACCGGCGGAAGGGGTGGCTTTCAAAGCAAAACGGTGGCGCTTGATAAGGCGCTCCAAGACCGGGCTTTCTATACTTAGTTGCAGATCGTTCAGTGTCAGCGCAGGTGCCTGGCGCAGGTCATCCTGCCAGAGGATGGTGGCGTCGACGATGTCGATGCGTGATTGTCGCAGTATCCAGTTGGCCAGATCCGGTTCCGATCCGCCACCCACTCGCATGCCGGCGACGACCAGCGTACCGTCGGTTTCACGGCGGATGGAGAGTGCTGGACCTTGAATCATCAGCGAGGCGAGTTTGGGTTCGAGCGAAACGATGCTGAGCCAGGATAGGCTGGTTTCGACCTCGTACAGGGTCAGCGCCATGCGGTCTTCTGTGTCGTAGATGGCAACCTGACGCAGGCTCAGGTGCGGATTCATGCCGTTCCAGCTGGCACTGATATTGCCGATGGTGATTTTGCGACCGGCTGTCTGGCTGATGGTTTCAGCGATCTGGTCCTTGTAGATCTCGATGTTCGGCAGGATGAAATAGCGCAGACTGAGTATGGAGATAGCCAGCGCGATAATGGACAGCCACAGTACAGTAAGTGTGGCCCGATATGTCCAGATCAGTGATTTTTTGACCATTGCTTGTTGCTTGCGCTAACTTGTTATATGCATTTGCATTTTACTGCATTATTCATTGCATTTATGGCTGTCGGGCCAGATAAATGAGAAAGTTTCCGGAAGTTGGGATGCTTTGCTTTAAAATAACGCGCTTGATACTTATACGACGACTTCAAGCCGGTTTTTATTTCAGTCAGATCCAATCTTGCTTCAATTCAAAAATCTCACATTGACGCGTGGCGTCAAGGTTCTGGTCCGTGGCGCTTCGTTCCAGCTGCATCCGGGGCACAAGGTCGGTTTGACCGGTGCCAACGGCGCGGGTAAATCGAGCCTGTTTGCCATGTTGCTGGGCGAGTTGCAGCATGAGTCAGGTGAGCTGGAGATGCCACCGGACTGGGTGATGGCGCATGTTGCACAGGAGACGCCGGCATTGGCGGATGCCGCCATCGACTTCGTGCTGGATGGCGACAGTGAATTGCGCAGTGTGGAACAGGCGCTACAGGAGGCCGAACGCCATCATGATGGCGAGCGTTTGGGTGAGCTGCATGCACGCTTCGGCGATATCGGCGGATACACGGCCCGCCCCCGGGCTGCAGCCTTGCTGCACGGTCTGGGCTTCAGTGATGCCGACATGTTGCGACCGGTCTCGGATTTCTCCGGCGGCTGGCGCGTCAGGCTCAATCTGGCGCGAGCGCTGATGTGCCGTTCCGATTTGCTGCTGCTGGACGAACCGACCAATCACCTCGATCTGGATGCTGTGATCTGGTTGGAAAACTGGCTGAAGGACTATCGCGGCACCTTGCTGATGATCTCGCATGACCGGGATTTCCTCGATGCAGTGGTCAACCATATCGCCCATATCGAGCAGCAGCAGCTGACACTGTATCGCGGCGGTTATTCGGATTTCGAACGGCAGCGCGCCGAAAAACTGGCGCAGCAGCAGTCGCTGTACGAACGCCAACAGCGCGAGGTGGCGCACCTGCAAAGTTATATCGATCGTTTTCGCGCCAAGGCGACCAAGGCACGGCAGGCACAGAGCCGCATCAAGGCGCTGGAGCGCATGGAGCTGATCTCGGCGGCGCATGTCGATTCGCCTTTCAGTTTTGCTTTCAGAAAACCGCAGGCGGCCCCCGATCCCTTGCTGGTGTTGGATGATGTCGACGCGGGGTACCTCCATCAGCCGGTGCTGAAGCAAATCAAGCTGACCATACGCCCAGGCGAGCGCATCGGCCTTCTGGGCCGGAACGGTGCAGGCAAGTCGACACTGATCAAGCTTCTGGCCTCGGAGTTGCAGCCCATGGGTGGCAAGCGCATTGAAGGCAAGGATCTGGCCATTGGTTATTTTGCCCAGCATCAGCTGGAGCAGTTACGACCGGACGAATCGCCTTTGCAGCACATGTTGCGACTGGACCCGCAGACGCGTGAACAGGAGCATCGAAACTATTTAGGGGGCTTCGATTTCCGCGGCGATATGGCGACGGCGCCATGCGGCGGGTTTTCCGGCGGCGAGAAATCGCGCCTGGCGCTGGCTCTGCTGATCTGGCAGCAGCCAAATCTGCTGCTGCTGGACGAACCAACCAACCACCTGGATCTGGAAATGCGCCATGCATTGACCATGGCGCTGCAGGATTATGAAGGCGGTATGGTGCTCGTGTCGCATGACAGGGCCTTGTTGCGTGCTACCTGTGACCGCTTCATTCTGGTGGCGGATGGCAAGGCCGAAGTCTTTGACGGCGATATCGACGATTATCGCGATTGGCTGGCCAGCCAGGAAGCGGCGCAAAAACTGTCTGAAAAAGCTGTTGAGGAAAAATCCGCCAACAAGAATGAGCGCACGCAGAGCAAGGCGGAGCGACAAGCCAGGTTGGCCGAACGCCGGCCACTGATGAAGCAATCGGAAAAGCTCGAAGCCGACATGGCGCTCTGGCAAAAGGAAAAAAAACAGCTTGATGAACGTCTGTCAGACCCCGCGCTTTATACGGCTGTCGACAAGACCGACCTGCAGAATCTGTTCAAGCGGCAGGCTGAGCTGGCACAATCGATCGCGCAGGCCGAAGAACGTTGGCTGGAGTTGCAAGAGCAATTGGAAGCTATCCCAACTTAAACTACCTTGGAATCCATATGAAATATTCAGAACGACTCAGTCTGCTTTACGCACTTTGCCTGAATGATGGTCGCGCTACCAACGAGAATCCGAGCGCCATCCCCAGTACCAACCTGCAGGACTATGATCCGCTGGAAGCAGCGAATTACCTGGCCTGCTACATTGCCTTCAAGGCTATTCAGCAGGCAGAGCGCTCACCTGCCGACGAGCGGGTTGAAAACTTCGACATGCTGAGTGTCTATCACACCTATGCCATGCTGGTTTACGCTTTCCTCATGCTACCCTTGGCTGAAGAGGGAATTGCACCGGATACCGAAGCGGCTGCGATTATCGTCGCAAAAACACTGTTTGCCGGTCTGGCGGACGAGGAGTTGGCGGAGATTATCGAATCAGGGGGTCACAAGTTCCAGCTGATTGCCGATGCAAAGCAGGAACACTGGGTCGATTACCGCCAGGATCTGGACAAGGCAACCATTGCTTTTCTGATTGCCGGTACGGATGAAGAGGCCCCTTTCGACAAGGAAGAAGTCATTCCGATGCTTGGGGCGCTGTTGAGCATGTTGTGCGAGGCATTCAGCGACAGCTGAAGTCATGCGCTGTTAGAGGCCGCGTCATCAACATAAAACCATTCATGGCCGACTCTGAGAAAACGGCTGGTTTCATGCAGTCTTCCGGCTTTGCCGCCCACTTTGTAACGCGCGATAAATTCGACGATTGCGGAATCGTCTTCCCCAAGCTCATGTCGTTTGACTGACAAGCCCAGCCATTTTGTCCGGGTGTCGTTTTCCAGGCCGAGATGGTCTGGTCTGGTGTTCGGGTGCCAGGTTTTCAGCAGGTATTCCTCAAGCTTTAGAACATAGGCCGAGTAGCGTGACCGCATCAGCGCTTCTGCCGTGGGGGCGGCCTGACCGTGATGGTATGGCTGACAGCAGTTGTCGTAGGTTTTGTTGCTGCCGCATGGGCATGCCAGAGTATGTGGTTTGAGGTTTTTTGCCATAAAAATCCATGGCATTTTAAACTTTCTTCAGCTTGTCCAGGTAAATGAAAACAGGAAGTTGGTCACTAATTGCTGCTCAGCGTCATCTGAACTTTTGACATCAGTTCGTCGGCCATCATGCGACCGCCCTTGGTCTCCCTGATTGCCATGTGCCAGCGCGAGATGCAGGCTTTCAACTGTTCGTAAGATGAGGCGGTGCTGATCTGCTCGGACATGGTGCGACCCATGAGGCCAAGGTATTCAGTGGTGCTGGAAATCAGGATGTTCTTGGTCGCAGCCATTTGCTCTGCAGAAATTTCGGGTGTGCTGAGGGCTGCTTCGATAACATGCGGGATGGTTTTCGGCCGGTTGGGGTCCTGAATGAAGCCTTGGGCTGCGAGTTCCTCAATGATCTCGACCACCGTGAGTCGTGGCAGCGATTGTGCGATCTCGTTCAGCGTACGCTTGCCGTCGATCAGTATCAGTACTTGCCGCTGTTTTGGATTGAGGCGGCGCTGGTTGCCAGTGATTTCATCAATGCCTGAGGCCGTCTTTTCGTAGACCATCCTTCCGCTCCTGTCGTCTGTGCGTCAAGCATTTAAAATAGCGACAGTTTATTGCGGCGGTGTGACAGCTCAGATAGCAGGCATGAAAAACATGCCTGCGCTTTCTCAAGCGCTCCGTCGAGAAGACTACGGGTGCGCTGTTATTTCTGGTTTTGTTCCGACTTGTTCGCGCTCAGCTTCGTGAATAGCCAGGCCAGGTAGGTTGCCATGGCAATAACGAATACGATGATGCCAAGACTGAGCAGTCCGGAAAATGTCCCAAACAGATCCATTAACATGAAATTCTCCTGATTGTTGGCTGCGGTTTTCGCATGATTGATAGCAAGCCGCATACAAATTCTATGGTCGGGCAGATCCTGCGTATTGATTTATATCAAGCTGCGCTGAAATTTCGCGGGGGATTTGTTGCGTGCGACAACATGCAACTCCACGCCTTGATACGGTGCCGGGTGTTCGGCGTGGACTTTGGATATGCATTGTCAATAGGCTGGTGCACAGGTTTTTCATTTGTCGCTAAGGGGTCTTTAAAGTAAAATAGACTCCCGTCGCTGAGAGTTCATTCAGCAAAATCATAAGCCCCTTCCATGACCAAATATGTATTCGTAACCGGCGGAGTCGTTTCCTCTCTGGGTAAAGGCATCGCCGCTGCCAGCCTTGGCGCAATCCTTGAGTCGCGTGGTATCAAGGTCACCATGCTCAAGCTCGACCCTTATATCAACGTTGATCCGGGCACCATGAGTCCGTTCCAGCACGGTGAGGTGTTCGTCACCGACGATGGCGCCGAGACCGATCTGGATCTTGGGCACTACGAGCGCTACATCAGTGCGCGCATGGGCAAACGCAATAATTTCACTACCGGCCAGATCTACGAAACCGTTATCAAGAAAGAGCGTCGTGGCGAGTATCTGGGCAAGACCGTGCAGGTGATCCCGCACATCACCGACGAGATCCAGAATCACATCAAGCGCGGCGCCGAAGGCGCCGAAGTTGCTATCGTCGAGGTCGGCGGTACGGTGGGTGACATCGAGTCATTGCCATTTCTGGAAGCCATCCGTCAGATGGGTATCCGCGAAGGACGTGGCAATGCCTGTTATATCCATTTGACCTTGCTGCCGTGGATTCCGACTGCCGGCGAACTGAAGACCAAGCCGACCCAGCACTCGGTCAAGGAATTGCGTGAGATCGGTATTCAGCCTGACATTCTGCTGTGCCGTGCTGATCGTCCGATTCCGGATGAAGAGCGTGCCAAGATCGCACTATTTACCAATGTCGCACCGGAAGCGGTGATTTCCGCCCTGGACGCGGAATCCATCTATGCGATTCCGGGCATGCTGCATGATCAGATGCTGGACGAAATCGTCTGCCACAAGCTGGGCATCCTGGCCAAGGCGGCGGACCTGTCTAGCTGGAAGAAGATCGTCGATGCGCTGAAGCATCCCAAGCATCAGCTGGATATCGCTTTCGTCGGCAAGTATGTCGACCTCACCGAATCCTACAAATCGCTGACCGAAGCGCTGATACACGCTGGCATCCATACCCACTCCAGGATCAAGATTCATTTCATCGATTCGGAAGATATCGAGAAAAGCGGCACCGACAGCCTGAAGGCCATGGACGCGATTCTGGTGCCGGGCGGTTTTGGCAAACGTGGCACCGAAGGCAAGATTGCCGCCATTCGTTATGCGCGTGAAAACAAAAAGCCTTATCTCGGCATCTGTCTCGGTATGCAACTGGCAGTTATCGAATTTGCACGCAATGTAGCAAAGTTGAAGGATGCCAACAGTACGGAATTCAACCCGGACACGCCGCACCCTCTGGTCGGTCTGATCACGGAATGGAAAGATGCCAGCGGCAAGGTCGAAACACGTTCTGAAGATTCCGATCTCGGTGGCACCATGCGTCTGGGCGCACAGAAGTGTCCGATTGAGCCAGGTACGCTGGCGGCACAAATCTATGGTCCTGAAGTGAATGAGCGCCATCGCCATCGTTATGAAGTGAACAATCACTACGTCGACCAGTTAAAGGCGGCTGGCCTGATTATTTCCGCCCGTACGCCGACGGAACAGCTGTGCGAGATGATTGAGCTGCCGCAGGATGTGCACCCATGGTTCGTCGCCTGTCAGTTCCACCCGGAATTCACGTCAAATCCACGTAGCGGCCATCCGCTGTTCAAGTCGTATGTTGAAGCGGCATTGAAAGCGAAAGGGAGTAAATAGATGAAACTCTGCGGGTTTGAAGTCGGCCTTGATCAGCCGCTATTTCTGATCGCCGGCCCTTGCGTCATCGAATCACAACAGATGGCGATCGATACGGCAGGGCAGCTGAAGGAAATCACCGATGCACTCGGTATTCCCTTCATCTACAAGTCTTCCTACGACAAGGCCAACCGCAGTTCCAACAAGACCTTTCGTGGTTTCGGCATGGAAGAGGGCCTGAAGATACTGGATGAAGTACGTCGTCAGATCGGTGTGCCTATCCTCACCGATGTGCATACCGAGGAACAGGTGCCGCATGTGGCAGCGGTGGTCGATGTGTTGCAGACGCCGGCATTTCTTTGCCGCCAGACCGATTTCATTACGGCGGTCGCGACTTGCGGCAAGCCGGTGAATATCAAGAAGGGGCAGTTTCTTGCGCCTGGCGACATGAAGCAGGTCGTGCAGAAAGCCAAGGAAGCGAACGGTGGTGCTGATACCATCATGGTCTGCGAACGCGGTGTTTCATTCGGCTACAACACGCTGGTGTCGGATATGCGCAGTCTGGCGATCATGCGCGAAACCGATTGCCCGGTGGTCTTTGATGCGACGCATTCCGTACAGCAGCCAGGCGGGCAGGGCGACAAGAGCGGCGGCCAGCGCGAATTCGTGCCAGTGCTGGCAAGAGCTGCAGTCGCCAGCGGCATCGCAGGTATTTTCATGGAAACGCATCCGGACCCGAGCAAGGCGCTGTCGGACGGCCCGAATGCCTGGCCCTTGCCTAAAATGAAAGACTTGCTGGAAGTGCTGGTTGATTTGGATAAGTTGGTAAAAAAAGCCGGGTTTATCGAACAAACCCTTTAACTATAGTGGCCGTTGGCATATGTATTGTCACGTGTTAGCGGTCGGTAGTCAGAATACATAAATTTTGAGGAAAAGTTATGAGCGCAATTGTTGATATCATCGCCCGTGAAATTCTTGATTCCCGCGGCAATCCTACTGTTGAGGCCGATGTTCTGCTGGAATCCGGCATCATCGGCAGGGCTGCAGTGCCGTCCGGTGCCTCTACCGGCACCAAGGAAGCCGTTGAACTGCGTGATGGCGACAAGTCGCGCTATCTGGGCAAGGGCGTGCTTCAGGCCGTGGAAAACGTCAACACCGAGATTGCTGAAGCGCTTGTCGGTCTGGATGTCGAGGAACAGAGCTTCATCGACAGCACTTTGATCGAGCTGGACGGTACGGAAAACAAGGAACGTCTGGGCGCGAATGCGATCCTCGCGGTTTCCATGGCCTGTGCCCGTGCCGCAGCGGAAGAGTCCGGCCTGCCGCTCTACCGTTACCTCGGTGGTTCCGGCGAAATGCAATTGCCGACGCCGATGATGAACATCATCAACGGTGGTGCTCATGCTGCCAACAGCGTGGATATGCAGGAATTCATGATCATTCCGGCTGGCTTGCCGAGTTTCCGTGAAGCCTTGCGTGCCGGTGCCGAAGTGTTCCATGCACTGAACAAGATCCTGCACAAGAACGGCCTGGCAACCACGGTGGGTGATGAAGGCGGTTTCGCGCCCGATCTTCCGTCCAACGAATCTGCCATTCAGTACATCCTTGAAGCGATCAGCGCAGCTGGTTATGAGGCCGGCCGCGACATTCTGATCGGCCTGGATTGCGCCAGTTCCGAGTTCTACAAGGACGGCAGATATCATCTGGAATCCGAAGGCCTGCAACTGACTTCCGCGCAGTTTGTCGATTATCTGGCGACCTGGGTCGACAAATATCCGATCATCAGCATTGAAGATGGAATGAGTGAGCACGACTGGGATGGCTGGAAGCTGCTGACTGACCGCTTGGGCAAGTCCGTACAGCTGGTGGGTGACGACCTGTTCGTGACCAATGCAAAGATCCTGCGCGAAGGCATCAAGCGCGGTGTCGGTAACTCTGTACTGATCAAGGTCAATCAGATCGGTACGCTGACCGAAACTTTCACCACCATCGAAACCGCCAAGCGTGCCGGTTATACATCGGTGATTTCACATCGTTCTGGCGAGACCGAAGATACGACGATTGCCGATATTTCGGTGGCGACCAATGCCCTGCAGATCAAGACCGGTTCATTGTCACGATCCGAGCGCATCGCCAAGTACAACCAGTTGCTGCGCATCGAAGAAGAGCTTGGCAGTGCAACCAGCTATGCCGGCATGGGTGCCTTCTACCATCTGGGACGTTAAGCAGACACAAATCCCTGAGCTTTTGTGAAAGCGCTGACGCTGATTTTCGTCATCCTCATTGCCTTGCTGCAATATCCGTTGTGGCTGGGCAAAGGGAGCTGGCTCAAGGTCTGGGACCTGAACCAGCAAATCGGCGAGCAGCAGAAGTTGAATGCTGAGCTGAAGGCGCGTAATGACGGCGTGGATGCCGAAGTGCGCGACCTCAAGCAGGGTTTTGCTGCGATCGAGGAGCGTGCCCGTAGCGAGTTGGGCATGATCAAGCAGGACGAAGTATTTTATCAGGTGTTTGAACGTGCCTCGCCTGATGCGTCATCTACTCCGCCCCTGACATCAGCCGACCCTGACAGGCCCGTTGCGACGGATTAGTCTGGTTAGTCTTAATGATCGACTTGCGTTTAATATTGCCAACCAGACTCTGCGGGTACCATTACCCACATCATGCATAACATCTTCGACAGCAAGCGCAAGGTTATATTCCTGCTTTGGGTGCTGTTATGCATCGGCTTCTTTGCCACTTCCATTGCCAGTTATTATGTCTCTAAAAACTCCATTCGAGATGCCATCGTCAACAGTGAACTGCCGCTGACCGCTGACAACATCTATTCCGAAATCCAGAAAGACCTGATCCGGCCGGTCTTTATTTCTTCGATGATGGCCAGTGATACCTTTGTACGGGATTGGGTCATTGGCGGTGAGGATGACATTGTCAAAATCAGCCGCTATCTGAATGAGATCAAGGAAACCTACGGTACGTTCAGCAGTTTTTTTGTCTCTGAAAAAACGCGTAATTACTATTACTGGGACGGCCTGTTAAAACAGGTGGACGAGAACAAAGAGGTTGATGCCTGGTATTTCCGTGTGCGCAAAATGGAAAATCCTTATGAAATCAATGTGGACCCGGATGCGGCACATGCCAATGCGCTGACGATCTTCGTGAATTATCGTGTCTTTGATTATGAGCAGAACTTCATCGGGGCGGCTGGAGTCGGCTTGACGGTTGATGCTGTGCAAGCCTTGATCAACAATTATCAGGATCGTTATCAGCGCAATATTTATTTTGTCGACCCCAAGGGCAAGATCGTGCTTTTCGGCAACAAGTCGCAACCGCTGGATACCAATATTCACGATCATCCGGGTCTGCAGAAGATGGCTGGGGAGATTTTATCCAGGCATGAGGGGGCTTATCAGTATCAGTTGGATCACGAGCGGATGCTGCTTAACGTACGATATATTCCGGAGCTGGACTGGTATCTTTTTGTAGAGCGCAACGAGAATGATGCCGTCAAGGATATACGCCAGACCCTGTACATCAATTTGCTGGTTTGTATCGTGATTACCGGCATTGCATTATTGCTTACGGGCTTGGCCTTTACCCGATACCAGGACAGGCTGGAATTGATGGCAACCTCGGACAGCCTGACAAAATTGCCGAATCGCCAGGCATTTGAGGTAATCATCAAGACCTTTATCAATGATGCCAAGCGCAATGAAGAGGCGCTTTCAATGCTGATGGTCGATATCGATCATTTCAAGGCGGTCAATGATCATTATGGTCACTTGGCCGGAGATCAGCTGCTGATAGCAGTAGCTGATTGTTTGCGTGCCGATTTGCGTCAAGCGGATTTTGCTTGCCGCTGGGGAGGGGAGGAGTTTCTCATCCTGCTGAGAAAGTGTGATGCGCATAATGCCCTGCAATTGAGCGAGAAGTTGCGTCAGGCGGTTGAAAATATGGCGGTTGAATTCAAGAATGAACTGCTGAAGGTGACAATAAGCCAAGGCGTCTCGCAATGGGTGGTTGGCGAATCTGTCGATAGCCTGATAGAACGCACCGATATTGCGCTCTATCAGGCTAAACTGGCCGGTCGCAATTGTGTCCGGTTGGTCTAGCAGCTTGCCGGACTTGAAGTATCGAAGCGAAGCGGGTCAGGCAGGCTGCCAGCCCGGATATTTCAGCATGACTCTGGTTATTCTTGTTCAGCCAGTTCGTAAGGGAGCTGCAACAGCTGCAGCGGTCTGACTGCAGCCTTGTTCAGGCAGAGTTTTGCATCCAAAGCTTCCAGCCGCAGTTCGGCTAGTGCATCCATCCCGCCCGTCGGCGAAGGTGCAACCCGTACCAGCATGCCTACTGATTCCTCGCTGTTGTCGCGAAATATCTGGCTACCGGCATTGGCTTCCTCACCTGCAGGAATGTGCAGCGGCAGGGTCCTGCGTTTGACCTTGCCCAGATAATGCGTGCGCGCCACGATTTCCTGTCCCGTATAACATCCCTTCTTGAAATTGATGCCGCCCAGCGCGTCCAGATTGATCATTTGCGGGACAAAGGCTTCCTGCGTGGCAGGCTCAATATCCGGAATGCCTGCTTCTATTTCCAGCCAGTCCCAGCAGTCGGCGCCTACCGGTTGAGCCTGCTGGCTGAGTGTGGTCCAGAGATGCTCCGCGTTTTCGGCGGCCACAAGGAGTTCATAGCGTGGCCGTTTCCCCGGTAGCCGGATGATACTGGCTTCTTCCAGAACCAGGAGCTGGTGAGCGGTTTGTGGAGCCTGGCCGAAGCGGTTCAACAGAATCTGCTCAGCGTCCTTGCCGGCCAACCCCAGACGCACGATATTGTCGGAGACGTCGGTGATCGTGACCTTGGATCTCAAGACATACATCTTCAGCCGTTTCATGATGGGTTCCAGCAGCTGGCGATTCAGTTGCAGGTATAGATGATCATGATGCGCGTATGCCAGGAACATCGCCAGCATCCGGCCTTTGGGCGTGCAATAACCGGCATAGTGGCTGTTGCTGCCATTGAGCAGTCTGACGTCATTGGTCAGCTGCCCTTGCAGAAATGCCACGCGGTCCTCGCCGTTAATCTGCAACAAGCCCAGATGAGAGAGGTCTGCCAGCACGGTGCCATCGGCAGTAATCTGCAATTCCATTTGCGGAT
>DLMX01000006.1:18812-19363 GCA_002479405.1 Methylophilaceae bacterium UBA7525
AGAAATTGATGCCACTGTGTCATGATATGTCTGTTCACTTGTTGATAATGTCGAATATGCGACATGCTTGGAATATGATCTATTGCAGAAGCATGTCTTGTGCCACTGAGGGGAATCGATTGTCCTATTATAGCGCCAAGCCTGTACAACTCGAGATCACGCCATCTGCATATCTGGTCTCGACGATAGCGCTTGCCAGTCTGACGGCTTGCCTCGTGTTGCTGTTTCTTCCCTTGCCTGTGGTCTTGAAGATACTGTCTGTAGCCTTGAGCGTTGGGCTTTCTGCCTATTACATCCGCCATCATGGCACTCTGAATCTGGCAAGGTCGATTGTACATCTGACACTGAATCCGGAAACCGGTTTGCAGGTGACAGACCGGGATGGCCAGAGCCATCAGGTCACAGTGCTGGCAAGCAGTTTTGTCGCAGCCTATCTGACGGTTCTGAATCTGCAGGACACGGAGAGTCGCAGGCGATTTTCTCTCATCCTGTTATCTGACAATGCCGAGCCTGAATCCTTCAGGCAACTGCGTGTCTGGCTCAGGTGGGGC
>DLMX01000101.1:0-1067 GCA_002479405.1 Methylophilaceae bacterium UBA7525
ATGGCGGCAACTCCAACTACAAGCACAGTATGCGTCGCGGCCAATTCCTGGCTGAGCACGGCATCGAATTCATCGACTGCGGTACTTCCGGCGGCATCTGGGGCCTGGAGAACGGCTACTGCCTGATGTACGGCGGTACCAAGGAAGCTGCTGCCATCATGGAACCGGTCATGAAGGCGCTGACCCATGAAGACCGCGGCTGGGCACACGTCGGTCCGATCGGTTCCGGCCATTTCACCAAGATGATTCATAACGGTATCGAATACGGCATGATGCAAGCCATGGCCGAAGGCCTGGACCTGATCAAGGGCAAGGAAGAATTCAACCTTGACCTGGCACAGATCACCGAACTGTGGCGCCATGGCTCCGTCGTTCGCAGCTGGCTGCTGGACCTGACAGCCGAATCACTGAAGCACGACCAGGATCTGGGCGATATTGCCCCTTACGTTGCAGACTCCGGCGAAGGCCGCTGGACTGTGGTTGAAGCTGTTGAGCAAGGCGTCGCGGCGCCAGTGCTGACAGTGGCATTGCAAGCTCGCTTCAGAAGCCAAGACTCTACAGGCTACAGCTATAAACTGCTGTCCCTGATGCGTAACGCTTTTGGCGGTCACGCAGTCAAGTCAAAGAGCTAAAGCCGGAACGCACTGCAATCTCATACTTGAGGCCGCCAAAAGCGGCTTCAAGTCACTGAACAGAAAGCGTTTCCCTTATGAATCAGGGAGCATACTCAGGATATCTGGTTTAAAATGACCGGATAAAGCGCCCCTATTAAGAGCGCACATTAATTAGCCAATTAATATCTTACGGAAGCCTCGCATCATGCAAGCATCAGACCCAAGCACCTATGTCCTTTTCGGCGCCAGCGGCAATCTCTCCCGCATCAAATTGATCCCCGGACTGTTCCGCCTGGATCAAGCTGGTCGTCTTGACCCCAAGATGAAGATTCTCTCGATCGGCCGCGCCCACATTGCCCGCGAAGACTGGCAAAAAGAGATCAAAGGCATGCTGGATGCAAAATTCCCCAAGGGCTACGATCAGGAAGTTTTCAAGCGCTTTATCGAGCGCCA
>DLMX01000101.1:1409-2818 GCA_002479405.1 Methylophilaceae bacterium UBA7525
CACCTGAAAGAAAGCCAGATCTACCGTATCGACCACTATCTGGGCAAATCCGCACTGCAGAACATTCTGCTGCAACGCTTCGCCAACACCATACTGGAACCGATCTGGAACAATGAGTACATCGATCACGTCCAGATCACCAACACCGAGATGCTGGGCGTAGGCGACCGCACGCAGTTTTACGATGCTACCGGCGCGCTGCGCGACATGATCCAGAGCCACATTCTGCAGACCCTGGCGCTGACCGCCATGGAAATGCCGAAAGACCTGACGCCGGAAGGCATCCGCAACGAAAAGATCAAGGTGCTGGAAGCCATCCGCCCGATTCCGGTCAACGAACTGGAAAAACATGCTTTCCGCGCGCAATATGCCGCCGGCGAGATCAAGGGTGAGAAGGTGCCGGGCTATCTGGAAGAACTGGGTAATAATGACAGCGTGGTGGAAACCTACGCCGCGCTCAAGCTCTTTATCGACAACCCGCGCTGGAAAGGTGTGCCGTTCTACATTCGCACTGCCAAACGCCTGCACGAAGCCGATACCCGCATTTCCATCCGCTTCAAGAAGGCACCATTGCAGCTTGGCCAGGACGGCCAGCAGCAGAACTGGCTGATCCTCGGCATCCAGCCGCGTGAATGCATCAAGATGGAAATCCAATCGAAGATCCCGGGCCTGGATATCGCAACCCGCACCATTCAACTGGATGCAGCGAACCGCCAGGAAGGCGACGAATCCATCGACGCTTATGAAGCCCTGTTGCTCAACCTGATCGAAGGTGACAATTCACATTACCTGCACATCAGCGAAGTAGAAGCACAATGGCGTCTGGTCGACCCGATCATCGAAGCCTGGGCCAAGGACCGCAAACCGGTGCATCAATATCCTGCCGGTAGCCGCGATCCGGAAGCCTCGAAGGTCATATTCGAGTCCGAAGATCAGTTCTGGCGCTACAGCATTGAACTGGGCGGCGACGCACACTAAACTGAGCACATGACCACGGCCGCGATCACTCGCGGCCGTTTTCAATCGAATAAAGGGAAGAGCATGAGCATCAAATCCGACAAGTGGATACGCAGAATGGCTGAGCAACACGGCATGATCGAGCCATTCGAACCAGGCCAGGTGAAACAGACACCGGATGGCCAACGTCTGGTTTCCTACGGCACCTCGAGCTATGGCTACGATATCCGCTGCTCGCGCGAATTCAAGCTCTTCACCAACCTCAACAGCACCATCGTCGATCCGAAGAATTTCGACCCCAACTCCTTCGTCGAAGTGAACGCGGATTACTGCATCATCCCGCCCAACTCCTTCGCACTGGCCCGCACCGTGGAATACTTCCGCATCCCGCGCAATGTGCTGACGATCTGCCTGGGGAAATCGACCTATGCGCGTTGCGGCATCATCGTCAA
>DLMX01000008.1:0-188 GCA_002479405.1 Methylophilaceae bacterium UBA7525
GCAATCACGCAAGCGCCGGTCAGCGTTGCGATATCGACGACCGCAGCCGGCTCGAAACGCTCGGCATAGGTCAGCGCATCGCACAGAATCAGCCGGCCTTCAGCATCAGTATTCAACACTTCAATCGTCTGGCCTGACATGCTGGTCAACACATCACCCGGACGAATGGCGTTGCCATCGGGCATATT
>DLMX01000008.1:339-16324 GCA_002479405.1 Methylophilaceae bacterium UBA7525
CGGGCATATTCTCGCAAGCCGGAATGATGCCGACTGCATTGATAGGCAGGTCCATCTCGGCAATGGCCTTGAAGGTACCGAGCACACTGGCGGCTCCGCACATGTCGTACTTCATCTCATCCATTTCGGCACCGGGCTTGAGCGAGATACCGCCGGTATCGAAAGTGATACCCTTGCCCACCAGCACGACCGGCTTCTGACCCTTCTTTCCTTTTTTATGCTGCAGCACGATCAGCTTTGGCGGCTGGCGGCTACCTTGTGCAACGCCGAGGAATGAACCCATGCCCAGTTTTTCCATTTCCGGGCGGTCGAGCACCTGCACTTCCAGACCGTGCGACTTGGACAGGGCTTTCGCCTGATCTGCCAGATAAGTCGGCGTGCAGACATTAGGCGGCAGATTGCCAAGGTCCTTGGCCAGACTGACACCGGCACCGATCGCCTGCCCCTGTTTCAATCCGGCTTCTGCCGGTTTGATGTCTGCACGGCTGACGACATTGATCGTCAGCTTTTTGATGCCTTTGGGCTTATCCGCTTTTTTATCCTTGGCAGCCTTGCCCTTCATGCAATCGAACTTGTAGACGGCATCCAGCACTACCTCGGCATGTTGCGCCACACGCCAGGCAATATCATGCTTTTTGATAGTGAGGTCGGCCAAAAAACTAACGGCATCCGCAGCGCCGCAACTGTTGACGGCCTTGACCGCAGCCTTGACTGCCTGCCGGTAATGCTTTTCGTCCAGCTCGCGCTCCTTGCCGAGACCAACCAGCAGTACGCGTTCGCTCAACAGTCCGGGAACGGAATGCAGCAGCAGCGTAGAACCCGCCTTGCCATCCAGGTCGCCGCGTTTGAGCACTGCGCTCAGGTAGCCGCCTGAAGCAATATCCAGTGCTTCTGCCGGCGAGGAAAGTTTGTGCGATTCGTAAACCCCGACAATCAGGCAGTCACTACGCTGTTTTTCCGGATTGCCACTTTTTATGCTAAATTCCATTCACTGTTCCTCATTGTTGAATTTGATTGAATTATCCTGCGTTTCCGTCCCAACTCAAAATATTGACTGATAGATACTTTCCCGCCCATGCTCTTTAAACGAACATTGCTGCAAGAGCTCGTCACCACGGCTGCGGGAGCATTCCTCATACTGGTCGGTATCGTCATCGCGCAGCGGGTAGCCTATTACATCGGTGTCGCCGCCGCTGGCAGTCTTGCCAGTGACGCCATCAAGACGCTGCTGGGCTTCAACATGATCCGCTTCCTGCCCATGCTGCTGTCCCTCAGCCTGTTCCTCGCCGTACTACTCACACTGTCCCGCTGGTATCGAGACAGTGAGATGGTGGTCTGGTTCAGTGCCGGCAAGAGCCTGTCGAGCTGGATACGGCCGGTCGTTGCCTTCGCCTTGCCGGTCATTCTGGTGATCGGCATGTTGAGCCTGTTTGTCACGCCTTGGGCAACACAGAAAGCTTCGGAATTCCGTGACATGCTGAAAAGTCGGGATGAGCTGGCGACCATAACACCGGGCGTCTTCAAGGAATCGCGTAGCGCCGACCGTGTGTTCTTCATTGAAAGCTTCGATGAACTGGGCAATCTGGTCAAAAACATCTTTGTGCAAAGCGTTCAGCATCAAAAACTGGGCATCATCGTCGCCAGTCAGGGCTACCGCGAAACCGCAGAAAATGGCGACAACTTCCTCGTCATGCAGGATGGACGGCGTTACGAAGGTCTGCCGAATACCGCCGAATACACCATTACCGAATTCGAACGTTACGCGATCCGCATAGAGCCAGCCGAAGTCGAAAAATCCGTGCCGAAGACCCAGGAGAAGAGCAGCATGGAACTGCTGCAACAGCGTAGCCGCGACAGCAATGCCGAATTGCAGTGGCGCCTTGCCATGCCGATCTCTGCTTTCGTACTGGTTCTGCTTGCCATCCCGCTGAGTTTCGTCGATCCGCGTTCCGGCCGCTCCGCCAATCTGATGCTGGCCCTGCTGGTTTATGTGATCTACAACAACATGCTGAGCATATTCCAGGCCTGGGTATCGCAAGGGAAGCTCAGTTTATTGATCGGGCTGTGGCCGGTCCACCTGTTCTTCCTGCTGCTGACCGTCTACATGTTTTATCGGCGGCTGTTCCAGCAACCGCTGGTACCAAGACTCTGGAGCAGATGAGCGATGAATCTGATCAACCGCTATCTGATTCAGGAAATCGTCTCCAGCATCCTGCTCATCATGCTGGCACTGATTGCCATGTTCTCCTTTTTCGATCTGATCCAGGAACTGGAAAGCCTGGGCAAAGGCGAATACGGGCTTGGCAACGTGCTGACCTTCGTACTCCTTAGTGCGCCGGGCCATGTCTATCAGATCGTACCTGTCGCCGTCCTGGTCGGCACCATGTATGCTTTGGGACGCCTGTCGCGCAGCTCGGAACTCATCATATTGCGAGTCAGCGGCATCTCCATCACCAGCCTTGCCTGGTCTCTGGTGCGCATTGGCCTGGTCTTTGCAGTGCTGACCTTCATCGTCGGCGAGTTTGTCACCCCTTATACGGAAAAGACCGCACAGCGCATGCGCATCAAGGCAACTGATTCCGTTATCGCTCAGGACTTCCGTTCCGGCCTGTGGATCAAGGATGGCCGCAGCTTCGTCAATGTCGAAGAGGTGCTGCCGGACACAACCCTGCTCAAGGTGCACATTTATGAATTCGACAGCGATTTTCATCTGCGCACCATCAGCGATGCCAAGAGCGGGCGCTTTGAAGAAGATGGCTGGAATTTGAGTGAAGTGGCACAGACCCTGTTCAATGAAGACAAGATCAAGTCGGTCTACTTTCCCGAAGCCAACTGGCAGTCATTGATAAGGCCGGAACTGTTAAACGTGCTGCTGGTGCAACCGGAAAAGATGTCTGCCCGCAATCTGTATTCCTACATCACGCACCTCAGTGACAACAAGCAGAAAACCTCCAGACACGAGATCGCGCTATCGGCAAAAGTCATCTACCCCCTGGCCTGCATGGTGATGGTTATCCTGGCGCTGCCCTTCGGCTTCCTGCAACAACGTTCCGGCGGCGCCAGCGCCAAGATATTCCTCGGCATCATGCTGGGCGTGTTCTACCAGGTCATGAACCGGGTATTCGTGCACCTCGGCCTGCTGAACGACTGGTCACCCATCTTCAGCACGGTAGTACCCACACTGCTATTCCTGTTGGCAGGACTCACCATGCTGTTCATGGTCGAGCGACGCTAGCTATTCTTCTGCCGCTTCTCAAGCAAAGTCAGACGCGTGCCTGACAAACGGTCGTGCAGATAGAGTCCTTCACGGTCAAACAGCGCCCAGAGAAAACCGACACCAAAGAACAGGCTGGCAAGAATATAACGCCGCATGGCCAGAGTCGGCGTCAGTGCTTCCCCATGCCATCCGCTCAGTTTGATGCGCCAGGTCTGCATGGCCAGCGTTTGGCCGCCTCGCGTCCAGTTCCAGACAAAATAAGCGGCCCCGGTCAGCCACAGATATAACTGGAAAAAGTAACGTTTCGGTGCCGCCGTGGCATCGCCAAAGACCGACAGGAAAATCAGCGCGGCGAACATCAGAACGGCCAATAACAAAACAAGATCGTAGAACAGACTGGCCAGTCGACGTAACAGACCCGGTGAGGCGGTTGAATTTGACACGATTAATCAGAAAACGGGCGAATAATGTCTAGTTATCCAATTCGTCATTACCGTAAATCTCGGGGCTTTCCCGGCGCAACTGCTCGCGTTTGGCTTCAGGCAGACTCTGATATTCGCGCCATT
Organism: Methylophilaceae bacterium UBA7525; assembly: GCA_002479405.1. Taxonomy (GTDB): domain Bacteria; phylum Pseudomonadota; class Gammaproteobacteria; order Burkholderiales; family Methylophilaceae; genus UBA6140. The sequence goes on from DLMX01000008.1 coordinate 4,123, forward strand.
TTTTCCTGAGCTCCTGCTTCTTTTCCTCAGGCAAGGTTCTGAATTTCTCGTGTTTTTTACGGGCATTCTCGCGCTCATAAGGCGTCATGCGGCTCCAACGTGTCAGGCGATCCTGCACCCGTTGCTGACGCTCGGCATCCATCTTCGGATAGTCACGCGCGATCTCAAGCATGCGTTCACGTTGCCATGGCCGCAAGGTATCCCATTCATCAGCCAACGGCTTCAGGACTTTCTGCTGGTCAGCACTGAGTTCCGTCCAGGTCGGACGTTGTGCTGCTTCAGGCTCGGCCAGAGCCTGACCTGAAACCATGACAAAAACCAGTGTTATCGCTGCGAAGAACGCGCTAACCATGCATCAAATCCTTTATCCACAAAAGCCTCGGGGGGGAGTTCAGAACCCAACAGGAAGGCATCACCCTGCTCAACGGCAGGCTGGGGCATTAACTGTTGCGTAATGACAAATACTATCAATGCAGCACCAATCAGCATTAGAGCAGGCATGATAGCGCGATGTTGATGCATGTAATCGCCGGACATACGCAGTACCTGTCCGACTCTATCAGCATCGCTCTCGGTGACCAGCTGTCTGCGCGCGGCCAACTGACCAACAGCCTTCATTCTGGCCGCATAGAGTCGATCCAGCACCTTACGGTCGAGCCCGGAAGTGCTCTCATCCAGCAGATTGACTATCTCTTTTGCATGTTCATGTTCGGTTTTCATCGATCAACTTCCTCTACATATCGCGCATCCGGTGATGTCTGATGTTTCGAGAATCAAATTACTCCTGAATAATTATATGCCTGGTTTGGAAAAACCATGCTTTTCCAATATTGATGCAAGTGTGTGAACGGCGCGCGAACAATGCGTCTTGACGCTACCCTGAGAACATCCCATCGATGCCGCCGTTTCGGCTACATCCATATCTTCCCAATAACGCAAAATGAAGGCTTCCCGTTGACGCGCCGGCAGCTTCTTGATGGCGTCTTCGATAATAGCCAGCGTCTGACTGCGTTGCAATTGAGCTTCCGGCTGATCTTGGTCGTTATCGGGATCGCCGCCGAGAGTTTCAAGCGGATCGGTCTCATCGTCATCCTGTCCGCCACCAAAAGAAGAAAACAGGGTTGTCCACAAATTGCGGACTTTCTGCCTGCGCCAGAAGTCCTTGGTGGTATTCTGCAGGATACGCTGAAACAGCATGGGGTACTCGGTGACCGGGCGATCGGCGTATTTTTCCGACAGCTTCATCATGGAATCCTGCACAATGTCGAGCGCAACATGATCGTCACGCACAGCATAAGCCGTCTGCTTGAATGCGCGTCGCTCGACTTGAGCAAGAAAATCAGAAAGCTCTTGTGGGGTTGCCATCCTGGGTCAATCGGATATTGTCTTTGCGTGAATTAATTGCATGGTTTGTTCTTTTGATGATTCCTGCAGATGCCCTGGCTTTTACGCTTAAGGACTCATGAACAGGCCACAGCACTCAGGCTGAGTATATCAGGTTTGCATTTTGTCTCTGACCAAGATTTAGCTACAATCGTTTCAATTTAACCCGGTACACGCTCCATGGCCAAACTGATACTCCTTGCCATTGCAATCTGGCTCGTCATCACCATCCTCAAACGCTACCGCAAGAGTCTGGATCAGTCTGACATGTCCGCCGCTAACACCGGGCGCGATTCAGAAAGCATGGTGCAATGTGCACATTGCGGCATACACCTCCCCCAAAGCGAAAGTGTTCAATCGGATGGCCAGTATTTCTGTAGTCAGGCGCACGTTCACGCGCCCAAAGATGAATCCGGGAACTGATTCGCCAGCGTCTCACCTTTTACCGAGCGCTTATTGGCGCTCGATGCGTTTCTCGCATCTTTACCGCCTTGTCATTGCCAGCGGTCTTGTCACCTACTTCTTCTTCTGGCAGGAACTCCCCTGGCGCGAGAATTACAACAGTCAGCTCTATCTCAGACTGGCCGGTTCCTATCTGGCCTTCAGCCTGGGTGCCGCACTGCTGAGCTGGATCAAGGTCGTGATCCTTGACCGGCGTCTGACATTGATTACGATTGTTGACATCGGTTTTATCGTTACCCTGATCTATGCTGCCGGCGGCCTGGAAAGCGGCCTGGGCCTGTTACTGGTGCTGGCAACGGCAAGCGCCAGCCTGTTCAGCCAGGGACGACTGGCCCTGTTTTATGCTGCGATTGCCAGTATTGCCCTACTGCTGGAACAGTCATACCAGTTCATCACCTGGGAACAACATCAGGTTGATTACACGCATGCCGCCATGCTCAGCCTCAGCTGCTTTGCCACGGCATGGCTGGCACACAGCTTCTCCAAACGCACCAAACAGAGTGAAGCGCTGGCTTCACAACGCGGGATCGACCTCGAAAACATGGCGCAAATCAATCAGTTGATCACACAGGAAATCCAGGATGGCATCCTGGTGGTAGACAAGGACTTCAAAATTCGTCACTGTAACGCGCAGGCGGAAAAGTTGCTTGGCCATCAGCATGCCGAATTCGAGACCCTCGACACATATGCGCCGGAAGTGGCAGGCATGCTCGCACACTGGATCACTGAAAACACCAGTCAGAAGAATGCCAACAAACCCAAAAAGCTGAGATTGATAGAGCGGGAGCTCCGGTTGCGGCTGATGCCGGTCAGCAATGACCGGCATGATGGCGCCGTCATCTTTATTGAAGACTGGAGTCAGATTCAAATGCAGGCACAACAGATGAAGCTGGTGGCTCTCGGACGGCTGACTGCCAATATCGCCCACGAAATTCGCAATCCGCTCAGCGCAATCAGCCATGCCAATCAGCTGTTGCAGGAGGAAGCGATGGACGATCCTGCAATCAAACGCATGCTGCAAATAGTCGCCGACAATGTCACACGTCTGGATCAGATCGTAAAGGACGTGCTGGAACTGAACCGGCGCGACCGCACCCAGCAGGAAACCATCAGTCTGGCAAAGTTTCTGCAGGACTTCCATACACAGTTCTGCCAAGCGGAAAAAATTCCCCCGGAGCACTTCAGGATATATCTGGCCGGACATGATGGAAACATCATGTTCGACCGCCGCCACCTGAATCAGATTCTCTGGAATATCTGTCGCAATGGCTGGCACCACAGCCGCCGGCAGGAGGGTAGCCTGACGCTTTCCCTGATTGAATCACCGAGAGAAACCAAACTGACGGTTGCCATCAAGGATGACGGCCCCGGCATCGCCGAAGAAATCACCCCGCATCTGTTCGAGCCTTTTTTCACCACAGAGCCCAGCGGCACCGGACTGGGACTCTATATTGCACGCGAATTGTGTGAAGCCAATGACGGCAGAATCGAATATCAGCCGACGGACAATGGCAGCCTGTTCCTGATCCGGATCAAAAGGCAGACAGCGCAATGAACATGAAACCCGCTTGTCTGGTAGTGGATGACGAAACGGACATCCGCGAACTGCTGGTCCTGACGCTGGAACGCATGGGCATCTCTACCGACAGCGCCGCCGATGTCGACGATGCGAAGTTTCTGCTGAGCCAGCGTCACTATGCACTTTGCCTCACCGACATGCGCTTGCCGGATGGTAACGGGCTGGATCTCGTCAAACATATCAACTGCAGTTATCCGGACCTACCGGTGGCGGTCATCACCGCTTACGGTAGTGCCGACAACGCCGTTTCGGCACTGAAGGCCGGCGCCTTCGATTATCTGAGCAAGCCCATCTCACTCAACCAGCTGCGTCCACTGGTGCAGTCGGCGCTCAAGTTACCGACACCGCAGACGCCATCCATCACCAATCCGGCGATGATAGGAGAATCTTCCGCCATGGTGCAGGTCAGGAATCTGATCGACAAACTGGCAAGAAGCCAGGCACCGGTACACATTTGCGGCGAGCCAGGCAGCGGCAAGGAACTGGCGGCAAGACTGATACACCGCAACAGTTCGCGGCAGGAAGGCCCTTTTATCAGCGTCAAATGCGGTGCGATAGCAGAAAACCTGATGGAAGGCGAGTTCTTTGGATACAAAAAGGGTGCCACCGCTGGACTACAGGATGACAGACCTGGCCTGTTCGAGGCCGCCAACGGAGGTACGATTTATCTCGATGAGGTAACCGACCTGCCGCTTTCCATGCAGGTGAAGCTCCTGCGCGTCATCCAGGAAAAGAAGGTGCGTATGGTGGGCGATCAGCATGATGTCAGCGTCGATGTACGTATCATCAGCGCCACGCACAGAAACCTCGGTGTCATGATGGAAAACGGCCAATTCCGGCAAGATCTCTATTACCGCCTCAACGTCATCGGACTGAAAATTCCGGCACTGCGGGATCGCCCAGAGGATATTCCGTTACTCAGCAGCGCACTACTGGAAAAACTGGCCAGACGAACCAATCTGTCACCGCCATCTGTAAATTCGGAGGCTATGCGCTTGCTGAAAAAGCGCAGCTTCCCTGGCAATGTACGTGAGCTTGAAAACATACTCGAACGTGCGCTGGCCTTGTGTGACGGCAAAACAATCGGCATCGATGACCTGTTACTGGACCAGGATGCCCCCGGTCCGCTGGCAACCTCGCTTGAAGTAGATCACGGCCTACCCTTGCCGGAGTTCCTCGAAAACATAGAAAAGACCGCCATCCTCAACGCGCTGGAGAAGACGCGCAACAACAAGACCGAAGCAGCCAAGCTGCTGGGCGTCAGCTTCAGAACCCTGCGCTATCGCCTGTCAAAACTGGGACTGAGCAAGGATCAGGATGATTGACTCGCGCGGCATCTATCAGGGTGCACGTTTTATCGATTCGCCCAATCATGACGAACGACCGGACGTACCGATTACACTGGCAGTCATCCATAACATCAGCCTGCCGCCCGGCGAATATTGCGGAAACGGTATCATCGAGCTATTCACCAATCGCCTGGATCCTAAGGCGCATCCCTATTTTGCCGAAATTCACCAGCTCAGGGTGTCCTCGCATTTCCTGATCCGCCGGAATGGCAGTCTGATCCAGTTCGTATCCTGTCTGCAGCGCGCCTGGCACGCCGGAAAATCAATTTGGCAAGGTCTCGAACGCTGTAACGATTTTTCTGTCGGAATTGAGCTGGAAGGCAGTGACCACGAAGCCTTTACCGAAGCACAATATGCGCAGCTCAACCAGCTGCTCGATGCACTGAAGGCGGCATACCCGATAGAGGCAGTGGTCGGTCACTCCGACATTGCCCCCGGCCGCAAAACCGACCCGGGGCCTTATTTTGACTGGTCAAGAATAAACAGTCGCTGAACAGCTTATGGTTTAGGGCGTGTTCACACAAATTTCGCGTGTGCGCCGGGGCGGTTTGGGATGCCATCCGCGGCGCAGGACGCGCAGTTGTGCCGCCCTCAACAAGCGGCCTGCAACAAAGGAGGGCGCCCAAACCGCCCCGGCTTGAAAGGTTGCTACAAGAACGTGCGTCTGCTGCGTTGCTCGGTTCGCCAATGGAATAACCATTGGCTTCTCCACGCGCCTTGCATCCATCGCGTTCTTGCAGCAACGCAGTCTTGAAATTTGTGTGAACACGCCCTAGTCAGATTATGGTAAAAACAGGTAAAAACAAAAACGCAAGAATCACGGAAGCAAGAGAGTCACACATCATGTCCAGAACACACTGCCGGCAATTCCTGATCATCGCCTGTGTCGGCATGTCATTGCTTGCCTGCGGTAAAAATGATGCGCCGCAGCAGAAAAGATCCTCGGCCACACTGGTGAGCGTCGCCACTGCGGAGAGCCTGATGCTGGAAGTCCGCGAGGAAACCGTCGGGAGCCTGGAAGGCTTGATCGACCCGACCGTATCGGCCGAAGTCGCCGGGCGCGTTCTCGAAGTGAAGGCACGCCCCGGGCAGCGCGTGAAGAAGGGCGATGTCTTGGTCATACTCGACCCGACCGACCTCGCCCTGCAACGCCGCGAGGCACAGGCAGAGGTCGGGCGGATTGAGGCCCTGCTGGCGAATCAGGAGCGCATACTGGAACGCAACCAGGCTCTGGTCGAGAGAAACTTCATCTCGAAGAACGCGCTCGATGAAATCCATACGCAAAAATCAGCGTTCAAGAAGGAACTGGAAGCGGCTCGCGCCAGACTGGCCAGCATTGAACATACGGGCAGCAAAACCCAGGCTGTAGCGCCGGTCGATGGCATCATTGAAGTACAGATCGTCTCACCCGGGGATTTTGTCAGTATCGGCTCCCCGATGATGCAGATCATCAGCAACCAGCGATTGCGCGCGCACCTGCCCTATCCCGAGCGTGTCGCCTCCAGAATCAAACCGGGGCTCAAGGTGCGACTGACCACCCCGACCTCGCCGGAGGAAGTCATCTCGGAAGTCCGTGAAATGAAACCCGTGATCGGCACCAGCAACCGTGCAATCGATGTACTGGCCGATGTCACCGGTCAGGAGGACTGGCAGGCAGGCGCCAGCGTCAATGCCGTGGTGGTCATCGGTGAAACCGAAGCTGTGGTCGTCCCGGAACAGAGTGTAGTATTACGACCGGCAGGCAACGTGGTCTATGTCATCCGCGATAACAGGGCCGAACAACGAATAGTCAAAACCGGTTTGCGGCAGGAGGGCAAGGTCGAGATCATTGAAGGCGTGACGGCTGGCGAAACAGTTGCGGTCGATGGCGCCTCCTTCCTGACCGACCAGGCGGAAGTGACCATACGGAGCGCCGTGTCAGGCCAGGAACAAGCCGCATCATGATTCTCCCCGAGATATCCATCAAACGCCACGTGCTGGCGTGGATGCTGTCCGGCCTTCTGGTATTGCTGGGGCTGATAAGTTACCAGCGAATCGGCGTCGATCGCTTTCCGTTCATCGAATTTCCCGTACTATCGATCACCACCAATCTGGTGGGGGCCAATCCGGACATCATTGATGCCAGCATCACCAGCGTCATCGAAACGGCGGTCAATACCACACCGGGTATCGAGCATATCGCCTCATCGTCCTCGCCCGGCGTCTCGGTCGTCACCATTACGTTCGCCCTCGACAAGGACATCAATGTTGCCTACAACGAGGTGCAATCCAATGTCAGCCGGATTTTGAGGCGACTGCCGGATGACGCAGAACCACCAATCATTCGCAAAGTGGAAACCAATGCCTCACCCATCATGTGGCTGGGCCTGACCGGCGATCGCACGCCTCAACAGCTCAATCTTTACGGCCTGAATGTCGTCAAGAAAAAGCTGGAAACGATCAAGGGCGTCGGCGAAGTCCGCCTCGGCGGCCGCCTCGACCGCCGTATTCGCATCAACGTCATACCCGAGCGCATGGCAGCCTACAATATTGTGGCAAATGATCTCATCAACGCTTTCAACAACGAGCATGTGCAGTTACCGGGCGGTTTCCTGGTCGGCGAAAAAGCAGAACAGCTGCTGAAACTCGACCTCGAGTTTCACAATCTGCGTGATCTGGAAGAAATGATCGTCACCTATCGCGACGGCTCTCCGATCAAGCTCAAGGATATTGCTGAACTGGAGGACGGACTGGAGGATCAACGGCAGGTCGCCCACTTTAACGGCCAGCCGACCGTCGGCATCGGCATCATCAAGGTATCCAACGCCAATACAGTGGAGATTATCGATGAAGTCAAAAGACGCGTCGACGAGGAAATCCGCCCCAACCTGCCGCCGGGCATGTTCATCGACATCTCGACTGACGACTCCATTTTTATCAAGGAAATCGTCAAATCCCTACAGGAACACCTGATCGAAGGCACCCTGCTGGCCGCTCTCATTGTCTGGATATTCCTGCGTTCGCTACGCTCCACACTGATCATTGCGACCGCGATCCCGGTCTCCCTGCTCGGTGCGGTCGCCGTCATGTACTTCTCCGGCTTCACCTTCAATACCATGACGCTGCTCGCGCTCCTGCTATTAATCGGCGTCGTCGTGGATGACGCTATCGTGGTGCTGGAGAATATCTTCCGCCATCGGGAGATGCCAGGCGCCACCGCCATGTCTGCAGCTATTGGCGGTAGCCGCGAGGTGGCCTTTGCCGTGGTAGCCGCCACGTTGTCGCTGGTCTGTATCTTCGCACCAGTGATTTTCATGGATGGCATCATCGGCCAGTTCTTTGAATCCTTTGCCGTCGTCGTCACCTTTGGCGTGCTGGTGTCGCTATTTGTCTCGCTGACGCTCACGCCCATGCTCTGTTCGCGCTATCTCAGGGTAGAAACTCAGCATGGAAAACTCTACAAGCTGCTGGATCGCTTCTTCCGTCGTATGGATGCCTTTTATGCCAAAAGCCTGGGCTGGGCTCTGCTGCACCGCTGGAAAGTGGTTTTCGTGACGACGCTCATCGTATTATCCAGCGGCTTTCTGTTCGCGCAAGTCAGCAAGGAATTCGTGCCGGAAGCCGATGAAGGCCGGTTCCGCATTTCCTTCAAAACCCCTCTCGGTTCCAGCCTGGAATACACCGAAACCCGGCTCAACATGATCGAGGATATCCTCGCCGGCTACCCTGACCAGATTGCCAGCTATTTCACGACCATCGGTTTCGGCGCGCAGGGCCAGGTCAATACCGGCAATGCGAATATACGTATGAAAGAACGCGGCGAACGCAGCATGAGCCAGCAGGAACTGATGAACAAACTTCGGGAGCAGTTAGAGCAGATTCCCGGGGTGCGCGCTTTCCCCGCACCTATCGCCATCGTCGGCGGTCAGCGTTCGGAAAAATTGCAGTTCAACCTGTCCGGCGAAAACCTTGAACAGGTAGGCACAATTGCCAAGACCATGCAAAGACGACTTTCGGAGATGCCCGGCATGGGCAGGGTCGACGTTGATATCGAACTCGACCTGCCGCAACTGGTCATGACAGTCGATCGTGTACGCGCTGCCAGCCTCGGCATCACGGCACGTGATATCGCTACGGCCATCAGCCTCTACAGCGGCGGCATCGATGTCGCCAGCTTCAACGATGAGCCGGGCGACGGCCAACGCTACAATATCCGCATCAAGGCCAGAGAAGGCAGCCTGATGCAGCCGGAGGACCTGAAAAAGATCTTTCTGCGTAGCGGCGATGGCGGTCTGGTGCGACTGGATTCCGTAGTCACCTTCAAACAATCGCTGGGAGCAGCCGTCATCGGCCGCTTCGACCTGCAATACGCTGCGACACTCTATGCCAGCCCCAGCATTCCGCTGGATAAGGCTGTCGCCAATGTCAATCAACTGGCAAGCGAAATCCTGCCGCCCGGCTACACCATCCGCCTGATCGGGGAGGCAGAAGAAATGGCGAAGACAGTCAGAAACATGGTCTTCGTCTTCGCTCTGGCGCTTGTCCTGCTGTACATGGTGCTGGCTAGCCAGTTCAACTCTTTCCTGCAGCCGCTGATCGTCATGGTCGCGCAGCCGCTGGCTGTCATCGGCGGCGTGCTGGCCTTGCTGCTGACCGGCAACTCGCTCAACATCTTCTCCATGATCGGCATGGTGCTGCTGATCGGCCTGGTGGCGAAGAACTCCATCCTGCTGGTCGACCTGACCAACCAGCTGCGAGAGAAAGGCACGGAGATCGACGACGCGTTGCGCCAGGCCTGCCCGATTCGTCTGCGCCCGGTGCTGATGACTTCGCTCACCGTGATTCTGGCACTGCTGCCGGCCGCGCTGGGCCTCGGTGCCGGGGCCGAGACCAATGGTCCGCTGGCAGTCGCCGTCATCGGCGGCATGATCTCATCCACGCTGCTGACGCTGATCGTGGTGCCTGCAGTGTATTCGCTGGCAACCCATGGTCAGCAGCGTTTCGAAAACAGAACACCATCCGGAACCTGACAAACGGGGGAATTTCCCGTTACCGCTGGATAAACCACCAAGGGGAATTGAATGAATAACCGAGTGCAGCAGTTACTGGAGCAGATTACAGCGCTGGAGGATGAATTGCGCACTGCGCTCAGTGAACAGCCGTCCAGCATCTATTTCCAGATCAAGGGCAAACGCGTCGAGTTCGAAAGATCTGTGCGTGAAGCCCACAGCAGGATGAAAACCAACTTCTTCCGCTGGCTGGTCACCTACCGCCCGCTCAACCTGATTACCGGCCCTATCATCTACAGCATGATCGTTCCGCTGGTGATCGCCGACATTTTCATCAGCTTCTACCAGTTCACCTGTTTCCCCATCTACGGCATCAAGCGAGTGCGACGCAGCGACTACATCATCTTTGACCGGCAACAACTGAACTACCTGAATTTCATCGAGAAATTCCACTGCACCTACTGTGCCTACGGCAGCGGCATGATTGCCTACATCAGCGAAATCGTGGCGCGCACCGAACAGTATTTCTGCCCGATCAAACATGCGAGAAAAGTACTGGGCACCCACGCACGCTATGCGCGCTTTCTGGATTTTGGCGAGGCAGAGGATTATGAAGCAAAACTGGAGGAATTTCGCCGGCAATTAGCGCAGGAAAAATAATGGGGGTAAAGCACGACTACTTTACAAATCAGGCAGTCTGATCAGGATTCACCGGCTCGACACTGACCAGCCTGTCAACTATCAGGCTGCCCACCATATCACCCTCCACATTGACCGCAGTTCTGAAGGTATCCAGCGCCCGGTCTATCGGCAACAGTATGGCAATCGCCTCGGCCGGCAGGCCGACCGCCTGCAATACCATGACCATGGTCACCATGCCGGCACTGGGAATGCCGGGGGCGCCCATGGCGGCAATCATGGCCGTCAGGAATACCACGATCTGCTGAATCAGATTGAGTTCAATGCCAACCAGGTTGGCGATGAACAACGCCGCCGCCGCCTCATAGAGCGCGGTGCCATCCATATTGATGGTGGCACCGAGCGGGGCAACGAATCCGGCAACATCACGCTTGACGCCCAGATTATGCTCTACGCATCGCAGGGTAACAGGCAAGGCGGCTGCGCTGGAACTGGTCGCCAGCGCCGTAATAAGAGCTTCGCGTGAGCCTCGGATAAAAGTCAGCGGCGTCATGCCGGTAAACAGATATAGCAATAAAGGCAGCACCAACAGGCCGTGTAACAACGTCGTCCCAAGCACTATGCCGACAAATTTCCCCAGCGTCGCGAACATGGCCATATCCTGCGTTGCCGTCAGCTTGATCAACAGCGCCATGATACCGAGCGGGGCAATGACCATGACCCAGCCGACGATACGCATGTTCAGTTCGAGGAACTCCTGTAGCAGCTGATGGATCTGCCGGTAACGCTCGCCACCGATTACCAGCGCAACACCGACAATCAGGGCAAACACCACGACCGCCAGTACGTTGTTCTGTGCAAAAGCAGCAAAAGGGTTGACGAACAACCGGCCGAGAAACTGTGCAAAGAACTGCGGCAAGGTCATCTGCTCGGCATGAAATTGATCCATGGCGCCGGCAAACATGGCGATATGCATGCCTTCGCCCGGCTTGAAGATATTGCTGAACAGCATGGCAATGAAGACGGCGACCATCATGGTCAACACAAAGTAAGCGAGCGACAGTTTCCAGACCCGGCCCATCTGCCCATGCCCCTGCAGATTGGCGATGCCGACTGCGATGGAAGTAAAGACCAGCGGTATCAGTATCATCTTCAACAGGTCGATAAAGACGCCACCGAGGATATTACTGGCATAGAGGCCGACCGCGACCGTTTTACTATCAGAGCCCAGCGACTGAAAGAGCAGCCCTGTAACGAGGCCAATCACAGCAGCCAACAGAATCTGCAGATTCAGTCCTGGCAGTTTCATGCCGGTTTTGCTGCCTTCTTCACGGTTTTCTCGGCCGGTTTCTTTACCGCTGGCTTCTTCACAGCCGGTTTTTTCGTCGGCGTTTTGACCGTCTTTTTCGCCTTGGCTGGTGCCTCTACCTCCAACTTCTCGTCAACAGGCTCAGCATTCTGCTCCGCCTTACTCTGCTCCGCTTTAACTGAAACTGGCTTTTTCTCGAACACGGCCGCAAAGAAACCATCGGTCTGATGCAGATGCGGGAACAGCCTGAAATAGTCGCCGGTATCCAGCTCGATATGCTGCTGGGCAAGGATATCTTTGGCAGGCAACAAGCTGAATTCCGGATGCGCGGCAAGAAACGCTGCGGCTATCTGTTCGTTCTCGTCCGCCAGCAGACTGCAGGTGGCATAGACCAGGCGCCCGCCATCCTTCACCAGGCGTGCTGCGCGTTCCAGGATGGAGGCCTGCTTCACGGTCAACTCACTGATATCCCGCTCAGTCTGGCGCCATTTCA
>DLMX01000008.1:16531-24379 GCA_002479405.1 Methylophilaceae bacterium UBA7525
AGATTGGAAAGGCCGGAGCGCTTGAGGCGCTGGCCCAGATTGGACAGACGCTTTTCCGACACATCAAAAGCGTAGAGACGGCCGGAATTGCGCATCAAGGCGCCCATGGCCAGCGTCTTGCCGCCTGCACCGGCACAGAAATCCGCCACCATCTCGCCACGGCGCGGCGCCACCAGCTGCGCCAGCAACTGACTGCCTTCGTCCTGCACTTCGATCTTGCCGTCAGTGAAGAAAGGATGACGACTGATGCTCATTTTCTGCGCCATGCGCAAACCCGTCGGCGAATAGGGAGTCGTGCTAATGTCGGTCGACTCACCCCGGAATCTTTGCATGACATCCTCACGGCTGGCCTTGATCGTGTTCACGCGCAGATCCAGACTGGCCGGTTGATGCATGCTGCGCGCAATAGTGAGTGCCTGCTCCGCGCCATATTGCATGCTGAGTTTTTGCCACAACCATTCCGGCAGATCCGCCTGCTGGGCTGACGTCAGCCCTTCGGTCGATTGCGCCTTGATCTCCTGCGCCCACTCCTTTTGCTGCTTGTTCAGACCCGGTTCAAGGTCGCGCAAACTCATGCCCTGCACACGCAACAACAACGCCAACAACAACTTTCGCGGGTCCTCGCTGCCGGCCAGATGCGTGAGCAAGGCCCTGCGGCGAAGAACGCCATAGACCGATTCGGCGACGAAGGCTCTTTCCTTGTTGCCCAGTTCGCGGTTACTGCGGAAGAAAGCACCAAGTTTGGCATCCGCCGGACCCGGGTTATTCAGCACATCGGCCAAGGCCATGCCGGCCAGGCGCATCAGATTGGGATCGACTCTACTCATTGCAAAAGCTCTGTCTTGATACTGGTTATCACTTGCTCAATCACACTGCCATCCTCTTCTGTTTTACGTATTTTCACTGGCAGGTAGTTGTATTCCAACGCAAGCCATAGTTCAGTTTTCTCATCGCCGTCATCATTGATATTCTCGATATGCATGACGCGTACCACGCCCATTTTAGTCGACAAATCCTCTTCGCCGACGAAACTGTAGGTATAGGCCTTCAACCGCTTGCCGTTGGTGATATTGAGCAACATCTCCCGCAATGGCGGCACATACATGAACTGATACATGAAACTCATCAGATCCTGCGTGCCTGCCGGCAGGCGCGAGGACTTGCTGCCCTTGTCCGTTTCCAGCGTGATCCTGCCATTCTCCCAGTCGAGAACCGCCTGCTGGGTCTTGTTGCGCTTGCCGTACTGGTAGAGAAAGCTGTGCGGCTGCAAGCCGTGCCCAGTCACCAGCCCCTCGCTGCGCTGCAACAGCGAGCCTGAAATGAACCAGGAAGCGAAACCCTTGGCTTCGCTCTCGCTTACCAACAGGTAAGTGCCGTCCCCCCTGACTTGATAACGCACCTTGCTTTGCCCGACCTTGTAGCCATCAGTGCCACGCAGAATATCAAACTCGCTCTCGACGAAATTGTAGGGCTGCGCATCCACGTCCACCATGCTAGGCACATAAGCCTGCTCCGGCTGTATCTCTTCAGATATATCCGCCGGCATATCGCCAATTCCGGTTTGCTGTAGTGATTCCTCCGGTTCGGCTTCAACAACAGGGGATACTTCAGGCTCCGACTCCAGCACAGGCTCATCCAGAAACGAAGTTCCAGTCTGCTCGGGTTCCTGAGAAGGCTTTACAGGTTTTTCTGCCGGCGGCTCCGGCAGAAGCGGTTTCTCAGGCACAGGTTCCCGTGGTTTTGCCGAAGGAGTTTTCACCAGATCAGCAAAACGGACATTAACCGTTTCCTGTTCCGGTTCGAAAAAACTCGGATCGATATGGACAAATCCGAGCAGGATCAGATGCAACAAAAGCGAAAGCATTAAAGCCAACGCCGCACGCCAGATGGCCGGATTGCTACTCGATGCAAACCACTTATTCAGCATGCAAACCGGTCAGCACCTGTTCGATTTCGCCCTTGTCGTCGCGGGTCACCAGCTTGACAGGCAGAAAATAGACCCTGGCATTTCCCAGCCACAGTTCCTTGCTGTCTTCATCGGCATCTTCCGCCGCATCCTGCAGATGCATGGTTTTGTAGCTGCCGGCCGGTACCGAGACAGGCACATCGCGACCGGCAACACGATATTCATACAACTTCAATCGCTTGCCAGTGGTAACCGGCAACTTGAATGATTCACTCTTGGGCTGCACGAACATGAATTGATAGATCAGGCTGGCGATATCCTGTGCACCAGGCTGCAACTCTGCCGTCACCGGCTTACCCTTGACCTTCATGTTGAGCTGATTACCGGGCCAGTCGAAGTCGGCAAACAACGAGCGCTTGGCCTCACTACCCTGATGCAGTTCAAAATGCAGCGGCTTCAGGCCAGACGGGCCCACTTCGCCCTCGCTCAGCAGCCTGCGCACCCCGAACAGGGCATAAACGCCAATGCCCCGGGTTTCGCTTTCTATGCGGTATTTGCCATCCTGTTGCGTGAACGTTTCCGTGATATTGGCAAACGGCTGACCGTTGCGCGTTGCTTCATAGGTCACCGTTAACGATTTTGGCGCAGCCAGCGCCAGCGACTGTGACACCAGTAGAAACCCGATGACCATCAATTTTGCCAGAACATGCTGCATGCCTAACCTCTTATTTCGATGTAAGAATCAGTTAACGATCAAATCACGTATCCGGTTGGCGATGCTACGTCAAAACCACTTCAAACAACGATGGTCGGCGCCTCGCCGGCTGTCTGTGCACGGATACGCCCGATCACCGCCACCTGCTCGCCTTCGGCTTCCAGCAACTGGCGGGCGGCCGTTGCATCCTGCTCGGCCACAATGACCACCATGCCGATCCCGCAATTGAAGGTGCGGTACATTTCCTCATCCGTGATATTGCCTTCTGCCTGTAACCAGTCGAACAGCGCCGGCATGTTCCAGCTGCCCTTCTTCACTTCGGCAGTCAGGCCGGCAGGCAATACACGCGGCACATTCTCGGTGATGCCGCCGCCGGTGATATGGGCCATGCCCTTGACCTTGAGCGCAGCAATCAGCTTGAGCAGGGATTTGACATAAATACGGGTCGGCGCCATGACTACATCGCGGAACGGCTTGCCATTAAAATCGCTGTCCATGTCGATGCCGGATTTTTCGATCAGCTTGCGGATCAGCGAATAACCGTTGGAATGGGCGCCGCTCGATGCCAGTCCGAGTAGCATATCGCCCTCGGCAATGCTGCTGCCATCGATGATGGCTTCCTTGTCGACCGCGCCGACGACAAATCCTGCGAGGTCGTATTCTCCAGCCGGATACATGCCCGGCATTTCGGCGGTCTCGCCACCGACCAACGCACAACCGGCCCGCTCACAACCTTGGGCAATGCCCTTGATGACCTCGGCCGCAGTTCCGACTTCCAGCTTGCCGCAGGCAAAATAATCAAGGAAGAACAACGGCTCGGCGCCCTGCACCAGAATGTCGTTGACGCTCATGGCCACCAGGTCGATGCCGACCGTGTCATGCTTGTCCAGCTGGAACGCCAGCTTGAGTTTGGTGCCGACGCCATCGGTGCCGGATACCAGCACCGGGTTCTTGAACTTCTTCGGCATTTCGAACAGAGATCCGAAACCGCCGATGCCACCCATGACTTCCGGCCGCATGGTACGTTTGGCAAACGGCTTGATCTGCTCAACCAGGGCATCACCAGCTTCTATATCGACGCCGGCATCACGATAACTGATCGAAGTTTTTGCCGCATCACCGTTTGAAGAATTAGAATTCAACTGCGTTCTCGCTTTCCACTCAAAAATACAACAAGATAAATCATCCATTTGAAGGCATAATTTTACCCGATATGACGACCAAACGAGAAAACCAATTGCCTGATTACCGCATCGTCCTGCTGGTAACCGGCTTTCTGGTGATTTTTTACCTGTTGCTGCCCATCATGGCACCGTTTCTGGCTGCAGCCATCCTCGCCTACATCTGCAAACCCGCGGTCGACAGGATCAGCCTGTGGAAACTCGGCAAGCTGGTTTTTGGCCGCACCACGGCGACCGTCATCACCATGCTGCTGCTGGCGGGTATCGCCCTGTTGCTGGTCCTCATCATCGTCCCCATGCTGCAGAAAGAACTGTTGCTGATGGTTCAGCGCCTGCCGGACATCATCGATTTGCTGCGCGCGCGCCTTGAACCCTGGCTACTGCTGCACTTTGGAATTTCTCTCAACATCGACCTGAACCAGATACAAGACATCCTCAGCAAGCACTGGAAAGTTGCAAGCGACCTCATCACACCGGTGCTGCTGTCCATCAGCAAGAACGGTTTCGCCATCGTGCTATGGATCATCAACCTGCTGCTGGTTCCGGTCGTGCTGTTCTATCTGCTGCGCGACTGGCACGTCCTGCTGGCGCGGCTGCACGAGCTGTTGCCGCGGCGCATCGAGCCGGAGGCGGTGAAGCTGATCGGTGCGGTGGACGAGGTGCTGGGGGCCTTCTTCCGCGGCCAGTTGCTGGTGATGCTGGCGCTGGGCGTGATCTACACCGTCGGCCTGTGGCTGGTGGGACTGGACCTGGCCCTGCTCATCGGCATGCTGGCGGGCCTGGTCAGCTTCGTGCCCTATCTCGGCCTCATCGTCGGCGTGGTGGCCGCCGGCATCGCCGCCCTGCTGCAATTCCAGGAACTGCTGCCGTTGGTGTACGTGCTGGCGGTGTTCGGCGTGGCGCAGGTGCTGGAAAGTGTGCTGCTGACGCCGTGGCTGCTGGGCGAGCGCATCGGCCTGCACCCGGTGGCGGTGATCTTTGCGGTGATGGCCGGTGGCCAGCTGTTCGGTTTCCTTGGTGTCCTGCTGGCCCTGCCGGTGGCGGCGATGGTGGTGGTACTGTTGCGCCATGCCCACCAGCACTATCTGGACAGCCGGCTCTATTCGGCGGCCAACCGGGGCTGACGTGGAACAGCAACTGACCCTGCGCATCGGCCTGCGCGACAGCGCCACCTTTGCCAATTTCTTCGCCGGTGACAACGCCGCTGCCCTGCACCTGCTGCAGCAGGCGACGGAGACCTTCGTCTATCTCTGGGGTGGACGGGGCAGTGGTTGCAGCCACCTGTTGCAGGCGGCCTGCCATGCCGAGACCGCCCGTGGCGGCAGCCCGGCCTATCTGCCCCTGGCCGATATGGCGCAGGCCGGCGGCGAACTGCTGGAGGGGCTGGAGCAGATGTCGCTGGTGTGTCTGGACGACATCCAGGCGGTGATCGGCGATGCGGCCTGGGAGGAGGCGCTGTTCCACCTCTACAACCGGGTGCGTGATGCCGGCGGCCACCTGCTGGCGGCGGCGGACGCCAGCCCGGCGGCCCTCGGCGTCGCGCTGGCGGACCTGCGTTCGCGCCTCGCCTGGGGGCCGGTGTTCCAACTCCAGCCCCTCGACGATGCAGGCAAGCTGGCAGCCCTGCAACTGCGCGCGCGGGCCCGCGGCATGGAATTGAACGAGGAAGTGGGTACTTACCTGTTGCGGCGTGCACCGCGTGACATGCACGCCCTGTTCGAGCTGCTGGAGCGGCTCGACCAGGCCTCCCTGGCGGCCCAGCGCCGCCTCACCATCCCCTTCGTGCGCGATCTGATCTGAAAACAATCAGTCCGCAAATGAACGCAAATAGACGCAAATATTCTGGGTATCGTGCAGGTACGCCCCACATACTCGGCGGGCGGAGCGGTGCGCCTGGTTAACGACTGTATCCCTCGCCTATATTCGCGTCCATTCGCGTTTATTGGCGGACTCAACTGCTGTCATTAGGTTCACGCCGCCTCCTCCAGCCGGCCGGCCACGATGCGGATCTGGCGGCTGGCCACGCGCTGCATCTGCGCCGGGTCATGGCTCACCCACAGCACCGCCGCCTGCTGTTCTTCGCGGTAGGCCGCCACCATGGCCTCGACGCGCTGCACCGCAGTGGGGTCCAATGCAGCAGTGGGTTCATCCAGCAGCAGCACACGCGGCTTGTTGGCCAGCAGGCGCAGCAGGGCCAGACGCTGGCGTTCGCCGGTGGAGCAGCGCGCCACCTGCCAGTCCAGCGTCTCGTGGCCGAAACCCAGGGCCTGCCAGCGCGCCTCGTCCACCTCGGCAAAGTGTTCGCCCACCCGCTCGCGCCACCACTGGCTTTCCGCCGGCAGCAGACCGACCAGGCGGCGCCATTCCCAGGGCGTGTAGTCGTGCGCCTCGCGCCCGTCCAGCCACACCCGGCCGTCATGGGGATCGAGGTCGGCAATGGCGCGCAGCAACAGGCTCTTGCCGGCGCCGGACGGCCCCGAAATGCAGACGCACTCCCCCGCCGCCACCTCCAGCATGGGGATGCTCATGGAGTGGCTGGCCACTCCCTCGACACGCAACAGGTTCAGGATCGCCTCCCGCTTGGAATCGCCGATTTGTCCCCCACCATGGGGAAAGACGCCGCCATCGACTATGGTTGGCGGATGCGAAATCATTCTACGGGATCAACCACCGAAAACAGAACGAGGCCACGATGAGCGAACCCGAAATCACCCAGAAAAAACCCTATGCCCTGGAGCTGGAGGCCGGCGATTACTGGTGGTGCGCCTGCGGCCGCTCCAAGAGCCAGCCCTTTTGCGACGGCTCCCACAAAGGCACCGGTCTTGGTCCGCAGAAATTCACCCTGAGCGAAAAGGGCAAGGTGTGGCTGTGCGGCTGCCGCCACAGCGGCAAGGCGCCGCATTGCGACGGCAGCCACAAGACGCTGTAACCAGAACCTGTCTCAAAAATCCAACGCGTATAGATTCAACCACGGGGAACACGGGGATACTGGGACAAGAACAGGTTTTGCCTTTCATATCCGTGAGTTCCCCGTGTCCCCGTGGTTTGCTGTTTTCTTCCTGCCGCAAAAAAATGGCGGGCATCTCACGATGCCCGCCAATGCGCCTTTGGGAGGAGAGGGGCGCTTACTTGCTGGAAGTGAATTCCGGGTAGGCCTCGAGGCCGCACTCGGTCAGGTCCACGCCGTTGTATTCCTCTTCCTCGCTGACACGCAGGCCCATCACGGCCTTGATGATCAGCCAGGTGACGAAGGCGGCGCCGAACACCCAGGCGAAGATCACGCCGATACCAGTGAGCTGGGACAGCAGCGAGGACTCCTCGTTGCTCAGCGTCACCGCCAGCAGGCCCCAGATGCCGACCACGCCGTGCACGGAGATGGCGCCCACCGGGTCGTCGATCTTCAGCTTGTCCAGGGTGATGATGGAGAACACCACCAGCACACCACCGACGGCACCGACCAGGGTCGCCAGCAGCGGCGTCGGAGCCAGCGGCTCGGCGGTGATCGCCACCAGGCCGGCCAGGGCGCCGTTGAGGGCCATGGTCAGGTCAGCCTTGCCGAACAGCATGCGCGCGGTGATCAGCGCGGCAACCACGCCACCGGCGGCGGCCATGTTGGTGTTGACGAACACCAGGGCCACGGCGTTGGCCTCGCCCACGTCGGACACCTTCAGCTCGGAGCCGCCGTTGAAGCCGAACCAGCCCAACCACAGGATGAAGGTACCCAGAGTGGCCAGCGGCAGGTTGGAGCCGGGGATGGCGTGCACCGAACCGTCGGCACCGTACTTGCCCTTGCGCGCGCCGAGCAGCAGTACACCGGCCAGGGCAGCGGCGGCACCGGTCATGTGCACCACGCCGGAACCGGCGAAGTCCAGGAAGCCCAGCTCGTCGAGGAAACCACCGCCCCACTTCCAGTAACCCTGCACCGGATAGATGAAGCCGGTCATCACCACGGCAAAGGCCAGGAAGGCCCACAGCTTCATGCGCTCGGCCACGGCACCGGACACGATGGACATGGCGGTGGCCACGAACACCACCTGGAAGAAGAA
>DLMX01000018.1:0-7112 GCA_002479405.1 Methylophilaceae bacterium UBA7525
CATAAAGTGCTGACGCTAAGGATACTGATATAAAACCAACAAGAAGGGCGCCTGAGCGCCCTTCTTGTCAATTGGCCATTTGAATGGCCTGATTTTACAGCATTCACATCACTAACGCACCATGCATGCTACTTTCCAGTACCTATCTTGACCGGCACGTAGAGCGTGTTTTCATCTCGCAGAACCAGCAGGGCAACCGTCTTGCCTGCCGGGATTGCAGCAAGCTGCTGATCGAACTGTTCCAAGCTCTGCACCTCGGTATTGTTCAAACCAAGGACCACATCACCACGGCGGATGCCGGCCTGAGCAGCAGGGGCTTGCGATTCGACCACCAGCAAGCCGTTGCGGCCATTGATCTTCTTCTTTTGCTGCGGCGTCAGGTCGCGCAATATCAGGCCAAGGCGATTGGCTTCAGTCTTGGCCGGGGCTTTTGAACTCACCACAACTTCGTCCTTCTCGGTCGGCATTTCACCTAGCGTAATGCTCAGATTGCGGGTATTCCCCTTGCGCAGGATTTCCACCGGCACCTGCTTGCCCGGCTTGGTTGCCCCAACGACTCGGGGCAAATCAACTGAAGACTCAATCGTCTTGTTGTCGAACTTGAGAATCACGTCACCGGGCTCAAGACCACCTTTCTCGGCAGGACTGCCCTTTTCCACATTGGAGACCAGTGCTCCTTTGGTGCTCTTCATGCCAAACGACTCAGCCAGCTCCTTGCTGATCTCCTGAATGCCGATACCGAGCCAGCCCCGCGACACTTTGCCGGTGGCACGCAATTGATCCGAGATTTCCATGGCAACATCAATGGGTATCGCAAAGGACAAGCCCATATAACCGCCGGTTCGGCTGTATATCTGGGAATTGATACCGACCACCTCACCCTTGAGATTGAACAGCGGACCACCCGAATTACCCGGATTGATCGCCACATCAGTCTGAATGAAAGGCACGAAATTCTCCTGCGGCAGCGCGCGGCCCTTCGCGCTAACGACACCCGCAGTCAGCGTACTTTCCAGCCCGAATGGCGAACCGATCGCAACCACCCATTCACCGACCTTGAGTTGCTCCGGATTGCCTATCGTGACCTTGGGCAGACCGCTTGCTTCGATCTTGAGCAGCGCCACATCCGTACGCGCATCCGCGCCAATGATCTTGGCGGAGAATTCACGCTTATCATTCAGCTTGACTACTACTTCAGAGGCTTCGCGGATGACGTGCGCATTGGTCATGATATAGCCATCGCTGCTGATGATGAAGCCGGAACCCAGTGACTGTGACTTGTATTCCTGCTGCGGCCCGCCACCACCCGGCACGCCGGGCATGGGAATACCAAAACGGCGGAACAATTCAGCCAGCGCTTCGTCATTCGGCATACCGGCAAATGGCGAACCGCCGCCCTGTATCACCTGCGTGATACTGATATTAACGACAGCCGGGCCCTGCTTTTCGGCCAGTTGCGTAAAATCGGGGAGCTGATAGGCCAGTGCGTTACCGGCGACAGCAACGTTACCCGCCATTGCCAGGCACAGTGCAGAAATCGCAATCACTTTCTTGATCATCTATTCACCTCGTTCACACTTTAAATTCACTACAACTTGATTATCAGTCCGCAGGATGACAGGTTGATGGCTGGGGTTCCAGCTTTGTCCTGTCGCATGGCCCTTCAGCCAGAGCAGGCTGAGAACCAGTCCGATAGCAGCCCCGATGACGGCATAAGTATCCTTCTGAATTGCGGTTGCATCTGCAGGCAACAGGGCCATGGCGAGCAAGGCGCCCAACAGCAGAGCCAGCAAGGGCATGCCGTAAATCTTCATGGATCCCTTGAGCAAGGCCTGCTCATCGACACCGACGATGACCGTATCGCCGACTTTGGCACCTATGCTGTTGGTGGCCCTGAACTCAGCCTTGTGATTGAACAGCTTGCCCCAAAGCGATATGCCACAGCCTCTGGATTTTCCGCAGAGGCCGCAAGGCTTCTTGCGCACAACCTCCAGCATGGCGTCATCACCGCTTACGCTGACGACAATTGCGTGTTCTTCAATCATGGGGAAGCTCTATTGTTTGAAATGAACCGAGTTGGCAATCTGCGCTACGGTTGCCTGCGGCACTTCACCGACCACAACGATCTGATGGCCGTTATTGACATTGGCATAAAAGTTGGTTGGCCCAACAGTGGTCTGACCAACCTTGGGTCTTGCTCCCTTGACCAGAGGCTCGATGAACAAGGATACCGAAGACAGCCCGTCCGAAAATATCAGTTGATTCACTGCCGTCTTTTTGCCTGGAACCATACGCTTGATATGGTCAATCTGCTTGTATCCCGGAGGCAATTGCTCAAGATTCCAGCCCTGAGAATTTTCCGCCAGGCCGTCAGGTACCTCTTCCTCCATGACATAAGGCTTGCCAGGATCGACCTGCGGCTTGAACCACTCCATATCACTCATGTTCAGCAAATTAAGTTGATTGAACGCAATCTGTTCAATCACCTCACTCTGCTGGCTCAAGGTCGTCGCCTTCAGCAACAGGCCGTACTCCTTGTCCGTCAGCAGCCTGTAACCATAACGATAGTCATCGCGCGGTTCAAGCAGGACAATGAAACCCTCTCTCCCTGCTACGCGCTCCTGCCCTGTTATCTTTGCCTTGTAACTGGCTTTGACCTGTTCCAGATTGACAGGCAGCAAAGCCGGAAAAAGATTTTTGCCACGACGCTTCTCGATCACAATCTTCTCATGTCGCGGACTGAAGATGACGATATCACTGCCCTGGCTCAGTAACTCCTGCGGCAAGCCATCAAGCATGACAATACGGGAATACTCACCCTGTCCGGCGTTCATGTGGGTAATTTCAATTGAGCGACTGTTTGTGCCCGACTGATACATGAAGATTCCCTTGTAGCTCAGATCCCTGGCAGCATGGGCCGCCTTGTCCAACAGCATCCAGGGGTCTTGCTGCGCCTCGCCATCGGCAAAGGCCAAAGAAAAATGGCTTGCCATCAGGCAAGCCAGAAACCACCTTCTGATCACTTGGCGCGCTCCGTGTAGGCAGCGGATTGAATGTAGTAAGCAGCACTGCTGGGCACTACGGATTGATGTGCCTGCAGATATTCGGCCGGCAGATTCTGTGCGATCTCCATCGGCAGGATATCCTCGGCCTGCTGCGGTTGCTGTTGCAGCACGATCATGCCAACGAACATCACTGCCGCCATCGAAGCTGCAACCGACCAGAGTGCAGAAGGTTTTGTGGCTGCCTGTTCGACCGCCGGCCTTGCATTTTTCGGCGCAAGCACGACGGGTTCTGCATCGATCTGCTGCATGATGCGGTGGCGCAGATCCTTTTTGAAGGTCGGACTTCCACGCATGGCATCACCTATCAGATGATAGGTCATCCAACATTCGCGACTTTCTCCTTCAGCCTTGAGCGCCGTATACAGATATTCCGCCTCATGGAGCGAAATCTCATCATCTATCAGCGCTGAAATCTGGTCTTTCATGTAATTCTCCTGCTAAATTAAGCGCCGGCTTACCAGCGTTTATCCTGTGGGGTATCGAGCAATGGGCGCAGCTTTTGCGCGATCGTCTCGCGCGCCCTGAAAATCCGCGAACGCACAGTGCCGATTGGGCAGTCCATCAGCGTCGCAATTTCTTCGTAACTCATGCCTTCGATTTCACGCAAGGTAATCGCAGTCCGCAACTCTTCAGGCAGACCCTCCACCGTGTCATTGACCGTCTGTGCAATTTCCTTGGTCATCAGCTCGGTCTCCGGTGTTTCCATCGTGCGCAGTTCACCTGCATCCTCGAAGTTTTCAGCATCTTCTATTTCGATATCATTGCTGACCTGAGGCCTGCGCCCCATGGAAACCAGGTAGTTCTTGGCGGTATTGATACCGATTCTGTACAGCCAGGTATAGAACGCACTGTCGCCACGAAAATTGGGCAAGGCGCGGTAAGCCTTGATGAAAGACTCCTGCACCACATCCTCGATCTCTGCCTGATCGCGAATCAGTCTGGAAAGCAGACGACCCAGCTTGCGCTGGTATTTATCCACCAGCATGCCGAAGGCCTGTTTGTCGCCGCGCTGCGCGCGCTCAACCAGTTCCTGATCGATTTCACGGTTGCCAGCTGTGGGGTTTGAACCCATAGAGGCCTTGCTCCTTGTTAGCACTTTTTCAACTGTCGGAGTATACCCTTGCATCGCTGTATCAACGAAACTCAGCTGTGAAAATTCTTGCAGTTTCTTCGTGTTCAACATTCACTCTCTCCCGGGCTCAAGACAAATCAATTGCTAGCTTGTCACTAGAGACAGCGCTAAACTCGCATTAGTTCATCCTAACGACCTGTCAGAGATATACGAATCCATGCGCGAATACGACGTACTCATCATAGGGAGCGGACTTGCCGGCCTGACCCTCGCACTCAAGGTGGCCACCAACAAAAAGGTTTGCCTGGTCAGCAAACGCGGCATCAACGACAGCTCAAGCAATTGGGCTCAGGGCGGCATAGCGGCAGTGCTGGCCAGCGACGACTCCATCGAAGCGCACATTCAAGACACATTGACCGCAGGGGCAGGCCTCTGCGATGCTGAAGTAACCCGCCTGGTTGCCGAACATGGACGCGAGACCGTGGAATGGTTGATCGCTGAAGGCGTGCCGTTCACGCGCGAGGAGGACGACAGCGGCTTTCACCTGACGCGCGAGGGCGGCCACAGCCACCGGCGCATCATCCACGCTGCCGATGCCACCGGCCATGCCGTGCAGAAAACCCTGGCAGAGAAGGTCAAGGAACATCCGAACATCGACCTGATGGAAGACCATATCGCCGTCGATCTGATCACCGCGAGAAAAGTCGGCATTGAAGGCGGTGAGTGTCTGGGCGCCTATGTGCTCGATAACACCAGCGGCAAAGTGCTGACCATAGGCGCGCAGCATACCGTGCTTGCCACTGGCGGCACCGGGAAGGTCTATCTGTATACCACCAATCCGGACGTTGCCACCGGCGACGGCATTGCCATGGCCTGGCGTGCGGGTTGTCGTGTCGCCAACATGGAATTCATCCAGTTCCACCCGACCTGCCTTTACCACCCGCTGGCCAAGTCCTTCCTCATCACCGAGGCGGTGCGCGGCGAAGGCGGCATCCTCAAGCTGCCGGACGGCACGCGTTTCATGCAGGAACACGACGAGCGTGCTGAACTGGCACCACGCGACATCGTCGCCCGCGCCATCGACTTCGAGATGAAAAAGCGCGGCATCGACTGCGTCTATCTGGACATCTCGCACCAACCGGCAGATTTTGTGCTGTCGCACTTCCCTACCATCTACCGGCGCTGCATGGAACTCGGCATCGACATCACCAAGGAACCCATTCCCGTAGTGCCGGCAGCACATTACAGTTGCGGCGGCATCATGACGGATCATGCCGGGCGTGCCGACCTGCCCGGCCTGTATGCCATCGGCGAGACCGCCTGTACCGGCCTGCATGGCGCCAACCGGCTGGCCAGCAACTCACTGCTTGAATGTCTGGTTTTCGGCCAGGCAGCAGCCGAAGACATCCTGGCTCAGCCTCCGAGAACGATACCGGAACTGCCCTACTGGGACGAAAGCCGGGTGACGGACGCGGATGAGGAAATCATCATTACACACAACTGGAACGAACTGCGCCGCTTCATGTGGAATTATGTCGGCATCGTCCGCACCAACAAGCGTCTCGCACGCGCCCTGCACCGCATCCATATGCTGCGTGACGAGGTGCACGAGTTCTACAGCAATTTCCGCATCAGCAACGATCTGATCGAATTGAGGAATCTGCTGCAAGTCGCCGAACTGATCGTGAAAAGTGCGATGGAGCGCCATGAAAGCCGTGGCCTGCACTACAGCAAAGACTATCCGGACATGCTGCCGGAAGCCGTCCCGACCGTGCTCGAGCCGTCGAACTACTACAGCCTGCTCGACCGTCACCATGGCCATCACCATCACTGAAGCTGACATGCCGGCATTCCTTCAGCACAAACGCGATGCAGGATCCTGCCGGTAAAAACCAGCAAGTTGCTGGTAAACCTCGGGATATTGTTGTTGCAATACCTTTGGCGTTTCAAAAAATACCTCGCTTAGCACTGCAAAGAATTCTGCGGGATTTTCCGCCGCGTAAGGATCGATCGCAGTCTCCCTACCGGCGTGCACCTTGTTACTGAAATCCTCATATGCCCGGCTGAAGGCCTGCGCCCAGGCAGCAGAAGACATGCCGCGATGCAATGGCGGATAGCCATCCGCCCGACCATTCAACATATCCAGTTTGTGCGCGAACTCGTGTATCACCACATTGACGCCATCAAGATTGCCGGAACGCTCCGCATCCGCGGCAGAGAGGATCACCGGACCGCGCTCCCACGACTCTCCTATCATGATGTCGCGCGTGACGTGCACCACACCGGCTTCGTCCGTATAACGATGTTCCGGCACAAACTCATTCGGATAGACGATCACCGAGATCCATCCGGCATAATAGTCCAGCCCCAGATTCAGTATCGGCAGGCAAGCCTGTGCCGCTATCTTCAAGCGCACATCGTGCTGCAGATGATGTCCGGCAGCGGCCGTCACGTCCTTGTGGTATAGAAAAAGAGTAGCCAGTTCGCGCAAGCGTCCAAGCTCATCCGGTGTCAAACCCTTCATCAAGGGCAAGGTTGCAACGACAGATAGCCAAGCACGTTCCGGCAAGGCCTGGCGCTGCAGGATTCGATTTCGGCGCCACTCCCTGAAAGCCTGCCAGATCATCCGGTTTCCTTGTTTCCTGCTCAGTTGATTTAATGCGGCAGTTGACGGCTCAATCGCCGAGCACACCAAGTATCACGCCTTGCTGTCTCAGGTCCTCCAGTAATGCGCGCCCGAATTCCATCATCGTTTCAGGTTCCGGATGCCTGATTTCCTCCGCAATCAGCCCCAGAGCCTGACGGCCGGTCCGGTCTTGCGCTTGCAACAGGCTTATCAAACGGGCAGTCAGCGCGTTCAGTTCGATAAAGCGCACCTGGTCACCCACATCCCTGAACACGAGCAGGTTGACTGCTTGCTGCAGGGACTGCTCAGGTTTGAAGCGCGGTGAAATGGCCTGCACCGGGTAATCGTA
>DLMX01000018.1:7302-19690 GCA_002479405.1 Methylophilaceae bacterium UBA7525
CCATGCACATGGATACGATTCCAGTCGTTATCCAGCTCTGCCGCCGAAACAGCCAGCTCGATCCATTCGTAATGGGCAAGATTATTCAGATAGCCGGGCAATGGCGGAAGATCGGCAAGCAAATGTGCCTCTCCAAGAAAAGCCAGAAATTCTTCAGGAATCTGCCTGAACAGTGGGCTGTGCGACTGGTGATGGACAAAAAAACCCCGAACCAGCTTGTGCCACAAGCGTTTACCCAGCACCTTCTTGCACACCGGGAAACAGCCTGCCAATGAAGCTTCGAGATTGTTGTAGACGATCTCCCGATAGACCCGCATACGGCTGGCTGCGACCCGTGCCGGCCTGGCAATGTTTTTGGGGTCACGGATGTGGCCGGTGAACTGCAGTTGATACTGCTGGAATGCAGGCAAACCGGTCGGCACTGTCATGTTGCGGCAGCCATCAACGGTGCGGGTTGTACCATGTGATTTGACGATTTGGCTTCGAACCGGCTGCTCTTCTGCAGGCTGTCAATCATATCGACTTCACGCATCAGGTCTTGCAGCGGCGGGATATTCGCATCACGCTCCAGCAAAGTCGGGAAAGTACCGAAAAGCGCATAAGCTTCCCGCAGCAAAGCCCAAACCGGGTCGATCACATTCTGGCCGTGTGTGTCGATAATCAGGTCTGGCGCCTGCTGGTCATGCCCGGCGACATGTGCATATACGATGCGTTCGCCGGGGATGCCGCGCAGAAACTCATGCGGGTCATAACCGAAGTTGACGCTGTTGACATAGATATTATTGATATCCAGATGCAAATCACAGTCTGCCTCTTCCAGTACGGCACGGATGAAGCTCAGTTCATCCATTTCCGATATGGGCGCTGCCACATAGAACGAGGCATTCTCGACAGCGATGCGGCGGCCAAGAATATCCTGGGTCTGGCGGATGCGGGCCGATACGTAACGGACGGCTTCCTGCGTGAACGGAATAGGCAGCAGGTCATACAGATATCCGCCATCCGAGCAATAGCTCAGGTGCTCGGTATAAAGCGGAATATGGTGTGAATCAAGAAATGTTTTGACGCGCTTGAGGAAATCCACATTCAGCCGATCCGGCCCGCCCAGAGAGAGCGACAAACCATGGCAGACGAGAGGATAGCGCTCGACAAACCATGCAAGCTGCCTGGCTGATTTGCCGCCTGCCGCTATCCAGTTTTCCGGCGCGATTTCAAGAAAATTAATCGAGGCTATCTGGCGATCGCCATAAGCTGCCTGAATCTGGGGGATAAGCTCACGCTTAAGCCCCAGACCAGCGCCTCGAATGTTTCCCAGCTCAATCATTCAGGAATGATTATTTCTTTTCGGCACCGCACTTGCCGGTGCCGCACTTGCCTTCAGCTTCGGTCTTCTTTTCGGATTTCATTTCCGAACCGCACTTGCCGGTGCCGCATTTACCTTCTGTGCCTTTCTCGCCGTGATGTTCAGCCACCATGTAGCCAGAAGCCAAAGGCTTGAGCGAAAAGGGGTTTTCAGCGGCCACGACGGAAGTTGCGGCAATTGAGGCAGTGAATGCGCCGCCAACAACCAACGCCAGTGTGGATTTGGATACTTTCATATGAATCTCCTTGATGTAACAGTTAATGACCCCGGGAAATTCCGGATAAACCAACTACAACTATGGCCTGCGTCTGGATGCTGCAATCTCAGACTCGAGTGCCCGGGACATGCGTAACTTTGCCTGCAGAGGCAACTGCAAATCCTCGTTCTGCGCGGCATCAGAAAGCCATTTATCAATGACCGCCTGTATCGAAGCCAATTGGCGGTTGAAGCGTGCACAGGCGACACAGATCAGCAGATGAAATCTCAAAGACCATCGTTCGCCTCTGGTCAGAGAGCGATCGAGTGACTGTGAAACGAGTTCACTGGCCTGCTTGCAGGTCAGCATACCCTTCCACCTTCTGCCACCAGTAGATTCGTTCCGCTCAACCTGGTTCCACCCAACTTCAATTTGCCCACTTTCAAGTTTCCAGCCAATGCAGTTCGAGGCATTTTCTCAACCCCATGCGAGCCCGGTACAACATGACCCAGGCATTGGTCGGGCTGATATCCAGTTCCTTACAGATTGCCTGATTATCGTCTTCAAGAATCTCGCGCATGAGAAAAAGACGGGACAGCTTTTTCGGCAGCCTGTCCATGCAGCCCTGCAAAATCACAAGAAACTGTTTCTGTTCCAGCTCATCATCCGGCGCCGCCCAGGCCTGTGGTTTGTCTGCCCAATGCCCGCTTTCATCAAAAAACTCAT
The DNA here is from genome assembly GCA_002479405.1 of Methylophilaceae bacterium UBA7525. GTDB lineage: Bacteria > Pseudomonadota > Gammaproteobacteria > Burkholderiales > Methylophilaceae > UBA6140. The sequence goes on from DLMX01000018.1 coordinate 9,588, forward strand.
TGACAGCACCTTCATCCGCCACAGTTTGTGATAAATCCTCGCTTGGCTTTTCGCGGCTCTGTTTTCGTATCAAATCGATGATCTTGTGTTTGAGGATACCGGTGAGCCATGTTCTGGGTGCTGACTTGCCTTCATAGGACCGACTCTGGATGGCCGCCAGCAAAGTTTCCTGTACCGCATCCTCCGCCAGATGCGTATCCCTCAGCCGGACGAGCGCGAACCGATACAGGTAATCACCATGCTCATTCAGCCAATCGTGCGGGGTTTGATTGCTCATTTTGTGACAGACTCCGGAACAGGCGAACGATGCAAGCTGCGATGTTTAATTAAAATCGAAACATATAAATGAATCAGGCAAGCGCTGCTTTCTGCTGAATCAGCGCCAGGTAAGCCTGGGTATCAGGTGCGCTTCCAATCCGCTGCGCTTGCCAGAGCGTTTCAGCCAGACAATCCATCAGTTCATGCTGCGCCTGGTGATTATCCGGCATTTTAAGCTGTAGGACCTGGTATCCGGCCTTGATCCCCGGCGGCTGGTCGATCGCTATCTGCTCCAGTATCGACAGATGCAGACTCATGTGCAAAAAGGGGTTGGTCTCCCCCATTTCCGGGAAATAGGCCTGTTCAAGATAGCGTTCCGGCGCATCCAGCACATGATGGTACTCCGGATGCATCTGCATGACTTCGAGGGCGATCGCCTCCAGATCGCTCAAGGGCTGCTTGCCGAGAAACTTGCCCCAGGCATCGAAGAAGAACTGCCTCACCTGGTCGCGACTCGGGTTGAACAATGCCATCGTCTAACCTTGCGAAAACAGTCCGAGCACTGCGGAATATTCGAGCAATTCACAGCCGATTTGATGATTATGGACAGCCGGTGCAATCTCGCCATTGCCGTAAAAGCCGATGATCGGCATGCCGGGGAATTTGGTAGTTAACAAAGTCAAATCACGATCGACGCCACCATAGAAATACGGGCCGCGTCCCAGGCAAGAGAAGAACATGGCAAAATCAGGCCTCGCGGCCAGCTTGATCTCCAGATTGATTGCGGTCAGCTGCAAGTCGGTCAGCGCTGCTTCCTTGTCACGGATCGCCCAACTGAGGAACTGCCCGGCTCTCAGTTGCTTCGCCAGTGTCACCGACATGTCTTCTTCGTTGCCGCTTACCAGCGGCGCAATCTGATAATTACCAAGACTGATGGCTTCAGCAGAATCCGCGAAAACGGCCATGATGTAATGCATGGGCAAAGACTCATAACCTTCCCTGGCCATATGTAATGAACTCAAGGCATCCCTGCCATCCAGTTGCAGCAAGTCATGTCCACTCAACTGCGTAACAACCTTGGGCATATTCAGCACCCGCAGGCCATGCGCGGCGGCAACCGCGCCCCTGAAGCCATGCAACGCAGCTTCACAATGTCCCAGTGGCACGCCTTTGCCATGCTGCCAGACAGAAAACGGACCCTGTCCGGTCGCATCGCCGGAAACACCGCCGAAGCGGATGCCCGGCGTGGTCATCCAGGTCGTATTGATGGCATTGGGTGCAGCCAGCGTCAGTAGCAACTGCTTGGCATCTACTGGTGACGGCTGTTCGAATGTCGCGCCATCAGAAAAGATCATGACTGCGGCGGCAGGCGCATCCAGCACCCAGTCGTCCTCCGTGAACAAGCCGGTGGCGGAGCAGCCGATAACCTGAGTACAGTTAGCCGTCCTGGCAGCGGCCCGCAAAGCCGGCGCGGGATCACGAGCAAATTCCGAAGTCAAAATGAGCAGCACACTACCCGCCACCTTGACGTTGGCACGCTCCATGGCCTGCGCCACCGCCTGGCTGGCAAGTTCCGGCGTAGCCTCATGGCCGACACACAATCCAGTCGCTACCGTCATGCTACCTTCCAGCCTGCTCACCGCTCACCATCAGCTCCTTGCCCTTGAACTCACACAAATCATTGATTATACAGATTGTACACTTGGGTTTACGCGCCAGGCAGACATAACGCCCATGCAGAATCAACAGATGATGAGCGTCACGCATATATTCCGCGGGAACATGCTTCATGAGCTTTTTCTCGACCTCCAGCGGCGTTTTGCCCGGTGCCAGACCGGTACGATTGCCCAACCGGAAAAGATGCGTATCGACTGCGATGGTCGGCTGGCCGAAAGCGGTATTGAGGATGACATTTGCCGTCTTGCGGCCCACTCCCGGCAATTTCTCCAAGGCTTCCCGCGTATCCGGCACTTGCCCGCCGTGCCGCGCCAGCAGCATCTCGCACATGGCAATCACATTCTTCGCCTTGCTGCGATAAAGGCCAATGGTCTTGATATAACGTTCCAGACCATCAACCCCCAGCGCAAGGATCGCAGCCGGCGTATTAGCCACCGGGAACAGTTTGGCTGTTGCCAGATTGACACCTTTGTCCGTGGCTTGTGCAGAAAGAATCACGGCGACCAGCAGCTCGAAGTTGGAATGATGAACCAGTTCGGTCTTCGGTTCCGGAATGGCAACACTCAGTCTGCGAAAAATTTCCCGTCGTTCTTCCGCATTCATGATACGCGTCAGTGGCTGGCGAATGGTGCCAGCGGAAGACTATCGGATTTTGCAGAGGCGGCTTTGCGCTGATCTACCCAGTTCTTGCTTGCTATCAAGAGGGCAAGGCCGATAAAAGCACCCGGCGGCAGAATCGCCAGCAAAAAGCCATGGTAGTCAGGGATAACCGTCACAATAAAACGAGTCGTCTCCGGCCCGAATACTAGGTCAATCCCGGAAAACAGGGTGCCCTTGCCGACCACTTCACGCATGCCTCCGAGCATGCTCAATACCAGAGTCAGACCTATGCCCATCATGAAGCCATCGAGTACGGAGGGCACCGGGCTGTTTTTGGCAGCAAAGGACTCGACACGGGCCAGCACGATGCAATTCACCACGATCAGCGGAATGAATATGCCCAGAACCTGATGCAAAGGCAGCGCAAAAGCATTGATGGACAGATCGATGACCGTCACCAGCGCGGCAATCACCAGAATGAAGACAGGTACGCGGATCTCGTCCGGAATATAGCGTCGCACCGGCGAAACTGCGCCATTGCTGGCTGCCATGACGAGCGCAGTAGCCAGCCCGAGACTGAGGCCGTTGACCAGCGTCGTCGTTACCGCCAGCGTCGGACATAGTCCCAATAGCTGCACCACGCCCGGGTTCTGTTTCCACAATCCGTTTTCTACGATTTCCTTGTATGCGCTCATGAGGCAACTCCTGCTGCAGCAATCGGTTCATTCTCTGTGACCTCAACTGCAAAAAGTGATTCACGATGGATCTCGAAATATTCCAGTACCTTGTGCACCGCCTTGACCACAGCACGCGGTGTAATGGTCGCACCAGCCATATAATCGAACTGTCCGCCATCCTTTTTGACCTTCCACAGTTCCACTGCGCGACTGTTGAGCGAATGCCCGTCAAACTGCTTGATCCAGGGACTGTGCGTAATATCGATATAGTCGCCCAGGCCCGGTGTCTCCTTGTGAGCCAGCACGCGCACTCCACGGATCGTGCCATCCACACGAATCGCCACCAGCAACTTGATGTCGCCGCTGTAACCGTCCGGAGCAATCGCCTCCAGTATCACCGCCATCGGTTCGCCTGCCAGCCGGGCGCGATAGACATGGGACACGGCACGATTGCCGAGCAGTTCGTCTGGCGGAATCTCGATCATATCCTCCAGTAGCGGATTGTCGTGCATATCATCCGGCACGATCTGACGGAACAGCGCCATACGTGCCTTTGCCTCACTTTCGGCGATCGGCGTTTTTGTGACGTCGTAAACATAGGCCAGCATCGTCGTGCCCACGAGCGCAAAAGCGATCATGATCATGGCTGTTTTTACAGCGTGTTTGATGATTTCCTTAGGCATTATTTCTCGTGCCCGAAAACGCGTGGCTGAGTGTAGGCATCAATCAACGGCACACAGATGTTAAAGAAAATCACGGCGAAAGCCACCCCATCCGGATAACCGCCATAAACACGGATGATATAGGTCATGAAACCGATGCCCGCCGCGAAAATCAGCTTGCCTTTTGGGGTGGTCGGCCCGCTGACCGGATCGGTGATGATGAAAAATGCGCAGAGCATGGTCGCACCGCTGAACAGGTGAAATGCCGGATCAGCAAAGCGGCTGGCATCGGCAAGATAGAATATGGCCGCGATCAGGGCAATTGAAGCGAGGAACGCTGTCGGCAGATGCCAGGTAATGATGCGCTGCTGAATCAGATAGAGTCCGCCGAGCAAGTAACCCGCTGCGATCAATTCAATACCCTGCCCGCCCAGAGAGCCGAATATCGACGACTGCGATATTTCCTCCATGCTGTGATTGAGCGTCAGCTGGGTCTTCAGATAATCCAGAGGCGTAGCCGAGGTGACAGCATCCAGCGCCACGCCTGTCGGCAAGGCGCCCGAGAAGATGAACTGCATCTGCTCGACAAAACCAAGCTGAATCTCGGCCAAGGTCAGCGGTGCAGGCCAGCTTGTCATCAGCAATGGGAACGAGATCAGCAATGCCGCATAAGCCACCATCGCCGGATTGAAAGGGTTGTATCCCAGGCCACCATACAACTGCTTGGCGAGGACGATGGCAATCGCAGTCCCCAGCACAATCAGCCACCATGGCGCCAGTGGAGGCAGTGCCAGCGCCAGCAGCCAGGCCGTTACCAGTGCACTGCCGTCGGTGATGAACATTCTGATCGGACGTCCGCGCAATTTAAGCATCAGCGCCTCGACACTGAGCGCCGTCACCGAAGCCAAAGCCAGCGTCACCAGTATGCCGCCGCCAAATACCCAGACATAGGCAGCAATGCCGGGCACTAGTGCAAGCAATACCCGTAGCATGATAGAGGTGACGCTGGGGGCATCGGTCAAATAGGGTGAACGATTCATTTCGCTTCTTCTGTCGGTTGTTTGTCTTTTGATAACGGCTGCAGGCTCTCAACCTGACTGCTGGCCGACGTGACTTCGGCCTCCTGACTTTCAGCAAACAATTGCGCCTGCTCTGGCTGCCTCAGCGGCTCTGGCTGCTGCGCACGCCTGGCCTCGATCTTCGCGATCTCGGCTTCAACCCGCGGAGAGACCGCCTCGGTATTTTTGGCCACGACTTCAGCCTTCTGCGCTTTGGCCCGCTCAACAGCCGCAGCTATTGCCGCCTTCTTTGCTGCCTCAACTGCATTGTCCGCACCTGTCTCGGCCTTGGCACCAGCCGCCTTCTGCGCGTGTTTCTGCGCACGTTCCTGCTTTTCACGCTCTATGCGCATCAGGCGGAACTCATTGCGTTCGCGCGCGATGTCGGCTGCCTCTTTCGCTCTATCCTGCGCAATGATTTCGCTCTTGGCATAGCGGTAATACTGCACGAGTGGAATATTGCTGGGGCACACGTAAGTGCAGCAACCACATTCGATGCAATCGAATATGTCGTACTCGCGTGCCTTCTCCAGATTCTGCGATTTCGAGAACCAGTAGAGTTCCTGCGGCTGCAGGTTCACCGGGCAGGCATCTGCACAACGCGTGCAGCGTATGCAAGGTAGCGCAGGTTCCGGATCGGGAAACATTTCGGCACTTGGCACGATAATGCAGTTGGTCGCCTTTACGACCGGTACATCGACCGCCGGCAGATTGAAACCCATCATCGGCCCGCCCATGATCAGGTCGCCATCCTCTGCCTGGCCACCAGCCAATTGCACCAGTTCGCTGATAGAGATGCCGAGTGGTGCCTCATAGTTGCCGGCATGGGCGACATTGCCGGTCACCGTCACGACACGCGAAATAACCGGCTCGCCGTGGTTGACCACCCGATGCACGCTATAGGCAGTTGCCACATTAAAACACTGTACGCCGATCTCGGTAGGCAATCTGCCGCTGGGCACTTCCTTGCCGGTAATGACCTTGATCAGCTGTTTGGCGCCTCCGCCCGGATAGATGGTCGGCACAGCAATGACATTGATGGCGATTTCGCTTTTGGCAACCGCTTCACGCATTGCCCGGATGGCTTCCGGCTTGTTGTCCTCGATGCCGATTGCGCAAACTTCGGCATCCAGCAGATAGCGCATGATCTCAATGCCGCGCACGATCTCATCGGCACGCTCACGCATGAGCATGTCGTCGCAGGTGATATAAGGTTCGCATTCTGCACCGTTGATGATCAGCGTGCGCACCGGATGCCGCGTATCTTCACGCAGCTTGATGTGAGACGGAAAAGTCGCGCCGCCGAGACCAACCACGCCAGCCTCACGCAGGTGATCCAGCAACTCCGGCTTACTCATGGCCAGATAATCCAGCGCCTGGCGCTCTATCCATTGATCCTTGCCGTCCGATTCCAGCGTGATCGATATGTCAGGCAGTCCGGAGGGATGCGGAATCAACTGGTTGCCGATAGACGCAATAACACCGGAAGTCGGTGCATGTACCGCTGCGGAAACCTGCCCATCGGCTTTCGCCAGCAACTGCCCTTTCAGCACATGATCGCCGGTTGCCACCTGCAGCTTCGAAACATTACCGACATGCTGACGCAAGGGCAGCACCAGATATTTTGGCACCGGCACCGAACGAATCGGGCTGGTCGTCGATTCCAGCTTGTGCTGCGGCGGATGCACGCCGCCCTTGAAGCGGGAAAGCCCTGTTTTGGCCAGCCTGTCTTTCAGGAGCCTGGATATGTTCACAATCGCGTTCATGCAGCGGATTTTTTCTGTACTGGTCTTTCAGGTTTGATCTCGAACACTGGGTAACGCCACTTCCAGTTGGCAGGCGACTCGGCGATCGGCTCCATGCTGATGCAATCTACCGGGCAAGGTGCCACGCACAGCTCGCAACCGGTACATTCGGAAGCGATGACGGTATGCATGTGCTTGGCCGCCCCCAGAATGGCATCAACCGGGCAGGCCTGTATGCACAGCGTACAACCAATGCAGACATTTTCATCGATCACCGCCACGGATTTGGGCTTGGGCTCGCCATGTTCAGCATTCAGGGGCTTATATTCAACCCCGAGCAAATCAGCCAGCGCATGCACACCGGCATCGCCGCCAGGAGGGCACTGATTGATGTCAGCCTCTCCCTTGGCAATCGCAGTCGCATAGGGTTTGCAGCCCGGATAGCCGCATTGACCGCACTGTGTTTGCGGCAGGATGGCATCGATACGGGCAATCAGCGGGTCGCCTTCGACCTTGAATTTCAAGGCGGAGTAACCGAGCACGATACCCAGCAACAAGGCCAGGCCTATCATCACGTAAAGCGCGGTCAGCATTAACGCACTAACCCGCTAAAACCCATAAACGCCAGACTCATCAGGCCTGCAGTCACCATGGCGATGGCAGAACCCCTGAACGGTGCAGGCACATCAGCTGCATCCAACCGTTCGCGCAGCGAGGCGAACATGATCAGCACCATGGAAAAACCAATGGCGCCCCCAAGGCCGAACAGCAGCGACTCGATGAAATTGTGATTGGACTGCACATTGAGCAGCGGAATGCCCAGCACGGCACAGTTGGTAGTGATCAACGGCAGAAAGATGCCGAGCGACTGATAGAGAACCGGACTGGTCTTTTCCAGGAACATCTCGGTGAACTGCACCACACCGGCAATCACAACGATAAAAGACAATGTACGCAGATAAAACAGTTCGGTGCCCAACAGATAGTGACTGATCAGGTAGCTGGTGCCGGAGCCGACCGTCAGCACAAAGGTGGTAGCAGCCGCCATGGCGATCGACGTCTCCAGTTTCTTGGAAACCCCCATGAACGGGCACAAACCCAGCACTTTGATCAACACGATATTGTTGACCAGTACGATACCCATCAAAATCAGGAAATATTCTTGCAACATTAAAATTCACGCCGATGTGTAATGTGGAATTATACAGGGAATGCCGCATCCGTCATGAGCACTTGATGCGCTTTCCGCAACGCGCAGGACGAAGATTAACCGGTTTGGTGCGACCAACCAAAGAATTTGTACTTATACCAAATTACCAATGCTTATATGCCCCACTTTGAACGACTGAGAAATCCGTGTCATCGAACAAGGACTTTCAGTTAAAATGATGCAATTCATTTTATTCATCAGGTAAATCATGCTGCAAGGCAGTCTCGTTGCCATCGTCTCACCAATGCACGAAGATGGCGCTCTGGATATCAACGCACTCCGCTCTCTCATTGATTTCCATATCAAGGAAGGCACGGACGGCATCGTCATCGTCGGCACCACCGGCGAATCGCCCACGGTCAATTTCGACGAACATTGTCTGCTGATCAAGACTGCAGTCGAGCATACTGCCGGACGCATTCCAGTCATCGCAGGCACCGGTGCCAACGCTACCAGTGAGGCGATAGAACTGACACAGCAGGCCAAGGCGCTTGGAGCTGATGCCTGTCTGCTGGTTACCCCGTACTACAACAAGCCGCCGCAGGAAGGCCTGTATCAGCATTACCGTGCCGTGGCTGAAGCCGTCGACATCCCCCAGATTCTCTACAATGTGCCGGGCCGCACCGCCTGCGACATCACCAACGACACCGTCTTGCGTCTGGCTCAGATTCCCAATATCGTCGGTATCAAGGACGCCACCGGCAACATGGAGCGCGGTAGCGACCTCATCGCACGCGCACCAGGGGACTTTGCCGTATACAGTGGAGACGATGCCAGCGCCATGTCCCTGATGCTGATGGGTGGACGCGGCGTTATCTCCGTTACCGCCAATGTGGCACCACGCCAAATGCATCAACTTTGCGTAGCCGCCATGGCCGGGGACGCCATCAAGGCCAGACAGATCAATGAAAAATTGCTGGCACTTCACCAGAAACTGTTTGTCGAAGCCAATCCGATACCGGTGAAATGGGTACTGCAACAAATGGGTTTGATTCAATCCGGCATACGACTGCCGCTGGTTGGCTTATCTCCCGCGTTTCATGATACCTTGCGTGCTGCAATGAAAAACGCGGGAATCTGACAGGCCGTCTTGTACAACACCTTGAATTATTGTGCAGAATTCACAGCAATATGATGCATAGCAAAAGAGAAATCGCATGAACAGAATAGAATTGAAGTCCATCCTGATTACCAGCCTGCTCGCACTTTGCCTGAGCGCCTGTGACAGCATTCCGTTTTTTGACAACACACCGGACTACAAAACCGCTGGCCGCTCACGTCCGCTGGAAGTGCCTCCGGACCTGACTTCAATCTCCGCCAGCGACGCTTATGCTGTGCCCGGCGGCACAACCACTTATTCCAGTTATACCCAAGGCCAAGGTTCTGTGCTCGAGCAGGAACGCATCCTGCCGAACCCGGAGAACGTCAGAATGGAACGTGCGGGCTCCCAGCGCTGGCTGGTGGTCGACGCACCTCCGGAAAAGGTCTGGCCGGTCATACGTGAATTCTGGAACGACCTTGGCTTTGCCGTTCGTGTGGAAAACCCGGAAACCGGCGTCATGGAAACTGAGTGGGTCGACCCTTCCAGCATCACCAAGGACGACAAGGGCAACTATCTCGACAAATTCCAGGGCTGGCTGGACAAGCTCAATACCCTGCAGACCCGCCAGAAATTTCGCACGCGTATTGACCGTGGCGAGAACAATGCCACGGAAATTTACCTGAGCCACCGCTCCGTGGCTGATGCCGCCGACGACGGCAAGGAACGTGTAAGAACTTCTGCAGGCACATATGAACTTGGTTACCGTCTGGAAGGCAAGAGAACCAAGGCAGAAGAAGAGCGTGCCAACGCCGAGGATATCGATGCCGAATTGCTACGCCGTCTGATGGTACGCCTCGGTGTCAGTGAGCAACGCTCGAAGACGGTGGTCGCCACGGTCAACAACGAAGTTCGTGCCACGATTGAAAAAGGCGCAGACGGTCTGCTCAACCTCAAGACCAATGACCAGTTCGACCGCGCATGGCGCAGAGTCGGCCTGGCACTCGATCGCGTAGGCTTTGTGGTCGAAGACCGGGACCGCTCGCGCGGCCTGTACTATGTCCGTTATGCCGACCTTGGCAGCACAGAAGAAGGCAGCGGCAAGAAGAAGGGTCTGCTGGAATCCCTGAAGTTCTGGGGCAGTGACGACAAGAAAGCGGAAGACACGAAACCGGAG
>DLMX01000077.1:0-3831 GCA_002479405.1 Methylophilaceae bacterium UBA7525
ATAGTGGCCCCTTTGGCGCTGGCCTCCAGAGCCTTGGGCACCAATGCACCTACCGGTGCAAATATCAATGCAGCATCCAGCAGCACGGGCGGCATTTCCTGAGATGACCCTGCCCATGACGCCCCCAGGCTGATGGCGAACTTCCGGGCTTCAACATCGTGCTCCCGGGTGAATGCGTAGACGCTCCAGCCCTGTGCGACCGCCACTTGCGTCACGAGGTGCGCAGCTGCACCAAATCCATAAATCCCCAGATGTTTTCCATTCCCTGCAAGTTTCAGTGCACGGTGACCAATCAGGCCGGCGCAGAGCAAGGGGGCAGCGCTGCTGCTCGTATAATAATCGTCAATCGGAAAGCAATAGCGCTGGTCGGCCACAGTCATCTCCGCAAAGCCACCATCGATCTGGTAGCCGGTAAACCTGGCCTGATCACACAGGTTTTCCCTGCCGCTGAGGCAGAAACTGCATTGTCCGCATGACCACCCAAGCCAGGGAACACCAACGCGATCACCGACCGAGAATCTGTCTGCTCCGGCACCTTTCTCGACGACTTCCCCTATGATTTCATGCCCGAGCACCAGCGGCAGTTTCGGCTGGATCAGATCGCCATCGAGAATATGCAGGTCGGTACGGCATACGCCACATGCCAGGACACGCAGCAAAACCTGGTCGCTGGCAGGTGAGGGGTCGGGAATATCAGCATAGCGAAGAGGGCGGTTCTGTTGCTCGAGCAGCATGGCTTTCATATCAGGCCCTTAAGCGAAATGCATGGTACATTCAATGTACTACAAGCAAGGATGTGATAGAAGACATGAAATTTGCAGTCACTGATATCCGCAAAAATTGATAGACTCAAACTGTTGATGCTCGGTATTAAATCAAGGAGAAAAATCATGCGCCCGATTCTCGTTCCGGTTGATGGTTCCAAGCACGCATTGAATGCATTGAAACACGCCATTTCCAGCCTGCAGGCTGGCGTAGCCTCGCAGATACACGTTCTTAACGTGCAGCCGGTCATCGTTCCGCTAAGCGACTTTTATGATTACGACATCATTGAAAAAGCCCAGCATGACGAAGCGGAGAAAGCCATGCGCTCAGCCTGCAAGCTGCTTGATAAAGCTGGCAGCGAGTATACCAAGGCAACCAGGATTGGCCCTGTAGCCACTACCATCGTCGACTATGCAAAGACACACAAATGTGGCTTGATCATTATGGGCACACGCGGCATGGGCTCGCTGAGCAGTCTTATCATGGGCTCCACCTCTAATCAGGTAGTGCACCTGACAAAATTACCGGTGACGCTGGTCAAGTAAGCTGGCTACAGGGGCAGACACCCTACTTGAAATACGCCTTGGCAATATACTGCGACAACATGCGCTCAGTGTTGAAGAAGGAAGCATTGAGTGCAATGGCATGGCGCATCACCTCAGCGTAGCGATCCAGCTCATTGCAGTACATCGGCAGGATGACCATTTCCAGCTTGTTGTATAACGCCTCCGCATCTTCATCCCGAGTGTCCGCACTTTGCATGCTGACTTCCTTGTGATTACCGATTGCCCATCCCGTCACGCCTTCGATGCACCCTTCAGCCCACCAACCGTCCAATATGCTCAATGAAGGCACTCCATTGACGGCAGCTTTCATGCCACTGGTGCCGGAAGCCTCGAGAGGGGGCTGCGGCGTGTTAAGCCAGAGATCAACGCCAGCGGTCATCATTTTTGCCAGACCTATATCGTAATCCTCCAGATAGACCAGCTTGATTTTGCCCTTGAGCCTTTCCTTGATCTCGTAGATACGTCGAATGACTTCCTTGCCCGTTGCGTCCTGCGGGTGCGCCTTGCCGGCATAGATCAGCTGAAACGGCCCGGTGCGTTGCGCTATCCTGACCAGCCTCTCCACATCCTGAAACAACAGCTCGGGGCGCTTATAGACCGTTGCACGGCGGGCAAAACCTATTGTGAATACATCTGTGTCGAATTCTTCCCCGGTGAGCCTGTTGACCAGTTCAATCAGGACTCTCTTGACCTGGTTATGCGCAATGATGACTTCCCGTTTGGAAATGTTAAGTGCATACCGCAAGCTGGCACTATCTGCACGCCAGCCAGGCATATGTTTGTCGAATAACGTCGCAAATGCAGGTGCCGCCCAGGTGGCGGCATGCACGCCGTTGGTAATCGAACGAATGTCGTACTTGGCAAACATCTGCTGAGCGGTATGGCCGTGACTCTTGGCCACCCCATTGATGTAATAGCTGTTGCCAAGCGCGAGATATGTCATGTTCAACTCGCCATTCAGGCAGAATTCATGTTCGCAATCGGCGAAGACACCCTTGTAGCCGGTAATCACCTGATGCACCAGTTCCATGGGAAATTTGTCATGCCCGGCCGGCACCGGTGTATGCGTTGTAAAGATGCACCTGGGTTTGACCATCTGCACGATCTCCGGCGAGATCATGCGTCTTGCCGAGCCATCGTCCATACTCCACAGCTGTCGTGCAAGCTCATGGGCCAGTTCCAGCGTCAACAGGGCAGCATGCCCTTCATTCATGTGATAACGACGGACATCGTTGTAACCCATGGCACGTAACATACGCACACCGGCGATACCCAACACAGCCTCCTGACAGAGCCGGTAACGCATATCCCCGCCATACAGATGGTCAGTGATCGTGCGGTCTGCAGGGTTGTTCTCTTCGAGGTCGGTATCAAGGAAATACACCGGCACGACATCATTGCCAACGCCTTTGACTTCATATCGCCATGCGCGGACTTCAACTTCCCGCCCTTCGATCTCGATTGTGCAGCGCGGCTCCATCTCCTGCAACTTGTCAGCCACCTGCCAGGAAACATCCTCCTCGCTTTGCAAGCCTCTGGCATCAAGGTGCTGATGAAAATATCCCTTGCGATGGAGCAGGGTGACAACCACCATCGGAATGCCCTGATCAGCAGCAGAACGCACGGTATCGCCAGCGAGGACACCAAGACCCCCCGCATAGGTCGGGATAGCCTCATCCAGCCCGATCTCCATAGTGAAATACGCTATGTGGTCTTTTCCGTCCATTGCTCAGTATCCATATCAAGAAAATGTATATTGAACATGCAGATATCTAAATATCTTCAGTATCTGCATGATTGAATAATACGCTGAGCTGTAGCTGATAGCATGCGTACCTAGTACTCAATTTTCACTACTGGCCGCGCCAAGTGGACAACAAAGCCCCGGAGGGGACTTTGTTGCTAGTAATGGTTAAATATTTCGTAAATTTCTTTTAATCCGCGCTTTCTGACTTCAACTTGCATGCTGTTTAATGATCTCATGGCATTAGAGCGTTTTTTTTCATTCTCATATGACAGAATTTTTACTCGATCACGTTTCAGTATCGCAAGCTCGTGTTTACATGCCATCATTTTTTCATTTGAGGAGTCCCGGCTCTTCAAATCTATTTCAAGTTCTCTTATACGATTTTGTACGTCATAGCTGTTCATGAACGCTTGTTGATTATTGATTGATTCAGGCTGCTCAGACCACATTTCCTTTGCTTTTGCTCTTAAGTTGCTGGACCCGATCGTGTTATCTTCAATAACAAGATATTCAGCATTGGCGCCGCAGGGTGTCTCTGAGTAAGTTGTTTTATTTTTTGCATCAATGCATTTATATATCTCCGCATTTGCATTGAAGCAGGCCAATATCAACATCGCAGGAATTGCTGCCTTCATTTTTCACCTTAAACTTTATTACCAGTTACACGTAAATATCACTCAAAAAAAAACTACACAGAAGTCTCAAAAGACTTCTGTGTAGTTTAGGTCACACTTCGCATAATGTATATTATGT
>DLMX01000077.1:3974-4411 GCA_002479405.1 Methylophilaceae bacterium UBA7525
GATTATCAGGACTTCTTGGATTTGTCGAGCTGGTCTATGATTCTTGCCGCCCACTCCTTGCCTCCAAGGCCAAAGGCAATCGCAAGCGCCAGGAAAACTGCTCCGAAGACAATGACGAATAGCGCGGTAAGTAGTTGAGTACCGATACCCAATTGCTCCAGGGCAACAAATAAGGCAAATATCTGAATGGCATATTCTGCAGTCGTGCTGATTGCGAGCGCGCCCTCGAACTTGATGCCGTGCAGCCATGCAAAAACCAGCCGGTTAACGAATCTGGCCAGCAAGGTACCGAAGATCAGGATCAGGATCGCGACAATGATTCTGGGCAAGTAATTGGCCAGCGAATTCAGCATGCCGGCGACTTCCGTCAGCCCCAATGAATTGGCGCCCGTGATCACAAACAGCAGAATAACCAGCCAGTAGACCACCATGCTGAT
>DLMX01000067.1:0-1883 GCA_002479405.1 Methylophilaceae bacterium UBA7525
GCGGCACAGGCTACCGGCAAGGTCGATATCGACCTTGCCAAACTGCCGGTCGACCTCATGAGTTTCTCCGCACACAAGACCTATGGCCCCAAGGGCATAGGCGCGCTCTATGTCAGTCGCAAGCCGCGCGTCCGGCTGGAAGCGCAGATGCATGGCGGCGGTCATGAACGTGGCTTCCGCTCCGGCACTTTGCCTGTGCATCAGATTGTCGGCATGGGCGAAGCCTTCCGTATCGCCAAGGAGGAAATGGCGGAGGAAAACGCACGCATTCGTGCGCTGCGCGACAGTTTGTGGGCCGGGCTTTCTGGCATCGAAGAGGCCTATCTCAACGGCGATCTGGAACAGCGTGTGCCGCACAACCTCAATGTCAGCTTCAATTTTGTCGAAGGCGAATCGCTAATGATGGCGGTGAAGGACCTCGCCGTCTCCAGCGGTTCTGCCTGTACTTCGGCCAGCCTGGAGCCTTCCTATGTATTGAAGGCCATCGGCCGCGAGGACGAATTGGCGCATAGTTCGATCCGCTTTTCCGTCGGCCGTTACACCACCGGGCAGGACATCGATTTCGCCATCAACCTGATCAAGAGCAAGGTCGGCATATTGCGCGATCTTTCACCCTTGTGGGACATGTTCAAGGCCGGGATTGATCTCTCTACCGTCAGCTGGGTGCATGGTACGGAATCGCACCGCGAAGCAGAGACTGCAGCAGCGCATTGAAATGCAGTGAAGTGAAGGGTGAAGGGTGAAGGGTGAAGTCAAATACCCTTCTCCCTTGAGCGTCGAAGGCGCGATCCCTTCTCCCTTCACGCAACTTAATAAGGAGCAACAAATGGCTTATAGCGACAAGGTTCTGGATCATTACGAAAATCCGCGCAACGTCGGGTCCTTCAACCAGGAAGACCAGGATGTGGGCACCGGCATGGTAGGTGCACCGGCCTGCGGCGATGTCATGAAGCTGCAGATCAAGGTGAGTGACGACGGTGTCATTGAGGATGCCAAGTTCAAGACTTACGGTTGCGGCAGTGCCATCGCCTCATCTTCACTGGTGACGGAAATGCTCAAGGGCAAGACACTGGATCAGGCGCTGGATATCAAGAACACCCATATCGCCGAAGAGCTGGCCCTGCCGCCGGTGAAGATCCATTGTTCGGTGCTGGCTGAGGATGCGATTCGCGCCGCCATCACCGATTACCGCAGCAAGAATGAAACTGAAACCGCAGGTTACGACGCCTGTAAACCTGCCGCCTGATAATCAAGGAGCCTTGAAATGACTGAAACCGTAGCGATGGAACCCATTACCTTTACCTCCAATGCCGCCGGCAAGGTGAATGAAATGATCACCGAGGAAGGGGACCCCAATCTGAAACTGCGCGTGTACGTTACCGGCGGAGGTTGTTCCGGCTTTCAGTACAGCTTTGCTTTCGATGACCAGGTCGGCGAGGATGACATGGTCGTCGAAAAGGAAGGCGTCACCCTGTTGGTCGATTCAATGAGCTACCAGTACATGGTGGGCGCCACCATTGATTATCAGGAAGGACTGGAAGGCGCACGTTTTGTGATTACCAACCCGAATGCGACGGCCACTTGTGGTTGTGGCAGCTCGTTCTCGGTGTAAAAAATGCTGCGGAGGCTTTCTGTTTAGCCAGTGCAGCATCATATGTACTGAATCCTTCTCGCGATTTTTTGAGTTTTGTTGATAGGAGAATCATTATGGCCGTTACTCTGACTGAAACTGCCGCCAGTCGCGTGCAGAAATTTCTCGTTAGCCGCGGCAAGGGTATAGGCCTGCGCGTGGGTGTCAAGACTTCGGGCTGCTCCGGTATGGCTTATACGCTGGAATTCGTCGACGAGGCGGCACCGGAAGATGTGATTTTCGACAGCCTGGG
>DLMX01000067.1:2100-6601 GCA_002479405.1 Methylophilaceae bacterium UBA7525
GAAGGCTTCAAATTCAATAACCCCAATGCTGCGGCCAGTTGCGGCTGTGGCGAGAGTTTCAGCGTCTGATCCCCTGCCGCATTGAGGCGAACTCATTGTTGTTGTGCCTGAATTCGACATGGAACAGGAGTTTGTAATGCAAGCCATGACCAGTACCAACTATTTCGAATTGTTCGGTCTAGCGCCCAGCTATCGTATCGATATGACGCTGCTGGAGAAGACCTTCTGCAGACTGCAGGGCGAATTGCATCCGGACCGGCATGCCAGCCACAGCGAGAACGAGCGCCGCATGGCGCTGCAGCTGTCTGCCGACGTGAATGATGCCTATCGTACCTTGCGCCATCCGGTCAGTCGCGCGCAATGCCTGATCCGCCTCGCAGGTTATGCCGAGGCTGAGAATTCCGCGACGGTTTCTCCTGCCTTTCTTACCGCGCAGATGGAATGGCGCGAAGCGATAGAAGAGGCAAGTGCCATGCAGGATATCAAGGTGCTTGAAGTACTGGCGCGTCGCTTGCGTCACAAGCTGACCACCCAGGAAAACGAACTGGCTGCCATGCTGGATGAGCAGGGCGATTACCAGGCTGCGGCATTGCGCATGAATGAACTGAGGTTCTATGAAAAGCTGCGCAACGATATCGATGACGTCATCGATAACATGGAAAGCGCAAGCAGCCATGGCCGGGTTTGAACTGAAAGCAGCGTGTCTTTTGAAAAAAGTGTGTCTTTTAGAAACAGAAAGTCTTGGGCTCTCCTTCGCGGGAAAGCCGTCTTCAGGAGCGGGTGTCTGATATGGCTTTATTGCAAATCGCCGAACCGGGCCAGAGTGCCGCGCCGCATCAACACCGGCTGGCAGTCGGCATAGACCTTGGCACCACACATTCGTTGGTAGCGTCGGTACGCAGCAGCGAGGCCGAGGTATTGCCGGATGATGCGGGCCGTGCCTTGCTGCCTTCCGTCGTGAGATACAGCGCAGATGGCGAGGTGGAAGTCGGTTGGGATGCGCGTGAGCAGGCAGCACAGGACCCGCACAACACCATCGTTTCGGTCAAGCGCTTCATGGGGCGAGGCGTGGATGACATTGCCGACATCGAGGCCATGCCTTACCAGTTCATCGATGCGCCCGGCATGGTCAAGCTCAGGACCGTGGCAGGCGAACTCAGCCCGGTGGAAGTTTCTGCCGAGATTCTCAAGGTGCTGCGCCTGCGCGCCGAGCAGAGCCTGGGCGGCGAGTTGTCGGGCGCCGTGATCACCGTACCGGCCTATTTTGATGACGCGCAGCGTCAGGCGACCAAGGATGCCGCACGTCTGGCCGGCATCAGTGTTTTGCGCCTGCTCAATGAGCCGACTGCTGCGGCGATCGCTTACGGCCTCGATAACGCGTCCGAGGGCATTTATTGTGTCTATGACCTCGGCGGCGGTACCTTCGATTTTTCCATTCTGCGCCTGACGCGCGGGGTCTTCGAGGTGCTGGCAACCAGCGGCGATTCTGCGCTGGGCGGCGACGATTTCGACCGCTGCATTTACAACTGGCTGATAGAGACTTTGCAGCTCCCGCCTTTATCGGCAGAGGATGCACGTTTGCTGCTGACCGAAGCACGCCTGGCGAAAGAGCGGCTGACCGATGCGCCAGCCACCGAGATTTCTTGCGTGCTGGCAGGCGGCAAACCTGTCAGTGCGATTGTCAGCCGCGATATTTTCTTTGAACTCAGCAAGCCGCTACTGGGCAGAACCTTCAGCCCGGTGCGTCGTGCACTGCGTGATGCCGGCCTGCAGGTCGAGGATGTGCAGGGCGTGGTGCTGGTCGGCGGCGCTACCCGCATGCCGCATTTGCGTGTGGCGGTCACTGAATTCTTCTTCCGCGAACCGCTGACCAATCTGGACCCGGACAAGGTGGTCGCCCTCGGTGCGGCGATCCAGGCCAATGCGCTGGCCGGCAATCGTAGTGACAACGATCTGCTGCTGCTTGACGTGATTCCGCTCTCGCTCGGTCTGGAGACCATGGGCGGACTCACCGAAAAGATCATTCCGCGCAACTCGACCATCCCTTCGGCACGTGCGCAGGACTTCACCACCTTCAAGGACGGCCAGACGGCCATGAGTATCCATGTCGTGCAGGGCGAACGTGAACTGGTGTCTGAATGCCGTTCGCTGGCGCGATTCGAACTGCGAGGCATTCCGCCCATGGTGGCGGGTGCCGCGCGCATTCGGGTGACTTTCCAGGTCGATGCCGATGGACTGCTTTCCGTCAGCGCTCGAGAACAGACCAGTGGCGTGGAAGCCAGCGTGGCAGTCAAGCCTTCCTACGGTTTGAGCGATTCGGAGATACTCGGCATGCTGAGTTCCGGCATTGCCAATGCCGAGCATGACAAGACCATGCGCATGCTGCGCGAGGCACAAGTGGAAGCGCGACGCCTGCTCGACGCGACCGAAGCTGCAATGGCCGAAAACGGCCATGAACTGCTGAGCAAGCCGGAATGGGATGCCATCTGGACCGGCATCTACGACCTGGCCGAGGTGCTGATCATGGGCGATGCCAACAGCCTCGAATCCCTGCGTCAGGCGACAGAGGCCTTGAATGCGGCGACTGTGGAATTTGCAGGTCGTCGCATGGATGCTTCGGTGCGGCGTGCGCTGTCCGGAAAACAACTGGAGAGTATCGAGCTATGACCATCATCACCGTTATGCCGCACGCCGATGTCTGCCCGGATGGTCTGTCACTGGAAGTCAAACCGGGCAAGGTGTTATGCGACGCCTTGCTCGCGGCGGGGCTTGAGATCGAGCATGCCTGCGATGGCGTTTGTGCCTGCAGTACTTGCCACATCATCGTGCGCGAAGGTTTTGCCTCGTTGCCGCCCGCGGCGGATGATGAAGAGGATCAGCTGGACGAAGCCTGGGGACTGACGCCGACCTCAAGGCTGGCATGCCAGATCAAGGTAGGCGAAGCGCCGCTGACCGTCGAGTTGCCGCGCTACAGCCTTAACCACGCACGCGAGCACGAGTAACACGAGATTCATCACACCGGCCTGTCAGTATCTTTACGATCCTGGCGGCCATCTCATCCCTCTCTCTGATTAAATCAGCACTTCCCTTGCATCTCCTTCCATGTGTCGTTTGTCGCAATGCAGACAAAGCGCTGGCAGGTTTTTATGTTTTCAAGTATTTGAATACAAACATTAATAAATAAATTTTTGGGCTGGCACAGGCTATGCTTCAGTCCTGTTGAAACGACTTGAGGCAGCCAAATGCGACAAGCTGACAGCAACATCATTATTAACGACACCACCTTGCGCGACGGCGAACAGACCGCCGGCGTGGCATTTTCACGCGGCGAGAAGCTGGCGATTGCCAAGGCGCTGGTGGATGCCGGCGTGCCGGAGCTGGAAGTAGGCATTCCTGCCATGGGCCTGGCGGAGATCGAGGATATACGCGCCATCGCCTCTCTTGGCCTGCCGAGCCGGCTGATGGTCTGGGGGCGCATGACCGAAGCCGACCTTGAGGCTTGCCGCCAGTCCGGCGCGCAGCTGGTCAATCTTTCCCTGCCGGTGTCCGATCTGCACATTGAGCGTAAACTGCGCCGCAACCGCGACTGGGTGCTGCAGCAGGTTTGGCATTTCGTCCGCAAGGCTTGCGGCCTGGGGCTGGAAGTTGCGGTGGGTGGCGAGGATGCTTCGCGCGCCGACCAGGCGTTTGTGCTGCAAGTGGCGGAGACGGCCAAGGCCGCCGGCGCTCGCCGCTTCCGTTATGCCGATACGCTGGGTGTGCTCGATCCTTTCGTCACGTTCAATCGTATCAATCAACTGGCGCGTGCGGTGGATATGGAAATTGAGATCCATGCGCATGACGATCTCGGCCTGGCGACCGCCAATTCCATTGCCGCGGCCTTGGCAGGTGCCAGCCATGTCAACACCACGGTCAACGGGCTCGGCGAGCGCGCCGGCAATGCGCCGCTGGAAGAGGTGGTGATGGCCTTGCAGCGGTTGCACGGCATTGAGTCCGGTGTCGATACCCGCAGTTTTCCGGTTATTTCCCGGCTGGTGGCGGATGCTTCCGGCCGTACCGTTGCGGCGAACAAGAGCATCGTCGGCGAAGCGGTGTTCACGCATGAATCCGGCCTGCATGTGGACGGCATGCTGAAGGACCCGGCGACCTACGAGAGCTTCGACCCGGCACAGGTCGGTCGTAATCGCCGGCTGGTGCTGGGCAAGCATTCCGGCAGTCATGGCGTCAAGCATGCGTATGCCCAGCTCGGCATCAATCTTCAGGACCGGGAAGCCCCGCAGGTGCTGGCGTTGATTCGCCAGTTTGCCAGCAGCAACAAACGCAATCCGCAGACAGAAGAGCTGATGCGCATGTACCTGGAATCCCTGCATGACAGTGAACGGGATGAAAGGAGGCTGTCATGAGCACGCTGTTCGGCCTGATGAAAGAGGACCTGGATTGCGTGTTCGACCGCGACCCGGCAGCCCGCAACCGGCTGGAGGTGCTGCTGACCTACCCGGGC
>DLMX01000027.1:0-282 GCA_002479405.1 Methylophilaceae bacterium UBA7525
GGCGAGGATTTCATGGGCTTCCGTCACGCGTTCATGACGCAGCCGGATAAAGGCCAGCGCCTTGAGACTGAACAGGTAGAAATGCTGCGGAGACGCCACGCTACCCCAGTCACAGGTATCGCGGTCCAGCAGATGCCAGTCAGAAGTAATGCCGGCCAGCCGCGCAGAAGCATCCAGCGCCATGCAGGCGGCATGGTCGGCATCGGTCAGGCGCTTGCGGTTGAAATACAGTTTGTAAAGCAGGTAATAGACATGCAGGCAATCCGGATCCGTCGCCTGCGC
>DLMX01000027.1:450-4544 GCA_002479405.1 Methylophilaceae bacterium UBA7525
GCTTCGCGCCATTCGCCCAGCGCTGCCAGCGCGGCGGAAACATACCCTGCCACGCGCGGCGGCAGGTCATCGGGCAAGGCGATGCCCTGAAAAACCTGGCTACCAGACACTTTCCGGCGCTTTCAGGCGCTCGACCACTTCATCGCCCAACAGGTGTTTATCAATGATCTCGACCACGTCTTCCTTGCTGACACCGCTGTACATGACGCCCTCCGGATAGACCAGCACATTGGGACCGCTATCGCATGGGCCAAGGCAACCGGAATAAGTCACGGAAAACTTGTCCCACAAATTGCGTGCCTGTGCCTGCTGCCAGAAAGCCTGCACGATATCGTTGCCGCCCTTGGCCTGGCAGGAACCGCGCGGGTGGCCGGCAGGACGTGCCTGGTTACAGACAAAAACGTGCTTGAGGGGTTTGGGCATGATGACTCCTGATAGTTTCTAAAATTCTTGACTCAGCCACAGAGGACACAGAGATCACAGAGATCACAGAGAAAACCATTGCTTCACCAATCGTTGTTACTGAAACGGTTTTTCTCTGTGTCCTCTGTGAGCTCTGTGGCAAAAATGTTCTTCAACCGAACTTGAACAGAATGCCGTAGCCGCCGCGCGGATAATCCCATTCGACGTTATGGTGTTCGTCGCAGATGATGCGGCAGGTACCGCATTCCAGGCAGCCGTCGCTGATCACCGTGACTTGGCCGTTGCCTTCCATGGTCCAGCAACCGGCCGGGCAGCACACGGTGCAGGCCTGCGCCTGACAGTCATTGCGGCATTTGTCCTCATCGATAATGCTGATATGCGGATGGCCGGAATCGACCTTGTAGCGGTTCTGGAACAGTTTCTCTTCTACCTTGATCGCACTCATTCGAATGCCCTCCACAATTTGAATGTATCGCCCAGCAGACCGAACAGCGAGCGGCGACGGCGGAATGTGCCGCGGATTTCGCGTTCCTTGGATTTCTTGTCGACGCCGTCCACCGTCAACATGGTGCGGGCGGCATTGGACAGCATTTCCGGATAGTCATTGAAGAACTGCGGATTGCTATGGAACACGTCCGGCATGTTCTTGTACTTCTTCATATCCTTCATGACGAAGCTCTCGTCCAGCTTGGCCTGATAGCGATTGAGGTTGGCCGCACTGAATGCCTTGCCTTCATTCTTCAGTTCGATCAGCGTTTCGGCCGCATGCATGCCGGTGGTCATCGCCAGGTTGGAGCCTTCGCGGTGCACGGCATTGACGAACATGCCGGCATCGCCGACGATCATCCAGCCTTCGCCGTAGATGGGAGGCATCGCGTTATAGCCGCCTTCGGGGATCAGGTGGGCGGTGTATTCCTTCATTTCGCCGCCCTGGATCAACGGCTTGATTGCCGGGTGCGCCTTCATCTCTTCCAGCAGTGCATAAGGCGTGGTGCCCTGCTTCTTGAAATCGGACAGCATGCAGCCGACACCGATGGTCACCGATTCGCTGTTGGTATATAGGAAACCGGTGCCCATCATGCCCTTGGTGATCTTGCCTACCATCTCGATGACGACGCCTTCGGTACCGCTGACATTGAAGCGCTGCTCGATCAGTTCCTGCGGCATGAAGTGAATCTCCTTCACGGCCAGCGCCACATTCTTGGGCTGCAGCTCCGGGTGAAAACCGGCCTTCTTGGCCAGCAAGGAATTGACACCGTCGGCCAGGATCACCGCATCGGCATAAATCTCGCCGCCCTGGCGGTCGGTCATGACGCCGATCACGCGCTCGCCATCCAGCAGCAGATGGGAAACCGTGGTCTCGCAAATCACCAAAGCCCCTGCCGCCTTCACGCGTTCAGAGAACCACTTGTCGAACTGCGAGCGGATCATGGTGTAGCGGTTGTAGGGTTCCTTATTGAATGCATCCGAGCGGTAATGCGAGCCGATATAGGATTCATCGTCCAGCACCCACATGCGCTGCTCGATGATATGGCGTTCCAGCGGCGCATCGTCGCGGAAATCAGGAATCATGCGCTCCAGCGCGTCGGAATAGAGAATGGCGCCCTGCACATTCTTGGAACCGGGCGATTCGCCGCGCTCGATCTGTAGCACACTGAGTCCCGCCTTGGCCAGCGTATAAGCCGCAGAATTGCCGGAAGGGCCGGCGCCGACGACGATCACATCGAATTTTTCAGCCATGTTGTGTTCTCCTTATCCGGCTTTCCTGGCGGTAGCCAGATGCGCCTTGAATGCTTCGGTCAATGCGGGAAGTATGGTCATGGCGTTGCCGACGATACCGTAATGGGCAAAATCAAAAATCGGCGCGTTCGGGTCGTTGTTGATGGCAATGATCACATCCGAGGCATCCATGCCTACACGATGCTGAATCGCACCGGAGATGCCGGCGGCGATATAGAGCTTGGGCCGCACGGTCTTGCCGGACTGCCCGACCTGACGCTCCAGGTCCAGCCAGCCGGCCTGCACCACCGGACGCGTCGCACCAACCTCGGCACCGAGCACATTGGCCAGATCCCAGATCAGCTTGAAGTTTTCCGGCTTTTTCATGCCGCGGCCGCCGGAAACGATGATGTCGGCGAACGGCAATTGCGGTTTGTCCTGCATCT
Organism: Methylophilaceae bacterium UBA7525; assembly: GCA_002479405.1. GTDB lineage: Bacteria > Pseudomonadota > Gammaproteobacteria > Burkholderiales > Methylophilaceae > UBA6140. The sequence continues at coordinate 3,039 of DLMX01000027.1, forward strand.
CGTCCGGGATGAATTCCAGCACCTTGGTGATGATGGAGGACTCCATCATGCCCAGCTTGTCTTCCACGATGCGGCCGCTACGTGTCGCATCGCGTTCCGGCATGGCCATCACGCGCGGTCGCACTGTCGCCATCTGCGGCCGGTAATTGAGGGTCTGAATGGTACACAGCAGGCTGCCACCGAAGGTCGGACGTGTTGCCAGCAGACTGCGGGCTTCCAGGTCAACATTGAGCTCGGTACAATCGGCAGTGAGACCGGTCTTCAGTGTGGTCGCCACGCTGCCTGCCAGATCACGACCCAGCGTGGTGGCACCCAGCAGCAGGATTTCAGGCTGGTATTTATTGACCAGGTCAGTCAGCCCCTTGGTATAGGGTTCATTGCGGTAATCGGTGAGCAGCGGGTCTTCGACCAGATAACAGAGATCGGCGCCGTGAAAGAAAGCCTCATGGCAGAAACTGCGCGTGGTGTCGCCCGGCTGGCCCATGACCACACCGGCCAGCTCCACCCCCAGCATATCAGCCAGTTTCCTGCCTTCACCCAGCAGTTCCAGCGAAACCGGATGGATGGCGCCGCGTTCGTGCTCAACGAACACCCATACGCCTTTGTACCCCAGCAGGCTTTCATCCAGTTGCAGCTTCCTCTTGCCTGCCGCAGGCTTTTTGGCTTCAGTTTCTTCGCTCATTTTGTAGTCCTTTTCAAAACCTGACTGCTAGCCACAGAGCACACAGAGGCCACAGAGAGAAAAGACCGTACTTCGGGTTTTCTCTGTGATCTCTGTGATCTCTGTGTCCTCTGTAGCTGACTCATTTTTCATACCGCCCTCTTGGCGATCTCTTTTTCCAGCTTCGGGTGCTTGTTGAACATCTTGGCCAGCAGCGTCACGCTCAAGTCTGCTGGTTCATTGCTTTCGCACTGGATGATCTCGGCTTTCACTGCGCGCGGCGTCGGTGCGAACACCTTGGAAACCACCGTCGGCGAACCCTTGAGACCGGTCTTGGTGACGTCCTCGATGCCGGCAGCCTCCTTGTTCCATATCTTTACCGGATAACGCGAGGCACGGAACATGTTGGCCATGGTCGCGAAGCGCATCTCGTTGTTGCCTTCCAGCACTGTGATCAAGCATGGTGTGCTGGTCTTCAGTACCTGCACACCACCTTCGGAGCGGCGTTCGACGACAATCTCATCATTCTCTGTATCCAGCGCGCGCACCTTGGAGACATAGGTCAGCAACTGCATGTCCAGGCGTTTTGCCACGCCGGGACCGACCTGCGCCGTATCGCCGTCGATGGTCTGCTTGCCGGTGAACACCAGATCGACCGGCATGTCCTTGCTGATCTGGCTGATGGCGGAAGCCAGCGCATAACTGGTCGCCAAAGTATCCGAACCGGCGAACACGCGGTCGGTCACCAGCACCGCATCGTCCGCGCCGTAGGAGATAGCCTTGCGCAAGGCGGCTTCCGCCATCGGCGGCCCCATGGTCAGCACCGTCACCCGGCCGCCGTATTG
>DLMX01000027.1:4826-5680 GCA_002479405.1 Methylophilaceae bacterium UBA7525
CTATCCGGGACTTGTTTGATACAGACGACGATATGCATTGCTGACTCCGTGTTCTTGCTTGATATGACTACAGCAACCTCTGTGCCAGACCCTGTTTTATTTAATTTTTAACTTAAATTCATGCACTTACATATTCACATTGGCTGGCATCCGGTTTGTCGCAAATACGACAAATCAGGCATGGCGTTCGGCCAATGTATCCTTCAGCTTGCTGATGCTCACCGTTTGCACGCCATCCGCCTCCTGGAACACCTTGAACACCTTCTCGGTAGCCGCATTCGACTTGACGAAATCGGCATAGGCCATTTCCAGCCGTTGCTTGTAGGCAGCGCGTTCTTCAGCTTCCGGCAAACCTTCCGCCACCCGGTCACGCCCCAGATACTGCTGAAAGCGCTTGAGTATGTGCAGACGGTTCACATGCACGACCGGCGGGTCGTAATCCACCTCCAGGAAATCGAGGAATTCCTCGGCCGAGGAAAATTTCTGCATGGTGTCGACTAGGCTGCTCATGATGTCTCCGTTGATTGAAGTAAGGTTGTTCAGATCGAGCGGCATCAGTGCACGATGATGATGCCAGCGGGTTTTTCAGGCGTGCCGGCTTCCACCAGCTCCTTGCCGTCGCGGTCCTGCTGCAGTTTCAGCATCACCAGCTGCACTTCAAGGTCGTCTATGCGTTCAAGCAGGGTTTCCACCGCATGGCCAACCGGGTCCGGCATCAAATGATGGTCAAGGTCGATGCCCTTTTGCGGCTGGCGCCGCTGATCTTCAGGCAATACGACGCGGCCTGGAATACCGACCACCGTCATGCTTTCCGGTATGTCGTGGATGACCACGGAATTGGCGCCGACGCGCGC
>DLMX01000053.1:0-5797 GCA_002479405.1 Methylophilaceae bacterium UBA7525
GACAACTTGAAAGCTCACGACAGGGCGATTGGGCAGGGCTGGTCAATTGGTGAATGAACATGCATAATTACACCAATATGTACATTAGGAGGCCGATATGAGACAGGTCACCTTCACCGAAGTCCGCAACCACGCCAAGACCTATTTCGACATTGTCGAGTCGGGAGAATCTGTGCGTGTGCTACGCAACGGCAAGCCCATTGCCGACATCGTACCTGTGGTAGCCGATCTGCCATCGTGGAAACGTCGTAAAGCCCAGCCCCTCGTGTTGGACAGTATTTCTGTCAGCCGCTTGATTCTCGAAGAGCGCGCATCAGGCGCCTGAGGACGATCGGGTGCGCGTTTTCTTCGATAGCTCGGCCTTCGCCAAGCGCTACATCAGCGAACCCGGCACCGACAAGGTTCTGGCGTGGTGCGATCGGGCGACAGAAATCGGCCTGTCTGCCATTGCGCTGCCGGAAATCATTTCCGCGTTCTGTCGTTTGCGCCGCGAGGGCAGGATCAACGACACCCAATACCGGCAATTGAAAACCCTGCTGCTGGCGGACATCGAGGATGCAGCGATCTGCGACCTGACACCGCCGGTGTTGGCTCAATCGATTGCAAGCCTCGAGGCGAATATCCTGCGCGGCATGGATGCCATCCATATTGGCGGTGCCGTGGCATTGCAGGCCGATGTCTTCATATCAGAAGACGCACGACAGCGTGAAGCGGCAGGCATGGCCGGACTGCGAGTCGAGTCCGTGTAGCGGGAGCAAAACCAGGGACAGACCACGGTTTAATGACCCCCAATAATCCGTGCCCCCTATTCCTTACGGTGGAACAGGGGCAGACCGGAAACTTGCGCATATATAAGCAAGGTACGCTTGTTTGATACACTGGTGCGCATGCGCTGCTCTGCTATCGACCAACTGAATCCGCAGGATCGATCCGCTATCGAGCGGATCTTGGCGCCATGGCTGGCCAGTGAAGATGCCGGTCTGAAACTGTTTGGCTCCCGGGCGCGTGGCGATGCGCGGCGTGTATCCGACATCGATCTGGCCTTGATTGCCTCACAACCTATTGCGTTGGACGACATGGCGGCGCTGCGAGAGGCGCTGGAAGAATCCCCGGTTCCCTTTCGCATCGACCTGGTCGATTACGCCAGCGCGCCCGCGCACTTGCGTGCGGCAATCGATCGCGAGGGTATTCCATGGCCCGTTCAGACCGGCGCATAGCCACAGCCCTGCAGGCATTGGGTACGCTTGACGAACTGGCGTACCAACCATCCAGCAGCATCATTCGCGATGCCGCCATCCAGCGTTTTGAATACACCTTCGAGGCGACATGGAAAGCCGCGCAAGCCGTCCTCCTCGATCGTTACGGTATCGAACTGGCATCGCCCAAACCCGTTGTCCGTGCCAGTCTGGAAAATGGACTGCTTACAGAGGAAGAAGCCCGCATCGGACTTGCCATGGTCGATCATCGCAACCTGACCGCCCATACCTACAACGAAGAACTCGCCAACGAGATATTCGCGCAAATCCCCAGCTATCGCCGGCTGCTGCGTGAATGGCTGGAGCGGCTCGCCAAGGCTTGAATGATCCGCACGCTTCTCTTCTCCACGCTCTACCCCAGCAGCGTGCGGCCGAACCACGGGATATTCGTCGAAACCCGCCTGCGCCACCTGCTGGCCAGTGGCGAAGTCGAAACCCGCGTCGTCGCCCCCGTGCCGTGGTTTCCCTTCAAGCACAAACGCTTCGGCGAATACGCCAAACACGCCGCCGTGCCGCGCCATGAAGTGCGCAATGGCATCGGCATCGAGCATCCCCGTTACCTGCTGCTGCCCAAGGTCGGCATGAACAGCGCGCCCCATGCCCTCGCGCGTACCGGCCTCGCCGCCGCGAAGAAGCTGATTGCCGGGGGCTTCGACTTCGACCTCATCGACGCCCACTACTTCTATCCGGACGGCGTCGCGGCCACCATGATCGGCAAGGCGCTGGGCAAGCCGGTGGTCATCACCGCGCGCGGCACCGACATCAACCTGATCCCCCAGTTCGACAAGCCGCGCCGCATGATCCTGCAAGCCGCCGAAGACTGCGCGGCGATGATCACCGTCTGCGCCGCGCTCAAGGACGCCATAGTCGGCCTTGGCGGGACGGCACGGAAGATCACCGCGCTGCGCAACGGCGTCGACCTCGAACTGTTCCAGCCCGAAGACAAGGCCCGGGCCCGTGACGCCTTCGGCATGAACGACAAATTCGCCATCGCCTCGGTCGGCCATCTCATCGAACGCAAGGGGCATCATCTGGTCGTCGAAGCGCTGGCGGATATCCCCGACGCCGAGCTCTATATCGCCGGCGGCGGCGAAGAAGAAACGCGCCTGCGCGCGCTGGCCGGACAACTGGGCCTGACCCAACGGGTGCATTTTCTCGGTGCCATGCCGCAAGCCAGGCTGCGCACCCTCTACAGCGCCGTCGATTGCCTCGTGCTCGCCTCCAGCCGCGAAGGCTGGGCCAACGTGCTGCTCGAAGCCATGGCCTGCGGCACGCCGGTGGTGGCCACCAATGTCTGGGGCACGCCCGAAGTCGTCGCATCTCCCGACGCGGGCGTACTGATGGACGAGCGCAGCGCCGGGGGCATCGTGCGCGCGGTCGCCCGCCTGCGCGACGCTATGCCTACGAGGCAGGCCGCCCGCGCCTATGCTGAACGGTTCGGCTGGCAACCCACCACCGAAGGGCAGTTGGCGCTCTTTCGCCGTTTGTCCGGCGTGTCGTGATACAAATGCGCCATGCGTGACCTGATTCTCACCGCCTTCGTTCTCGGCACGATTCCCTTCATCCTCCGCAATCCCTACATCGGCCTGCTGATGTGGGTGTGGCTGGGCATCATGAACCCGCACCGGTTCACCTGGGGCTTCGCCTACAGCATGCCCTTCGCCCAGATCGTTGCGCTGTGCACGCTGATCGCCATGCTCGTGCATGCCAGGAAGCTCAATCCGCTGCCGAATGATCGCGCCGCCATCGCGCTGGTATTGTTCGTTGCATGGATATGCGTTTCACCGCTGTTCGCATTTCATCCGGACCGGGAGTGGGATCTCTGGGTGCGTGCCTTCAAGATCCAGTTCATGGTGCTGGTGTCTTTGCTCCTGATTACGGAACATCGCCATTTGCATTGGCTGACCTGGGTGCTGGCTCTCTCTGTCGGGTTCTTTGGCATCAAGGGAGGGGTCTTCACCATCCTGACTGCCGGTGCGAATCGCGTTTGGGGGCCGGCGCAGAGTTTTATTGCCGACAACAATACCTTGGCGCTGGCCATGATCATGGTTGTCCCCCTGTTCCGTTACCTGCAATTGCACAGCGACAACAAATGGGTCAGGATCAGTTGCGTGGCGGCGATGCTGCTCTGTGTCGGTGCCGTCATCGGATCGCATTCGCGCGGCGCTTTCCTCGCCTTGGCCGCGATGTCCTTCTTCCTGTTCACCAAGAGCCGTAAGAAGGGCCTGATCGGTATGGCGGTCCTCCTTGCTCTGCCGATTGCCTGGCAGTTCATGCCGGAGAACTGGACCGAACGCATGGCCTCAATCAAGACCTATAGCGAGGACGCCTCTGCAATGGGGCGGATCAATGCCTGGTGGGTCGCATGGAATGTCGCGGTCGACCGTTTCCCGCTCGGCGGAGGCTTCGTGCTTGACACGGCTGATGTATTCCAGCGTTATGCGCCCGACCCGACCAACATCAAGGTGGCGCACAGCATCTATTTCCAGATACTCGGCGAACACGGATTCGTCGGCCTGGCCCTTTTCCTGATGGTGTTCGGTTTTACCTGGTTGAACGGTAGCTGGGTGATGCGCTCGACCAAGGGAAAGTCGGAACTCCTGTGGGCTTACGATCTGGCCTCCATGTGCCAGGTGAGTCTCGTCGGCTATGCGGTGGGTGGCGCCTTCCTCAGCCTGACCTATTTCGACCTGCCTTATTACATCGTGGTCATCCTTATCGCGCTGCGACGGCTGGTGCGGCAGGAAATGGAATCTCCGGCATTGGCGCCAAAGGCTGCACCGGCATGATCGAGTCGCTACCGTTGCTGGCTTGGCCATCGTTCCGGCAAGCATTGACAATTCTCATATTCCATCGCGTGTTGGCGGCACCCGACCCATTGCGGCCCGGGGAACCGGATGCGGCCGGATTCGACCAATTCATGAACTTTATCGCCCGTCATTTTGCCGTGCTGCCACTGCGCGAAGCTGCTGAACGTCTCAGGCAAGGCCGTCTGCCGCGACGCGCCTGCTGCATCACTTTCGACGACGGCTATGCCGACAATCTGACCGTCGCCTTGCCCATCCTCGAAAAATACCGGCTGCCCGCCACCGTGTTCATCGCCACCGGTTATCTAGATGGCGGTCGCATGTTCAACGATGCGGTAATCGATGCCATTGCCATGACCGGCCACACGCGTCTCGATCTGACGGAGGTTGGACTTGGCGAGCATTCAATCGCCAGCCTGGAGGAACGCCGGGCGGCGGTCTCCGCGATTCTGGAGCAGCTCAAGTACCGCCCGCCCGAGCAGCGTCGTCATGACGTCGCGCGCCTGCATGAGCTGTCAGACTGCGCTCCGCTTCCCAGCGACATCATGCTGACTTCGGAGCAGGTGCGGGAGCTTTCGCGCCGCGGGGTGGGCATCGGCGGTCATACCATCAATCATCCGATCCTGGCATCAGTTGAAGATGACGTGGCGCGGCAGGAAATCGCCGGAGGCAAGCAACGGCTGGAAGCGATTACCGGCAAGCCCGTGTCGACATTCGCCTATCCGAATGGCCGGCCTCACCGGGACTACGCTGCGCGCCACGTGGACATGGTGCGCGAACTCGGTTTCGAACTGGCCGTGAGTACCGCGCACGGCGTCGGCAATCCTGATGGCGACAGCTTCCAGTTGCCGCGTTTCACGCCGTGGGGAGCCACAAACGTAAAACGCTGCGCACAGATGTTGCGGAATGCGTGGACAGGAAGGGCCGCCGCTACATGTTGAACGAAACCCAGGGAAGCGAAACCAAAGCGTGGGATACCGGTTCCCACGAGAACTTTTTCAAATTTTACGAACAGCAAAGCCTAGCCCCTGAAACACTAGAGCGCTTCCGGGTTGCCTGCCAGACTCTGCTCCGCATCTATGGGCCTCTTCCACAAGGTCGGCAGCTCGATATTCTCGATATCGGCTGCGGCGCCGGCACGCAATCGCTTTTCTGGACACAGTGCGGCCACCGTTACCGGGGTATCGACATCAATGAGCCTCTCGTCCAGTTGGCCAGGCGACGTGCCGAAGAACAAGGCATCAATGCCAGCTTCGATGTTGGCAGCGCTACCGAACTGCCCTGCGGCGACGAGACGGTCGATATCTGCCTGCTGCCCGAACTGCTTGAACACGTGGCGGACTGGCAGGGCTGCCTGAGCGAAGCCATCCGCGTGCTGCGGCCGGGCGGGCTTATCTACATCAACACCAGCAGCAAGCTTTGCCCGAAGCAGCAGGAATTCAATCTACCTTTCTACGGCTGGTATCCGCACCGGCTCAAGCGCTACTTCGAACATCGGGCGGTCACCGACCGGCCCGATCTGGCCAACTATGCAAAGTATCCGGCGGTAAACTGGTTCAGTGTCTATGGGTTGCGGGGCTTCCTGGAACCGCAAGGCTTTCAATGTCTTGATCGTTTCGATCTGATCGATACGACAGGCAAGGGAATGCCCGCCCGCCTGCTGCTATCCTTGCTGCGGAGCCTGCCGCCGCTACGCTTGCTTGGCCACATGGCGACCCCATACACTCTGATGGG
>DLMX01000053.1:5909-15738 GCA_002479405.1 Methylophilaceae bacterium UBA7525
ACCCCATACACTCTGATGGTAGCCAGGAAATGTGATCGCTATTCTGATTGCGCGCCCAAGGCTGATTCGGCTCGGGCAACATGACTGATGACTGGTGAGATGCGCGGTTAAGGGCGGGCATCGCCGAGGATGTTCCATCACGACTGAAAAGGGGAGCGGGTAGTTGTCGACTCCGACACATTTGGTGGGTACAGGCGATACGCAATCAAACCAACCAAAAATGCCAAGCCATCACCCAGAATAAAAGCGATTCGCGACCCCAGCGACAAGGCGACAGCCGCTGGTTCGCCATACAACGGCGCCAGACTGGCAACAAGGATTGCTTCGCGAACCCCGAGACCGCCGGGAGCGCCGGGTACGACAAAACCGGCCAGCCAGGCGACGGAAAACAGACCAATCAGCAGCACAAGATTTTCCATGCCCTTGCCGATCAGACCTTCGCCGAGAATCGCTAGGCCAAGACCGTTGAGGCAGAAGACGGCCACATACAAGAGCATGCATGCCGTGGTGATCGACAGGGGTGGAAGTGTTACGGCACGTTCACCCAACAGGTGTGCGATGAAAGCAGGTCGCCACCGGTTGAGAATGTAAGTGCCCAGTGGCGGCAGGGCGACAACAGAGGCAACCAGAAACCCAATAAGCCAAAACGGCGGTACTTTGGGCAGTAAGCCTGCAGATAGTTCGTGTCCCGAATACAAGAGAGCCAAAGTGGCGACTGTCGCAGAAACGACTATGGCCCAGCCGATCTCGTAGCCGATTGTGAATAGCAAATGCTGGCCTCCATAACCGTACTTCTTGCCGATGGCTACACGCCCGACGAAATGACCGACATTTCCTGGCAGATATTTTGCAAATTGAGACAAAAGGATGATTGGCGCGGTCCTGCGCCAATCGGGCAACTCACCCAGACCGAACAACAACCAATGAGTGATAATGAGTTGTATGGCATATACGGAAAGAACTAATGCGACGGCGCAACAGAAGGCAGCGACTAATGTACTGTTGTAGCGCAAGGAAGGTAACGCACTGATGTTGTTAATAAGCACATATGCAAAATATGCGATACAAACCACCGCTATGCTTAGGCTAATAGTACGTAAGAGTAAATTATTCACAAGACACTTAGCGCAGTAATGCTTAGTCCTGCCTTTTGGCAGCAAGCACATAGCCGTTGCCAATATCCAAATGAGAAAAAATGGCTTGGGATACAAAGGCCATCCGCATCAATATGGTGCCTGGAAACGATTTAAGCAAAGGATAGAGTCTGCTCTCAGTAGATCGGGAAACACCGCTCATGGCATTGTTTTGTTGCCGGTCATCGTGATTGGCATTTCTTCTTTCTGCAAGCTGGCGTTTGTGCATGCGAGCACGTAAGGGGGCAATTGCATTTGCCAAAGGAAATCCATAGCTTTCAAACCGTGTAATGGTGAAGCCTGATTCCTTAAATAACTTGTGGAGTTCTAGCTTCTCATATCTGCGAACATGACCGGCCCAATCGTCTGAGGCAGTCCATTTCTTCATGTGGGCGGGTACTGATACCAGTATGGTGCCACCAGGTTTGAGCCAGGTACGCCATTGCTTCAATGCACCACGATCATCTTCAATATGCTCAAGAACTTCGAATGCCATCAAGTAGTCGAATGCATTGGTCCAGGTATCTTGGGGACATTCATGGAAGACTACAGTCGGGTTGAGGCTTCGGGCTATTGCCAAAGCCGCCGAGGATGATTCCAGGGCAGTACAGGCATAACCTTGCTGTTGCAGTTCGTGAATAAGTGTAGCGGGACCACAACCAACCTCTAGCAGTTGACCTGGCGGTATCCCAGCTAGCATCTTCAAAATACGGTGCCGACGTAGCAAGAACCTTGGAGCAGGAACCCAGCCCATGTCGGGTAGGGAAGGGCCATACATAGGGTGATATTCCATAGTGAATCTCAGGTTGCTGTGGGATGTAGTGTTTGCGTATGGGACAGCAAACTACGGGCGATTTCTGCTGGGCCTATCTTTTTGCGGAGGTCCTCATGCAGCACGTCAGGCAGGCTGGTGCTGATGGCGGCACGCACCGCATGAGCCAAGGCCACCGGGTCTGCCGGTGGGATTAGCCAGATGCCGAACGATTCCGATGGAATAAGCTCGCGAATAGCCGGTGAGTCCCGAGTGATCATGGGCCTGCCGCTCATAAGGATCTGGAATACCTTGTTGGGGATGACCCGGGATGCCTTGTCAGTGGCGCCAAAAATACCCAAGCAGACATCAGCCTCTCTTATCGCATCACCAAGTTGCTCGTAAGGAATCCATTCAATCCATTCCAGATTGGAGGGTCTCAGCCGAGCGACTAATGCCTGGATCCGGCACGCTTCCTGGCCTGTACCGACGATTATCCAGTGAATGTTTTCTTTCTCTGTCAACTTGGCGGCTTGGACAACAGTATCGATTCCATGCAATGGAATGAATTGGCCATAAAACAATACCTTCGCTTGCGGCTTGGAGAGGGTCGTCATGCCAGTCTCAGGGTTAGGGATGTCAGGCTTTGTGTCAGTAGAAACGGCATAGGTAAAGTCGGCGCTGGCGGTACGGCGTCTGTTAAATATGTTGGCTTCCGCACCGACAAGGACGGCCCTGACTTTATTCGGCCGAACTTTGAATGTATCGATGAAATAGTTCCCGTGGCTACGGGTATCCAGTATTACGAGATCGGCAGCTTTACAGGCAAGCCATTCCCACATCCACAATGCCCAAGCAATAGGATTCCTGGGTTTCACCATCTGGCGGTCGTCGACCACTGTGTTATAGATCGAGAGAAAAGCATCCCAGACGATTGGAACGCGGCGCAACTTGGCGAATGGCCATAACACCAGCACATCCAGTTGGCCCAGGTAGCCGACGACCACGGCGTCATGCTTGGGCAGGCGCAGGTAGCGCCAGATCAGGCTTGGATAAGCCAATAGCCAGATAAAGAGTAGTCGCAACCTCCGTGCAATACCTTTGAGCTGGCTCTTGTCTTCGATGCCGCCCCAGACTTCCTTGTGGCATTCGATGACTTCGACACCATTTTCTCGCAGGCCCCGCAGCAGAATCCTGACACGTGGTTTTCCCGTGTCGTAGGTGCCCCAGAAAACGATGCGCATCCTGTTACGGCCGAGATTGCTGTTTGTCGTCGAGCAATTCAAGCTCGAGCTTGCGTACCCGCTCCAGCGCCATTTCCATCAACTGCCGGTTGAAGTTGATCAGATCGGCCACCAGTCCGACCAGCCAACTCAGGAAGGCCATCATGAGCAGCACGCCGCCGAGGATCAGCGACTGAATATGGCCGTCGCCGTCGCCGGTGAAATAAAGGTAGAGAAAACGGAGGATCGGCAACATGCCAATCGTGCCAAGAATCAGGCCGATGAAGAAGAACACCCGCAACGGCTGGTACATGGCATACATGCGCACCATGGTGGTCAGTTGCCGCTCGATGAATTTCGGTATGCTCTTGAACAGCCGCGACTCGCGCGTCTTGGCGTTGGTCTCGACCGGCACGGAGGTGACGGCCATGTGCTTCTTGCCGGCCTGGATCAGCATTTCGGTGGTGTAGCTGAAGGAGGACACGATGTTGATGCTCAGCGCCGCTTCGCGCGAGATGGCGCGAAAACCGCTGACGGCATCGGGAATGTCCACTTCGGACAGGTTGCGCACTACCCGGCTGCCCAGTTTTTGCAGAAGTTTTTTCGGCCCGGAAAAATGGCCGATCCGGCCGGTCCGCCGGTCGCCGACGACGATATCGGCCTTGCCTTCCAGAATCGGGCGCACCAGCTTGGGAATGTCCCAGCCGGCATACTGGTTGTCTCCGTCGGTATTGACGATGATGTCTGCGCCGTGATGAAGGCAGGCGTCCAGTCCCTTGCGGAAGGTGCGTGCCAGGCCCAGGTTCTTCTTGTTAATGATGATATGGTCGACGCCGTGCTGGCGGGCGACCTCCACCGTGCGGTCGGTGGAGCCGTCGTCGATGATGAGGATTTCTACCTTGTCGATGCCTTCGATCTGCCTCGGTATGTCGGCCAGCGTTTGCGGTAGGGTGTGCTCTTCGTTGAGGCAGGGTATTTGGACGATCAGCTTCATGGCATGGTTTCGCAAGAAGATAGAAGCGGATATGCGTTATGGTTGGACACGATACACCGCAACCGGGAAGTTGGGTTGTACGAGGCGCCGGTATATTTCGGTAGGCAAATACTGCTTTATCCCAATGCCGTCAATGATCGTGCCGATGGCGCGGCGTTCGGGTTCCCTTTGCCAGACAGCGGGCCAGTCTGCTTGCGGCTTGTAAGGGGCCAACTGTTGGATCAGTTGGTGCCGATTTGATGATCTTGCGCCAAAGACTACATAGGCCGGATTGTAGAAATACAGCTTTCCTGCTTCGGGTGGCGCGTCGACAATGCGATTTTCGACGCCCGCTATCTTATACAGGAAGTTGCCGCGCCGGGCAGTCTCTGGATCGGTATGCACGATTGCGTCGGTTTGTTGAAGATATTCGACGAGACTGCGTTCTCCGAAAATGGGATTGCGGTTATCGACGTAGATGCCAAGCAGATGCGAGGAGAATATAGCAACGAGCAATGCCATGGCTAGCGCTGCGGATCGTTTTAACAGGTACATACGCACCCAGGCGGCAAACACCATGATAAGCGTGACTGTCGGCAACAAATAGTAGCGCGGCAGTAGCGTCATGCCTATTTGCAGATAGAGGCAAACGAACCAGATCGCCCCTGCCAGGCCAAATACCGCCAGCATTCTTCCGCCATCGCCGGAGAACGGACGCTTAATGGCGGCCCACAGGGCAATCGGTGCCGCCATGTAGTAGAGCAGCATGAACTCCTGGTTGGCGAGGATGACGAGGATAGGGTCGAACAGGCGGCTGACGGAGAGACTGCCGGTTCTGGAAAAAGGGCCGTAGAGTTCGCCCTCGATTTTGGTCAAGGTGCTTTCGAGCCCGTTCGCGGTATTTTCGCCGGCAGTAATATCGATGCCAAGATGGGTCGCCAAGTCGGTATGAATGCGGTACAAGGGGTTGCCAGTCGTTGTGGCGAAGTAGAAAAATTCGAGACCGACAACGGCGAGGAAGCTAGCCGCCATCAACAAATATTGACGTCTCGGTATGCCGTAGCCGGCCAGGAACAACACGCCATACGTCAGAAGGAAAAAAACGACGGTTTCGCGAGTCAGCCAGCTGAAGCCAGCTGCGATCCCTGCCAGCAGCAATAACATCGTTTGGTGTTTGCGTCGTGTGGCCTCGAAGAATAGGGCCAGGGAAAGTAGGCAGAAAAAAACCTCGGCGAAATCGGGAACAAGTATCGAAGCCGATACCGCTGTGAGCGGCAACGTGCCCAAGATGAAGACGGCGATGCAGGCGGTCGTCAGATCGAAATGGCGCCGCATGACCCAGAAGATCAAGGTCAACAGGGCCAGGTATTGCAGGGTGACGGGTAACACAAGCGTTATCTCGGAGATGCCGAAAACACCGAACAACGAGGCCATGGGCACGACGATGGTGTGTCGCAGCGTCCAGTGATTAACGCCAACATATGGGAAGTGACTAAGCCAGCCGAGTCCTCCTTCAAGATAAAGTTGATCATCACTTCCTATGTAACCGACCCAGCCCAAGATGACGGCAGCCAGTATGGTGGTGGCTGTCGCAGCGAGCATGAAGTAGTTTGCTATTGGGGTGGATCGTTCCATGACTCAATTATCAAAAGATCAGCGACGATGCAGGAATGGCAGGAAACGCTGCGCGAAGGTGGCGATCTCTTGCCAAAGTACCGGTGCATATCTGCGCACGGCAAGCAGCCAGATTAGAGAGAAAACGAGACAACAGAATAAGAGCCGGACAAGATAATCGCTCGCCGTGAAAAATACAAACAGGTAGTGAACAATACCAGCCGAGAGGGCTGTTGCAGCCGTGATCGCGATATTAGGACGGCATGTCCTGACAAGATCTGACCAGCACAGACCGATCTGATCTTTCAGCAAGACTTGGGCGAGCAACATGCCGCATGCGGAGGCTACAACTAATCCCCAGCAGGCGCCGGTCAGCCCCAATGGTATCCCGGCCAGCAGGCCGATGACTCGCAGAGTTTGCAGCATGAATTGCAGCAGATTGCTCAGGCCTACACGTCCGGTTGCGATGAGGGCTTCGGTGGCAAGGTAATGAACTATTTCAAACAGCGCGGCTAGGCAAAGGATGCGAGCCAACGGCACGGAAGCCGCCCATTGTTGTCCGTAAATCAGCTGCACTGCATCCGGCGCGATGATGGTCATGAAAGCGAAAAACGGCCAGCCGATCGCCGTCAGATAGCCAGTGGCTTTCAGGTATCCGGGCACGATTCCATGATTCATCCGACGGGTTTGTGCAAAATAGGGAAGACAGACCGGGTAGATGGCTCGCAACACCGTTTTGTGGAAGATATCGATCAATCCACTGGCGCGGCTGAAAAAAGCGACCGAAGCCATATCCAGTACACGACCGATGACTATGTCGGGAGCGCTTTTGCCTAGCTGACCGACAATATATATACCACTGGCATGTTTGCCGAAATGAAAAACTTGACTGATTCCCTTGAGACCTGGCCAGCGAGGATAATCCGCGGGGCGGTAAAGCATCGAACCGGCGACGACGACAACCGTATTGGCGAGTGATGCCCAGGCGAGACTCATGAAACCGGTGCCGGCGTAGGCGCAATAAATGGCGACGGTCAGGTGTGTCATGTTGCCAGCGAGACCGACGATAAAGATCGGCCGAAAGTCCATTTGACGCCGGTAATAGGCCATCGTCACAGCGCCGAAGGGAATCAGGGCAAAGTTGATGGCCAGTACCCGCATGACTTCGGCGACACCTGGGTTGTTGTAGTAATCGGCTGCCGCTTGACTGCCGCCCAGCATCAGCAATCCCATAGCCCAAGAGACAGCGATGTTGACCGTCAGCGCCGCGCGGATTTTGTCGCCGCTCAGATCTTTTTCCTGGATCAGGTATTCAGCAACGCCAAAATCCCGAAGCGTCGAGGCAATGGCGGCAAAGGCGGCGGCGACTGCGAAGACACCGATCTGTTCGGGAGAAAGCAAACGAGAAATAACAACCGTACTGGCCAGATAGACGACGGCCGAAACATAACTATCCGCTGCGGAATAAGCGAGCGAGCGTCGAACGGTCGTCAATCTGGCTTGCTCGGATTCTCGGGCGCGGTTGCATGCCCGGATGCATCGGTTATTTCAGAGGCCGCCTGGTTATTATCCGGAGGCGGTTTATCCTTTGGTAGGTTCTCAGGTTTGCCGCCCAGTTCTCGATAAAGCTGCAGGAGCCCCTTGGCTTGAGGGGCGTGATCGAGTCCATCCAGTAAGAGCTTCAATGCCTCTTTGCGATTACCTTGTCCGGCAAGAAATTCCGCTAAATGTGTATAAGCCGGTGCATAGTCCGGCTTGAGCATGCGGGCGCGGGAAAATGCCTCGCCTGCGGCACGTCCATTGCGCAGTAACAGCTCCGTGCGGCCAATCCAGGTGTAAATCTCCGGTAGCATGACGAAATCCTGTCTGGCATTATTGGCCACATAGCGGAAATCGATGATTGCTTCCTTGCGCAATCGCAGCTTCTCGCTGGCGGGCACAGAGGCACGCTCGGCCCGGCGAATATTGATCAGCGCCCAGCAGTGGTGGTGCATGTGCCAGAAATCCTTGCCCATCATGGCGACCCACCTGTTGGCATTGGGCGAGGTATTGTGATATGCATCCCCATAACCGAACCCCATCGTGTCCGGGCAGTAGGGCGGGAGTAAAGCCATCTCCGCAGAGGTGACATTCTGCGGCTTGCCTGCAAGGCTAAGGTTGGAAGACAATAGCATCGCAACCAGTGTAGTTGCGATACCGAGGTATGGTATGGTAAATAATCGGTTCATATTGGGCCTTGCTGACAGGCACTACGAGATCGATCAAACCATTCTATGCTAATCAAATCTCGAAGCCACAATCGGACGAGAAGAATTTTTATGCAAGGCCTTGCAGCCCTGTCGGCACTCAACCTGCAACAGGGTTTTGCCAAGCAGCTGCAAGCGCGGGCCGGCAGTTTCCCTTCCTGGGTGCCGCCGGCGGGTTGTATCGTCACTATCAGTTATCCGGCTGGGAAACATCCGTTCGGTCGCGGCGGGACACTGGCGGAAATCAGTCCTGCTTATCAGGATTGGAATCCGGCCAGACCCAGCGTCGATCTCTATGGCAACAGTTGGTATGGCTGGCACACCTACAACAACTACTGCGGCTGCGCTTTCAATGCCGATACTCGCCAGATCGTGCTCTATGGCGCAGGTCATGCGTCAATCAACGTTTGTGCTCCGTGTTGCTTCGATTTGAACGAACGGCGCTGGAAGTGGCTCGACAGACCGTTGCCTTTCGACGCAAATACCCTTGCCATTCGTTCAGGCTCCCACCCCCTGAGCGAGGCGCGATATAGGGAGTTCTATCCTCCTGAGCAGGTCGATTATCTATGGGGCGAGGTCAGGGGCGACTGGCCGGGGTGGCCGAACGGTTACGGACGACCGGGCAAGGTGCAGCCGATTCCGACCCATTCGCGCGGCACGTTGATCCATATTCCTGGTGCGGTGTATGGCAACGGCAAGGGCGCGCTGCTGTACCACGGCAAAGCGACCGGCCTGTTCTCTGACACACTCTCTGTCGCGTCGCATCTCTACGACTTCGATACGAATACCTGGTCGCGCACGGCGAACCACTATCCGACCGATGGCATGAGTTTTCACGGTAGTGTATTTGACAGGCAATCTGGCAAGATGGTGGCATTCGGCAATGGCAGCACGCAGTCGACGACCTATCGCGTCTTCGACGTTGCGACAAGACTCTGGACGACGCGCAGGGCAACCGTGGCTGTCGCCACGAGTACGGATCATCCGGGCAATGTGCTGCACGAGGTGTCTCGTCTGCATATCGTCCCGGCGCAACGCAATGCTCTCGGTCAATCCGCGCATCAGGGCATCAAGTACCATTTCTGGGCAACGCCGGTGGATGCCATCCTCGGCAGTGGTCCGTTTGCACCGGTATTGCTGGCAGTATCCGAGCAGGGCGGGTGGCCCCTTAACAAGGAAGGAAACAATGCTTTCATCGGCTGGTCGTATTGCCCGCAGGACAGGTGTCTCTATGCGATCAACGGTACCGCCGGGTCGGATAGATATTGGCGGTTGGCGCCGCCACGCGGCGCGGTTGTACAGAACGATTTTTTGAGTGGAACATGGACGCTGACCGAACACACCTTCATCGAGGGCAAGATCGCGGGCGATGGGCAGGTATTCAATCGCCTCTCATGGGATGAAACCAGCGCATCTTTTATCTGGTATGGGAATTCGGTAACAAGCGCCGTGCAGGCATTCCGGCCGGCGCTGCTGCTCTGAACCGCCGGTATTCCGGAGGGTTATTCCGGCTTCCTTTCGCGTTTATGCGCTATCCATGCACGGTGAAGTAAGGCAAGGCTTTTGAAGCGGTAGACGTTTGCATGGTAAATAGCCCTGGTCTCGCCGACCCATAGCTTCTGTGATTCATTGAAGCGTCCGTACATTTCCACCGAGCGAAAGGCACGGCGTTCATCGATGATGTTTTCAATGATTCGATAAGTCTGGATGACGCCGGGGCCGAGATTGCGATAGTCCGGATCATAGGTGGTCTTCAACAGTATAACCACCCCGTCCCCCGCCACCGCAATCTGATGTGCTACCGGGATATTGCCGAACTTCAGCGTGTACATTCTCGCCGCGCCCGTTGGCGCGAGACGTTCCATCAGGGCGGTGTAGAACTTGGCCTG
>DLMX01000062.1 GCA_002479405.1 Methylophilaceae bacterium UBA7525
TCGATCTCGTGCCGGTCGAACAAGGCAAACTGCTGCGCCTCGGCCTGCGCCTTGTTTTCCTTGTTCACTTCAATGCAGTGAAAAGGGATGCCGTAGAACCCGGCCAGCTTTTCCGTATGGCGATGATTGCTGATGATGAGCGGGATTTCACAGTCAAGCTCGCCGCTCTGATGCCGATGTAACAAATCTGCCAGACAGTGATCGTATTGCGACACCATGATGGCAACGCGCGGGCGTTTTTGCGTGGATTTCAACTGCCAGTTCATGTCGAAGCGGCTGGCGATTGGGCCGAATTCCTCGGCAAAGCCTTCCAGACTGAGCGTGGAACCTTCCAGATCCCACTCCACCCGCATCAGAAACAGGCCGTTCTCGGCATCCTGATGCTGATCGGCATGCAGGATATTGGCATCATGCCGATAGAGAAAATCGGCAATCGCGGCAACCAGACCTTTCTGGTCCGGGCATGTAATCAGGAGTGTTGCAGTATTTTTCATGTTTGAACCGTGCTTGAAGCCGTCTGAAATTCAGTAACCGACCGATTATACCAACAATGCCTGCAAGCGCAGTTTTTCCGGCACCGGTTTGTGCATGTCTGCACCGGATTGTGGTATCTTTTGACGGTATCCATTTATCGCTGACGTTGACCGCGTCGCCCGTTTCTCGTGAAAAAACACTGGCACTATTTTCTGATCGTCTTTCTGCTACCCGTGATTGTCATCCTCTGGTGGTGGGGCCTGTTTTCGTCAGCCAGCATCGAGACCGGCGAACGTGGCGATTACTACTACGCTTATCTGGAGGCGGAAGGCCCTTATTCCAAACTCACCGCCAAGCAAGGTGAGGTCTTGTTCACCCTGAAACAACAGGGTATAGAGGCCGGCGCGCAGATCACGCTGATCCTTTCCGACCCCAGAACAACCCCATACAAGGAGCTGAAGGCCCGCACCGGATTCCTCATCGCCAAGGACAAGATGCCGGCCGCTCCACTAATGATCGATACCATCCCGCCGCGTAAAGTCGTCATTGCCGAGATCAAGGCGCACCCGCTGTTCGCTTACGGCAAAGCCTATTCCGCGCTGCTTGATTACTCGGCACAGCACAGTACGTCGCTGCATCTGCCGACGCTGGAAATCGTCGAAGCCAGTGTGCTACACGTGGAAATGCCGCTGGAAGACAGCCTGCCGGTGGCAAAAACCGGCTGGAGCAGTGGCTCATGAGTCTGCTCGCGTTACTGGCTGCCCTGCTGTTGAGCTATTATCTGCCACACCGGCAACTGGATCTGTTGCAGCATCTGATACACCCCTACGCACACTGGCTGGAGCGCAGTTTCAATGACGGCAAGAAACTGCACGGCCTGATCGCATGGATAGCTGGCGCCCTGCTGCCTGCCGTCACAATCGGCGTTATCTATTTTGTTCTGTTGTCCATCAATTTCCTGCTCGGCCTGCTGTTCAGCATTGCGGTGCTCTATGTCACACTGCGCTGCAGCCAGTTCGAACGCCGTGCCGAACAGATCGTCGCTTCCCTGCGCGACCAGAACATCGACTTGGCACGGGAGCAGTTCCATGAATGGGAAGGCAGTGATGTCGATAACTACAGCCAGGCACAGCTTTCCAGAGTCAGCATAGAAACTGCACTGAAGCGTGCGCACTATGGCATGTTCGGCCCGGTTTTCTGGTTTGCTCTGCTCGGTCCGGCCGGAGCAGTACTGTATCGCCTGAGCCAACTGCTCAAGACCGAGTGGCACCCGCTGGAAGACAATGTTTTCAATCATTTCTCCGAGCAGGCATTTGAATGGATAGACTGGTTACCGGCGCGTATCTCCGCAATATGTTTTGCCATCGTCGGTGATTTTGAAGACGCCATCTACTGCTGGCGTACACAGGCTGCCACCTGGCCTAACAAGGCACTGGGTATCATCCTTGCCAGCGGTGGCGGCGCACTCGGCGTCAAGCTGGGTGAGCCACTACCTTACAAAGGGGTCATCATCTACCGCCCGGAACTTGGACTGGGCGATGAAGCCGACGCAGACTGCCTGCAAAGCGCAATCGGACTGGTCTGGCGCGTGCTGTTCCTGATGGTCGGAATCCTGCTGCTGCTGACGATCGCCCACTGGCTGGGCCATTAATCAATTCTGGAATTCTTATGGATATCATTCTCGCCAACCCCCGCGGTTTTTGTGCCGGCGTCGACCGCGCAATCATCATTGTCGAACAGGCGCTGGAGAAGTTCGGTGCGCCGATCTATGTACGCCACGAAGTGGTTCATAACAAGTTCGTTGTCGATGAACTGAAACACAAGGGCGCCATCTTCATCGAGGAACTGGGCGAAGTGCCAGCCGGCAATACCGTCATCTTCAGCGCTCATGGCGTTTCCAAGGACGTACGCGCCGAGGCTGAACGACGCGGGTTGCGCGTGTTCGACGCCACCTGCCCGCTGGTCACCAAGGTCCATATCGAAGTGGACAAGATGCACCAGGCCGGCCGCGAGATCATCATGATCGGCCACAAGGGGCACCCGGAGGTCGAAGGCACCATGGGGCAGTCCGACAGTGGCATGTACCTGGTCGAGACGCCGGAGGATGTCGAAGCATTGACGGTCGCTGACCCGATGAAGCTATCCTATGTGACCCAGACCACGCTATCGATCGACGATGCCGCTGCCATTGTCGAGGCATTGAAAAGGAAATTCCCGGAGATTCAGGGGCCGCGCAGCGACAGCATCTGTTACGCTACCCAGAACCGGCAGGATGCCGTCAAAGTCATGGCAAAAGACTGCGATCTGGTCATCGTCGTCGGCTCGCCGAACAGTTCAAACTCTAACCGCCTGCGCGAAGTCGCGCAAAATCAGGGGGTGGAAGCCTACATGGTCGATAACGCCAGACATCTGCAGCCGGAATGGGTAAAAGGTAAACAGCATATCGGCATCTCTGCCGGCGCTTCGGCACCGGAAGTGCTGGTGCAGGAAGTTATCGCCAAACTACAGACTCTGGGCGCAACGCAAGTGACGGAACTGCAGGGTGTCGTTGAGAACGTGGTGTTCCAGCTACCGAAAAATCTCAAATCGGCCTGAACATCAGTGTAGTAAAAAAGGCGCCATTGGCGCCTTTTTTACTTTTGAATCAAGCCTTCTTTCTGCAGCCATCCAGACTGAATGCCGTCTCTGCATTGGCCGCCAGTATCAGCAGGCCGCCAACGATGGCAAGGTACTGCAACGGTGCAGGCGTCAAACCGGCCAGCATGATGAACAAGGCATAAACCGCCATGACAATTGCGGCGATACGCGTCTTGTAACCCAACAACAGTGCAAGACCACCGACAATCTGAATGAGAATGATCAACGGCGCAAAGATGCCGGGCAAACCGTGGCTGGCAAGCCCCATCTGATACTGTTCATAACCGGTCGGGTTGCTCATGAAACTGTTAATCAGCATGAAGACCTGTACCAGGAAAATTTGAGCGAGCAGCACGCGCCCCAACACTGCCAGATATTTGTTCATCGATTTACCCTTGTTTGTATCGTAAAAAAGATGCTGCATAATGCACGGAAGTACTTATGGCTGCAAGTCTGCAGCAGGGAGACATCATGCAGGACCGTACCAGTAATTTTCTTTCCGTTCCATTATTGTCCGTACTGATGCTGCTTTGTCTGGCATTGACCGCCTGCTCACCGCCGGATTCGACCCCGAAAATCGCAGAGGATCAGCGCGAGGTCCTGAAAAGAGCAGAAGATGCCGCTGCCTCCATCGAACAATCTGCAGCAAAAATGCAGCAGGATATTGATGCACAATCCAATTGAAACACGCTGACACCTCCCGTCCATTCACCGTCGAGATAGTCGACTGGTCCAGCGAACAGGCACGATTGAGCGGCATACGCACAGAGGTTTTCATTAATGAACAGCAGGTGCCGCCCGGCCTTGAATGGGACGGGCTTGATGAAAGCGCAATTCATCTGCTGGCACTGAATGCGGATGGCAAGGCAATAGGTTGCGCCCGTATCCTCGAACCCAATATCATCGGCCGCATGGCTGTATGCAAAGCTTGGCGCCGAAACGGTGTCGGTGAAGCCTTGATCGCAACGGCCATTCGCTTGTGCCGCCAGTGCGGCCATGGCCCGATCCGGCTCTCTGCGCAAACTCATGCCATTCCCTTCTATGAACGTGCCGGCTTCCGGGTCTGCAGCGAGGAATATCCGGATGCCGGCATCCCGCACCGCGACATGCAGCTGACTTGAGTAGTGCCGGCCACCCCAATGATGACCTAAGGTTCTGATTTTCAATCCGCTTGGCATGCCATTGTCATTTGTTGATTGTTGCCTGCTTCGGTAAAATAGCGCCTTTCCCCACTCGTTAATCAAAGGAATTCCATGTCCAAGATCGTTTTCAAGGCTGGTGAAGCCACCGTTTTCTCCGAAGGCAAGGACGTTACTGCTGCCATGCCGGAAATCCTCATCGGCGCCGTTGACGGCCCGGTCGGTACCGCATTCGCCAACATGATGGCACAAAGCAAGGGCCACACTGCGATGTTCGTCGTCCGTGACATCAACCAGCTGGTGCGCCCTGCCGCCATGATGGTGCCCAAGGTCACACTGAAAGATTCCATCAACATCGAACTGTTCGGCGGTGTCGTGCAGGCTGCGACGGCAGACGCTATCGTCGACTGCGTGATCGAAGGCATCATCCCCAAGGATCAGGTCAATGACCTCTGCATCGTCTCCCTGGTCTGGATCGATCCGGGCTGCGCTGCGCTGGCCAAGGAAGGCAAGCTGGACAAAGCCGACATGTACAAGAACAACTACGAAGCCACCAAGCTGGCGATCAAGCGTGCACTGAACGACGAGCCTTCGATTGACGAACTGATCAAGAACCGCCGCACCATCAAGCACTGCATGTGGGACGAAAGCTGGGGCGATATCTAAACCTCCGCACACCAATAATGGCAGTCCGATGAAAGCCCCCGCAAAATCCTTTCGGGGGCTTTTTTACATCTCCACCAAAGGCCGAGTACATGGACCTGTTTGACGCAAGCAACGATCACGGGAATCTGCAGATCGGGCCGGCGTCCTGGTGGCTACGCGGGTTCGCGCTCGAGCAGGAAACAAAGTTGTTAGAAGCGCTACAACAACTGCTGGCCGAATCACCGCTGCGCGAGATGGTGACGCCTGGCGGCCAGAAGATGTCGGTCAAAACCACCAGTTGCGGCCAACTGGGCTGGGTGTCAGACAGGAAAGGTTACCGCTACGAGGACAGGGATCCGGTCAGCGGCCAACCATGGCCGGACATGCCGGATATCATTTCATCACTGGCTGCTGATGCTGCCTGCGCTGCCGGCTTCGGCACTTTCGAGCCGGATTCCTGCCTGATCAACCAGTACCGCCCCGATGCCAAAATGGGCTTGCATCAGGACAAGGATGAACGCGATTTCAGCCACCCTATCGTCTCGGCCTCGCTCGGCCTGCCGGCCACCTTCCTGTTCGGCGGTCTGCGACGCAGCGACAGGGCACTGCGCATGAATCTGCGGCATGGCGACGTGGTGGTATGGGGTGGCGAGGACCGTCTGCGTTTTCACGGCGTCTTGCCCATCATGGCAGGCCACCATCCGGCCTTGGGCAATCAGCGCATCAATCTGACTTTTCGCAAAGCGGGTTAGGCTGATCCCAATCCACGCAGTATTTTTCTGATAGGCGCCGGTAGCGCCGCACCTATTGCATCTTCCCGGTTCAGCATGACACTGGAACTTTGATGCAAACGGGGCAGATTGCCGGTGATGCGCAACGGCTGAGGCGCAATATGCAGACGGAAATGCGTAAAGGTATGGCTCAGCACAGGCAATGATGGCAAAGCTTCGGTTTCCAGACCATAACGCTCGCGCGCCGCAGCCTGAACATCAATGCCGGTTTCTACTTCCGGCAGGCTCCAGAGTCCGCCCCAGATGCCGCTGGG
>DLMX01000119.1 GCA_002479405.1 Methylophilaceae bacterium UBA7525
TAGAAATGCGCGCGGCCGGTATCGATCAATGAGAAAGCAAGTTTGCCGTCGACCAGACGATTGACCAGGATGTTGCCGCCGGAAAGGTCGCGGAAGAACGCGCCGCGACCATGCATCAGCAGCAGATAGTCAGCCAGTTGTCTGTAAATTGCTTCAGGTGTGATGCCCTGATACTCCGTTGCGCCATCGGCAAAGGTGGAGAAGATATCGCGTACCGAAAAATCTGCCGCGACATATTCGCAGATGTAGTAATTCCTGGTCAGCGTCTGATCGCCGATTTGCTCGAAATAGGCGACTGGTCGCGCAGTCTCTATGCCGCGGCGCAGCAGTTCGCAGGCGCCGTTCCAGCTGCGAAGGGCTTTGGACGGCTTGAATCGGTCCAACAACCTTTTGTGCGGGTGCATGCGCACCGGCTGCTTGATGACCAGCTTCCTGGCCGGATCGCGCGGGTCCGGAATGGTCCAGATGGCGTTGCGCGCCTTGCGCAGAATGGTTTCTTTCGGCGGTGAGCCGATTAGCGCCGGGTCCAGTTTGTCCCGCAGCAGTTGAGCCTCCTCCGCGTCGGTGGCCAGTATCGCTCCGCACCAACTGTCCTTGCGGTACAGAAAATGTGACTTCTCGGCATGCGCATGCAGTGCCAGATCAGGGATCAGTCTTGCGTCAGGGTTGACCGTAACGCGTTGGTTCTTGGGCCAGCACAGGTAAATGGGTGACTCGGTGGCGAAATCGACCGGCTGCGGCAGGGTTTTGCCATCGCGGGTGATGCAGATCGCCTGCGCCAGATCGCTTGAGGAATAGATATCCTGCAGGGCGGCAGCGCGGCCATTGATCGTCCAGACAGCATGGATCAGTTGGCTATCATTGCTGAAAGCGTGGACTTCCAGCCCATTGGCGTCATCCAGACAGGCTTCGTAGAAGCTGCCGGGGATCAGTCTGGCGAAGGTTTTGTAGGCATGGAATGCAGGACGGGTTCTGAATTCATTGCCCAGCACGCTTGCGTAATGCGTGATGCGTTCCAGTTTCGGGTAAGCCTCGACACCATCATCAATCAATCCCTCACGGTGGCAGATCAACGGGCCCCAGCCGGCATGATGCAGCGCGCCGGAAGCAGCGCATAAAAGCATGTAACGGGCGAGGTAATCAGCCTGCTTCTCCTCGCCGTCCGCCAGGATGCGGTGGATGCGCGGCAGGGTCCAGAAGGCAGAGGGGGAATGCAGGACCGGCACATCGAAGTGCTGACCAATCTCCTGCAGGATGAAGGCTTTTTTGACCAGCCGAAACCCACCCAGGGGCGCCAGGCGATGCCCCAGTATCTTGTGGTCGTCGCGCTCCGGTTCGGTGCAGCGTTCGGAAAACAGGTTGTCCGTGTGGATATCGGGCAATTGGCCTCGACTTTTCAGGATGGACAGGATTCCTATGTTGTAGGGCGGTTCGAAATCGGTGACATTGGGGCCGGCGAGCTTGATATTCCAGGCCTTGGCTTCGCGATAGGCGATTCCCCAGGCATCGAGAAAGCCGTCCAGCGTGTATCCGGCCCAGCGTTTACGGTTGATGGTGGAGCCGATCTCGAGCGTCTCGATTCGCTTGCCAAAACGTTGTAGGGTGTCAGCAACGAAGTTGCGCCATTCCTCCTGTGCCTCGGTCTCGTGCATGGCTTTTGCCGCGGCGAACGGCTGCACCAGATGCAGCATGACATTGAAATCATGTGCGATCAGTTTCTCAAGGAAACGCCCCACATGATTGTGGGTGTCGCCATACGTGAAATCGAGCCTGACCTGACGAATATCAAGCTCCTGCAGATAACCGATGACCTTGTCATCAATGGCCGGGTCTGTCGCCGTCGCCACGCCTATGCCGGCGAAATCAGCAGGCACATATTGCCCGCCCGGGGGCTGGTAGCCTTTTTTCGAGCGCAATTTGCCGCTCAGCATGTAGGCAAGGTTCGCGCGAACGAACTGCCACATCGAATTGGGATGGGGTGAGGATTTCAAATCGTCAGCTTGCCGGGTCGAGTGGTGAGTGTCTTTGCCTTAGCCGCGGGTGTTGGATTGCGCGTCAAACTGGGTCAGGTCGACGCGGGGTTGCGGTTGCCAGCCGGCCTTGCGATGTTCCGCCACGACATTGGTGAAAACGCCGCCGCGTACGTAGAACTTGGCGGTCAGGCGCATGAATTTTGGATCTGTTGCTGCGACCAGGTCGTCCAGGATGCGGTTGGTGACAGCTTCATGGAAACAGCCTTCATCGCGGAAGGACCACATGTAGAGCTTCAGGCTTTTCAGTTCGACGCATTTCCGGTCGGGGATGTAATCCAGATGCAGCACGGCGAAATCCGGCTGGCCGGTCTTCGGGCAAAGGCAGGTGAACTCCGGGATTTCCATGTGGATATGGAAATCGCGCTCGGATTTCGGGTTGTCGAAGGTTTCAAGTGTCTTGCTGGGTTGACTGGACATAATGGCTACCGTATAAATCCACAAATGGTCGAAAACGACATTATACAGCCACTAACAATAAGCTTGCCGCCCAAAAGCACGACAGAAAATTGCGCCTGACCCATCTCAAACTTGCCGGATTCAAATCTTTCGTTGATGCGACCACTCTGCATCTCCACGGTCAGCGAGTTGGTGTCGTCGGCCCCAACGGCTGTGGGAAATCCAATGTGATGGAATCCATCCGCTGGGTGTTAGGCGAGTCCAGTGCCAAGGAGATGCGCGGCGATTCCATGCAGGATGTCATCTTCAATGGTTCGTCCAATCGCAAGGCCATCTCCCGCGCCAGTGTGGAACTGATCTTTGATAACAGTCTGGGCGGCGCCAGCGGAGAGTGGTCACAATATGCGGAGATATCCGTCAAACGCGTCATCGAGCGCGACAAGGGTTCCAGTTATTACATCAACAATACACCGGTGCGCCGTCGCGATGTCGCCGACCTGTTCCTCGGTACCGGCCTCGGCGGCCGTGCCTACGCCATCATCGGGCAGAACACCATTTCGCGCATCGTCGAGGCCAA
>DLMX01000116.1:0-6462 GCA_002479405.1 Methylophilaceae bacterium UBA7525
CTTTAACAAAAAAAACCGATTGACATCATTTCTATATTTATGGAAATATAAAATCTATGAACACTCAAGACGCCGTAACCATCCTCGCCTGCCTCGCGCAAGAAGCCAGGCTGGAGATATTCCGCTTGCTCGTGCAGCACAGTCCGAATGGTCTCGCCGCCGGTGAGATCGGCAAGCAGTTGAATATCCCGGCCAGCACCCTCTCCTTTCACCTGAAGGAGCTTTCGCATGCCGGCCTGGTAAAAGCGGTGCAATCGAGCCGCTTCATCTATTACTCGACAGATTTCAAGGCGATCAACCAGCTGGTGGCTTACCTGATGGAAAACTGCTGCGGCGGTCAGCCCGGCACTTGCGTAGCACCAACATGCGAGTGTTAGAAATCTACACGCATTGAAACTGAAAAGGAAAACACCATGAAACGCATGCACGTGCACATATCGGTCGACGACCTGAACAAGAGCATCCAGTTCTACAACCAGCTGTTCGGCACCATGCCCTGCGTGGAAAAGCCGGACTATGCAAAATGGATGCTGGACGATCCACGCGTCAATTTCGCCATCAGCCAGCGCGGCAACAAGCCGGGCCTCGATCATCTGGGCATCCAGGTCGACAGCAGCGAAGAACTGGCCGAGATCGAGCAGCGTTTGCAGGCTGCAGACATGAGCCTGCTGACGCAGGAAGGTACGACCTGCTGCTATGCGAAATCCGACAAGCACTGGGTGCAGGACCCTTCCGGTATCGCCTGGGAAAGCTATCACACGCTGGATAGCGCGCCGACTTTTAATGACGCAAACGATGCAGCAGCCAACAGCGCATGCTGTGCGCCTGGCGTGGAAACCATCAACTTCATTTCACGCAAGACCGGCAGCTGCAAATGAACCCACCGGCAGTAAAAATCAGCTTTTTCGAACGCAACCTGACCTGGTGGGTATTGGGCTGCATCGTCGTCGGTATCAGCCTAGGCAAGCTGATGCCCGGCGTATTCCAAGCCATCAGCCATGTGCAGATCGCCGAAGTGAATCTGGTAGTCGCCGTGCTGATCTGGCTCATGATCATCCCCATGCTGCTGAAGATCGACTTCGCCCGCATGGGCGAGGTGGCGCAACACGCACGAGGAATCGGCGTGACGCTGACCATCAACTGGCTGGTCAAGCCGTTCTCGATGGCACTACTGGCGTGGATATTCATCCGCCACCTGTTTGCCCCCTATCTGCCGGCCGAGCAAATCGACAGCTACATCGCAGGGCTCATATTGCTGGCGGCGGCACCATGCACTGCCATGGTCTTCGTCTGGAGCAATCTGTGCAACGGCGAACCCAAGTTCACGCTGTCGCAGGTCGCCATCAACGATGTCATCATGCTATTCGCCTTCGCCCCCATCGTTGCCCTGCTGCTGGGGCTGTCCAGCATCGTCGTGCCGTGGGATACGCTGGCGATCTCGGTCGTGCTGTTCATCGTCGTGCCGGTCATAATAAGTCAGGTCTGGCGCAAGGCGTTGCATGGCGAGCCTGAACGGCTACAGCACACACTAGCCACCATCCAGCCTGTCTCCATCAGCGCCCTGCTGGTCACGCTGGTGCTGCTGTTCGCATTCCAGGGGGAACAGATACTTAATCAGCCGCTGATCATCCTGCTGCTGGCAGTGCCCATCCTGATCCAGGTCTATTTCAATTCTGGGCTGGCCTATCTGCTCAACCGGAAAATGGGCGTGGCGCATTGCGTCGCCGGCCCATCGGCGCTGATCGGCGCCTCAAACTTCTTCGAACTAGCGGTCGCCACTGCCATCGCCATGTTTGGTTTCAATTCCGGCGCGGCACTGGCCACCGTGGTCGGCGTGCTGATCGAGGTGCCGGTCATGCTCACCGTCGTCAATATCGTCAACCGCAGCCGCACGTGGTATGAAAATGGAAAGGAACTTGCTTGAATATCCTGTTTCTCTGCACCGGCAATTCCTGCCGCTCGATTCTGGCCGAAGCCACCTTCAACGCCTTGGCACCGGCCGGCATGCGCGCCATGAGCGCCGGCAGCCAGCCGGCCGGCCATGTGCATCCGCGCTCGATTGCGCTGCTGCAAAAGGAAAGCATCGCGACCGAGGGTTATCACAGCAAATCGTGGAACGACCTGCCGGTGACACCGGATATCGTCATCACGGTCTGCGGCAATGCCGCGGGCGAGACATGTCCGGCCTATCTGGGCAATGTGCTGCGCGCGCACTGGGGGGTGGAAGATCCAGCCAAGGCGACCGGCAGCGACGAGGAGATCGACGCCGTCTTCAGGCGCGCCTATTCGATTCTGCGCAAGCGCATCGAAGCCTTCCTCGCGCTGCCTGCCGACACCCTGCAGGACAGGGCCGCCCTGGTGCGGGCACTGACCGAAATCGGCCAGCGCTACACCGACTGACGTTCCGAAGTCAGATCAACGCGCGATCGAGATGCCCAAGCGTATCTGGGTTTCACGGTCGCGGTCATATTCCAGCAGAGTTTCGCCATAGCCCGAGAACACCTGCAAGTGGATGAAACTGCCGGTACGGGCAAAGATGCGTTCGCTGATGGGATAAGAAACATCCAGCTGGCCGCTGGCATAGCCGCCCGTGCCCTGGCGGTAAAGCCCCCGCCACATCAGGCCGTCCTCGCGGCCATAGCGCAGATTCCAGTCCACATAACCGCGATAACGCTGAATATCGCGGTTTTCGTGCTTGTCCATGTAATGAATGATCTTGGGTGCAAAGGTCAGTCTTCTGCTCTTCGGCATATCCCAATGCCAGACCGGAATCAGATAGGCCGTGTCGATCGAACGTGAATCCGGCTCGTTGCGGCCGTTGGACTCATGTTCGATGCCGGCGCGCCATTCGGTCGGCAGCGGCAGGCTTTCGCCGCCCGCCCATTGATAGAACAAGCCGGGGCGATAGCTGGTATCGCGGAACGGACTGGAATCCTCTCCCATATCCCAAAGCGAGGTCTGCGTATAAGTGAAATAAAGATTGCTCAGCAAGGGCGAAAAGCCGCCGATGAAGCCCTCCGGATCGAACAGCCGGTATTTAAAGCTGATCTGGAATCTGGCGTCAGTACCGCGGTCGGAGTCATGGCCCAGCACGAAATACATCGGTTCATGGGCGGAAAGCGCCGGTTCGTCACCTGGTTTGGCCAGCACGATTCTGGGGGAGGAAGCATCAGTCGGCACCCCGCCCTCTACCGCTGCAACCGCCTCATCTACCATTGCGGCGTCCGGTTCGACGACCTTGGCAACGGGCCTGCGGCCTCATCAACTGCCAGCAATAAAAACTGGTTGGATTCCACACCGGTCAGGTTTGCCTTGACCACCCCCACGTATTTTTTACTCGTGACGACGACAAAACTGCGACGATCGGCATCGGCTTGTTTTCCGTCATGGCTGGTCAACTCCAGTTCTTCCGTGACACCGGCGCCGCTCAGTTGCAGTTTCAGTATCTGCGGCCACACCGCTTGTGAAGGTTTGATGATGTCCAGCGTCAGCTTCTGGCCGGCACTGATGGCTATGTCCTCGCTGACGATCAGCCAGCGCTCGGCAGCGAAGCTGCTGAGAGAAAAAGTCATGGCCAGAACAAACGCGAAGAGTTGGCTTGATTTTATCATTTTCGATCTTCTCGGAAATGGAGATTCCTCCGGTATTGCCGGAGGTTGAAAACGCGGCTTTACCCGCCGGTTACGTCTGCTGGAACAGGAAAGCGCAATGATAGGACTACGGGGCGATGAAACCGTTTCGTGTTATTTCTGTGGTAGTGCGTAAACCAGCACGCTGTCGCCCTGTTTATAGCCGAAGATGGCGTTACCACCGGCAGCCACGGCAACATACTGGGTGCCATCGATCTCGTAGCTGATGGGCGGTGCGTTGACGCCGGCATCGGCGCTGGCCTGCCACAAGAGTTCGCCGCTGTCGGCATCATAGGCGTTGAAGTGGCCGTTGCCTTCGCCCGTGAATACCAGGCCGCCCGCCGTCGCCAGCACGCCGCCGAGCAGAGGTTGCTCAGACTTCTGCTGCCAGCGTATTTTGCCATCTTTCAGGCTGATGGCGCTCAACAGGCCCCAGCGCGGATCGTCGGTCGGCTCCGAAGCCGTGTAGCGGATGGCAGGCGCGCCGTCCTTCGCCGGCGTTTCGTGTAGCGTGTATTTGATTGGGGCATGAATGCCGGCCACAAAAGCATACTGACCGGCCTCGTCGACCGCGATCGGCGACCAGTTGGAACCGCCGAGGATGCCCGGGAAAATCCGGGTTCCCTCAAATGTAGGTTTGGCGAAGAGATTCTCCTGCGGCACAAAAGGCTCGGATTTCAGCAACAGCTCGCCGGTCCTGCGGTCATGCACGTAGAACCAGCCGGTCTTGCTGGCCTGCCCGACTGCTGCCACCCTTTTGCCCTTGACGTTCACATCGAACAGCGCCGGTGGACTGGCGACATCATAGCCCCAGAGGTCATGCGGCACCTGCTGGTAATACCAGCGCAGCTTGCCACTATCGGCATCGAGTGCAACCAATGACACCGTGTAAAGGTTATCCCCTGGTCGCGAGACATCATTCATCTGCGGTGACGGGTTGCCGGTGCCGAAATACAGCAGGTTAAGCTCAGTATCAATGGCCGGCGTGCTCCAGACCGAACCGCCTCCATACCGCGCCGCATCCGGATATTTGGCAAGAGCCGCCTTTTCGGCCGAGATGTCACGATTCAGCGGCACGCCATCGGAGGTGGTCTCGGCAAAGACGCCTTCCCATCCCTTTTCTGGAATGCTGTCGAATTGCCAGATCTTCCTGCCATTATTGATATCGTAGGCAGCCAGAAAGCCTGGCCGGCCATATAGCCCGGTTACACCGATCACCGCACCCAGTGGCGCATCGCTGCTCGGATTATCGATATGCAGGCCATAGCCGACACCGGTAACACCAATCATGACCTTGCCCTTGTAGACCACTGGCGCCATGGCCATGCCGATGCCGGTGCCGCCGGTCACTTTCGCCGAACTGTTTGGGTCGCTGCTGCTCAATTCGTCCTGCGTCTCGGTCTCGACATTGGCCTCGACCACATTGATATCCCACAAGAGTTTGCCGTTTCTGGCATCCAGCGCCAGCAAACGGGCATCGACAGTACCCATGAACACCTTGCCGTCACTGACCGCTACGCCGCGGTTGGCCGGCCCGCAGCAGAGTTTCCAATCAGCACGACGCTGGTGTTTATAACGCCAGAGCTGTTTTCCTGTCCGGGCATCCAGTGCCACGACATCATTGAACGGCAGGGAGAGATACATCACCCCGTCACTGACGATAGGAGTGGCCTGAAAGGTCTTCTTCACCCCGCTGTTGTATTGCCAGGCGAGCGCCAGATTCTGCACATTGTCACGATTGATCTGAGTTGCGGGTGAAAAACGCTGGTTCGTGTAATCGCGCCCGTAACTGGGCCACTGGCTGCTGACCTGATCACCGATCTGGATTGAGGTGCTCACGGAGGAGCAGGCAGGCAGAGCCGCAACAGCTGCGATCAACACGTAACGGCGCAGTATGGATTTGTTCATGACAGTCAGGGCTTTCAGTTCAGACAATGAATGATGAAGTATACCGCCTAGTATATTCAATATTTTGGCAAAACGACTCGCAGTTGAAATCAATTCGGACATTTTGCAAAAAAATGCATACGGATTGCATCACTTCTCAGTCTGACCAAAAACCTTGGCTCTGTTCCTCAAAGCGTTCGCAAACGGTTGCCGGCAAACACAAATTCAAAGGATTAATTTTGCCTAACATCTATTTGAATAGTATTTGAATAAATATTTAATTATGCAAAAATACTTATAAATCAAATAAATATTGCCATATTCAGAACTTTTGAATAGATTATGAATCGTATTTATCAGAAATTGAAATCAAGTCCACAAGCAATGATCGAGATGCCCGACGCCGGCACCGTTTTCAAGGGGGAATAAAGATGAAAAATGCTATGTCCAAATATAAAGATGCCTACCCGATTCGTACCGTATCCGCTCTCACCGGCATTAATCCGATCACTTTGAGAACCTGGGAGCGACGCTACCACCTGATAGAACCGGTGCGCACGCCCAAGGGCCACCGCCTGTATACCAAAGAACACATTTCGATGCTGAGCCGCGTCGTTGAACTACTGGATCGGGGCATCCCCATCAGCCGCATCACTTACTCTGCCATCGCCGAAGATAACACCAGTGCCGTGACGCATGAACAGATGTTCTGGCAGCGAATGATAGACCGAATGATCAAGGCCATCGGCAAATTCGATGAATCCGTGGTGGAAAGCGCCTACAGCGAAGCGATGTCACTCTACCCGATCGAGACCGTGACAAAGAAATTGCTGCTGCCCATGCTGGAAAAACTAGGGCAGCGTTGGGAGTCCGGCGAAGGCACAGTGGCCGAGGAGCATTTCTTCGGCGTGTACCTCCGCAACAAGTTGGGCGCCCGCTTCCATCG
>DLMX01000116.1:6562-20570 GCA_002479405.1 Methylophilaceae bacterium UBA7525
AGCAACAAGCTGGGCGCCCGCTTCCATCACAAAAAGCGGCTGGATAACGCGCCCGCCTTCGTCACCGCCTGCATCCCCGGCGAGCGCCACGAAATCGGGCTGCTGCTGTTCGCCTTGAGTGCCTATGATCATGGCTATCGCTGCATCCTGCTTGGCGCCGACATTCCGCTAGCCGAACTGCCGCGTGCAGTGGGACAGTCAGCTGCCAGCGGCATCGTGCTATCCGCCTCCATCATCAGCGACCTCGAGACCTTTGAAGAGGAGCTTGCCAGCCTGGTGCAGAGCACGCCGGTGCCGGTATTCGTCGGCGGACTCGGTTCGCTGATGTACAAGAACACCATCGAAAAAACCGGTGCCAAGGCACTTGGTACGGACTTCGACCTCAGCTTCCGTCTGATTGCTGAAAGCATCGCCCCCGCCGGCCAGATCGAACAGAATGCATAACTCATACAAGGCAGAATCAACATGCAAGTGACAAGTTTGGCTATCAACTGGGCAGAACGCGGCCTTGTACCGGATTATGCGTTAAGAGCCGGCATTCGCCGGCTGCTGGAAAAACGTCTGAAGGAAATCGCAGCGAACGACTGTGAAACCAGCGCCGAAATCGAATCCGGCTTCATCTCAGCCATGCACCAAGCGCCGATTGCACTGGTGCCGGAACTTGCCAACGAACAGCATTACGAAGTACCTGCAGATTTCTTCCGTCACTGCCTGGGGCAGCACCGCAAATATAGTTCTTGTTACTGGGACAAGAGCACCCGCACGCTGGAAGAGGCGGAAGCACTTGCCTTACGGCTTACCTGCGAGCATGCGGACCTGCAGAACGGCCTGGACATATTGGAGCTGGGCTGCGGCTGGGGCTCCCTCACGCTGTGGATGGCAAGCTGTTATCCGCAAAGCAGGATCACCGCCGTCTCCAATTCCAACTCCCAGCGCGAATACATCCTGCAGTATGCCAGGGCACAGGGTCTCACCAATATCGAAGTCGTCACATGCGACATGAATCGCTTCGAGGCTACAAAACAATACGATCGCATTGTTTCAGTCGAGATGTTCGAGCACATGCGCAACTATCAGGTGCTTTACGGCAAGGTGCATGACTGGCTGGTACCGGGAGGAAAGTTCTTCAAGCACATCTTCGTACATCGCTTGACACCCTACGCCTTCGTTGTCGAAAACGATGACGACTGGATGAGCCAATTCTTCTTCTCCGGCGGCATGATGCCGAGCGACGACCTGCCCTTACGCTTTCAGGAAAAGCTGAAGTTGCTCGACATGTGGCGCTGGGATGGCACACATTACGAAAAGACTGCCAATGCCTGGCTGCAGAACATGGATGCCAGGGCCACCGAGATCCAGCCCATCCTTGAAAAGACCTATGGCCCTGATGCCTCTGATATGTGGTGCATGCGCTGGCGCATCTTCTTCATGTCCTGCGCCGAGCTTTTCGGTTACAAGAACGGCCAGGAGTGGTGGGTCAGTCACTACCTGTTCCAGCGACCGGCAACCTGAAACTCATGCACAGCACTCTCAAGAACGTGATCGGTTTCCAGATCGGCTGGTTTGCCTGCGTGCTGGGTGCCGCCCATGCACTGCCCTGGCTCGGGCCTTTATTGACGCTGGCCATCATCAGCCTGCATCTACGTCAGGCCGACCACTGGCAAAAGGAACTGCCCCTGATCGCCATCATCGGCATCTGCGGCAGCGTGTTCGACCAGGTCCTGCTCAGTCTGGGCTGGATTCAATATCCGCCGCACGCCTGGCCGGCCTGGCTGCTGCCGTTGTGGATGCTCTGCCTGTGGTTGCTGTTTGCCACCACGCTCAACATCAGTCTGCGCTGGATGCGTTCAAGGCACTTGCTGGCCGTGATGTTTGGACTCCTGGGCGGACCGCTTGCCTATCTGGCCGGTCAGAAGCTGGGTGCGATGCAACTGGTCGCCCAGACCAACGTCCTGACCGTTCTCGCCGTGTTCTGGGGTCTGATGATGCCAGCCATGCTGAGGCTTGCCGCCACATTTGACGGATTTGCCCGACAAAAAGCCGAACTGAGCATCACCGGAGCACAACATGCTTGACCTGTATCTCTATCTGAGCGCACTTGGCCTCATGCTGATTCTAGGTATCGCGGGCTGGATTGCCAGCGTCATAAAACGCAACGTCACACTGGTCGACAGCCTCTGGAGCCTGTTCATTCTGCTCGCCGGCTGCGTCTACATATTTCACGGAAATAGTTTAACTTTCAGAGACTTTCTTCTTGTTTCATTGTTATTCATTTGGTCTATCAGGCTTTCTTTCTATCTCACCTGGCGCAATCGCGGCGGCCATGAAGACCATCGCTACCAGACCATACGCCGCAATAACGAACCGCATTTCTGGTTGAGAAGCCTCTATATCATTTTCGGACTGCAGGTCGTATTGGCCTGGATCGTATCGCTGCCATTGCTGGGTGCGGCCAATTCTCCCAATGACCTTAACTGGCTCGACGGCATCGGCCTTGCGCTGTTCCTGCTTGGTTTTGCCTGGCAGAGCATCGGCGACTGGCAGCTGAGCAGATTCAAGGCAAAACCAGAGAATCGTCACAAAGTACTCAGTAGCGGACTCTGGCGTTACAGCCGCCATCCCAACTACTTCGGTGAGTTCTGCATCTGGTGGGGTTTCTACCTGATAGCACTGGCAGCCGGTGCCTGGTGGAGCATCGTCGGGCCGCTGCTGATGACCCTGCTGTTGCTGAAAGTCAGTGGTGTTGAGTTGCTGGAAAAAGACATCGGCGCAAGGCATCCGGACTATGCGGACTATATTCGGCGTACCAACGCCTTCTTTCCTGGCAAGCCGCGGATGGAGCAGTCATCATGAGGCCTGCCCTGCCAGTATTTGCACTACTCGGCCTGTCGCTGGTTAATTCACTAGCTAACGCCAGCGAATGGCCATTCACCGCCTATCTGGACGGCAAGGAGATCGGCCAGCACCGCTTCGCCATCACCGAATCGAACGATGCGATCACGCTCACCAGTGAAGCCGATTTCAAAGTCAAGGTTCTGTTCATCAATGCCTATCAGTACCAGCATCGCGCCAGCGAAGTTTGGCAGAACGACTGCCTGCAGAAACTGGAGGCCCGCACAGAGGAAAATCGTGATGTCTCGCTGGTAGTTGGCCGGCAACAGAGCGGCAGTTTCAAGGTGGAAGGCCCCAAGGGGCAACTTGCATTACCCGATTGCGCCATGACCTTCGCCTACTGGAACCCGAAGATGCTGCAGCAGGACAAGCTGCTCAATCCGCAGACAGGCGAATGGCTGGATGTGGACATCCGCCGTATCGGCCGGGAAACCATCGAGGTTCGCGGCCAACCTGTCACAGCTGAACGCTACCGGCTAACTGCACCGAAGATGAAGATCGACCTCTGGTATTCGGAAAAACAGGAATGGCTGGCGCTCGAATCGACCACGCCAGAAGGCTATCTGATCTCCTACAAATTACGTTGAAGAAACCACCCGCATGAAAAAACTATTTAACAGCACCCTGATCAGCCTTTGCGCACTGCTCGGCGGTTGCGCCAGCAACGGCCTGCCGCCGGTAGCTACCGTCCCGCAGGTCGATCTGCCCCGATTCATGGGCGACTGGTATGTCATCGCCTGCATCCCGACAGCGATAGAAACCCAGGCCTATAACGCCATCGAGTCCTACCGTCTGGACGATGACGGCACCATAGACACCACTTTCACCTTCTACAAAGGCGGTTTTGACGGCCCGAAGAAAGAGTACAACCCGCGCGGCTTCGTCATCGAGAACAGCGGCAATGCGCTGTGGGGCATGCAATTCATCTGGCCGATCAAGGCCGATTTCCGCATTGCCTGGCTGGCATCTGACTACTCCAGCACCGTCATCGCACGCAATGCGCGCGATTATGTCTGGATCATGGCACGCACGCCGACCATCAGCGATGAGCATTACAAAGAACTGACAACATTCGTTGAAAGTCTGGGCTATGACCTGATGAAATTACGCAAGGTACCGCAGCAATGGGAGCAGGCTTCATGAATCAGCCCTTGCGTCCAAGGCTGCTACGCTGGCTGGACAGCGGCATTGTGCCGGGAAACGTTGCCGCCGGCGAAAACCGGATCGACTGGCTGCGTGCCGTGCCCTTCATCGCACTGCACCTGGCCTGCTTCGCGGTCATCCTGGTAGGCTGGAGCCCATTCGCCTTGCTATTCGCCGTCTTGCTCTACGTGCTGCGGATGTTCGCCATTACCGGTTTCTATCACCGCTATTTTTCGCACAAGGCATTCCGCACCTCGCGTCTGCTGCAATTCCTGTTTGCGGTCGTCGGCGGCACAGCGATTCAGCGCGGCCCGTTGTGGTGGGCTTCGCAACACCGCCACCACCACGCCACCTCCGAGCAGGCCGAGGATGCCCACTCTCCGGTGCAGCACGGCATTTTCTGGAGTCATATGGGCTGGTTCCTGTCCGACGCGCATTTCGCTACGCGCAATGAGCGCGTCAAAGAACTGGCGCAATATCCGGAGCTGCGCTTCCTCGACCGCTTCGATGTCGTCGTGCCCATCTTCTTCGCGCTTGCCATCTTCGGGCTGGGCGAATGGCTCGCTTACGCCGCACCGCAACTAGGTACCGATGGCTTGCAGCTGCTGGTCTGGGGCTTTGCCATTTCAACCGTCGCGCTCTATCACGCAACCTTCAGCGTTAACTCCCTGGCTCACACCTGGGGCAGCCGCCGCTATGAAACACACGACCAGAGCCGCAACAACCCGCTACTCGCCTTGCTGACACTGGGTGAAGGCTGGCACAACAACCATCATCACTATCCGGGCTCGGCCAGACAGGGATTTTACTGGTGGGAAATCGACCCGACCTGGTACGGACTCAAACTGCTGGCAGTCTGCGGCCTGATCTGGGACATGAAGGACATCCCGCCGAACATGCGCGACGCACGCCGCAGCAGCGAACAGGATAATTCATGAAAATCGCCATCATCGGCAGCGGCATCGCCGGCAATACCCTGGCTCATCATCTGCACAAGCATCACGCCATCACCGTATTTGAAGCTGGCAGCCACATCGGTGGACATACCCACACGCATGACATCGAACACAAGGGGCGCCGGTATTCGGTCGATACCGGTTTCATCGTCTTCAACGACAGGACCTATCCCAACTTCATCGCGCTGCTGAACGAACTCGGTGTCGGCTGGCAGGCCAGCGACATGAGCTTCAGCGTGCATTGCGAAAAAACCGGCTTCGAGTACAACGGCACCAGTCTCAACACGCTGTTCGCGCAACGGCGCAACCTGTTCAAGCCATCTTTCTACCGGATGATAGGCGAGATCATGCGCTTCAATAAATCCTCGCTGGAGCTGCTGGCCGATGGCCCGGAAATCCGTCTCGGCGATTATCTGGCCCAGAACAAATACAGCCAGCACTTCGTCGATTACTACATCATCCCCATGGGTTCCGCCATCTGGTCGACCGAGGCGCAACAGATGCTGGACTTCCCTGCCCGCTTCTTCGTGCGCTTCTTCCATCATCACGGCATGCTCACGGTCAACGACCGGCCACAATGGCGTGTGATCAAGGGCGGCTCTGCCCGCTATGTAGAGGCACTGACCGCTTCATTCCGGGAGCACATCCGCCTCGATACACCGGTCGAGCATGTCCGGCGCCTGAAGCGCTCGGTGCGCGTCAAACCGTTGAACGGACCGGAAGAGATATTCGATTGGGTCTTCTTCGCCTGCCACAGCGATCAGGCACTGACCATGCTAAAGGACCCGAGCGTTGCCGAACGCGAAGTCCTGGGCGCGATTCCCTATCAGGATAACAGTGTCTATCTGCATACCGACCATAGCCTGCTGCCCAGGCGCAAGCTGGCCTGGGCAGCCTGGAACTACCATGTGACGGCAGAGCCTATGGATCGCGTTGCTGTTACCTACAACATGAACATTCTGCAGGGTCTTGATTCACCGGACCCGCTGCTGGTGACCCTGAATCACACACGCGGCATCAATCCGGCCCATGTCATCAAGCGCCTGACCTACCATCATCCGGTCTACACGACAGCCGGCACCAAGGCACAGGCCAGACACGCCGAGATCAGCGGCGTCAACCGTACCGCCTATTGCGGCGCTTACTGGCGCAACGGCTTTCACGAAGATGGCGTCGTCAGCGCACTGACCGCACTGGAAAATTTCCGCAAGGCCAACGCTGATGCATAGCGCGATCTACAGCGGATGGGTGCGCCATCGCCGCTTCGAACCGGTTGGACACACATTCCGCTACCGGACGTTCATGATGTATCTCGATCTGGACGAATTACCGCAGGTCTTTGCCGGAAGCCGCTTGTGGTCGTATGGGCGTCGCAATCTGGCCTGGTTCAGGCGCACCGACTATCTGGGTGACCCGCAAACATCGCTCCGGCAATCCGTCAGCAGCCTGGTCGAGCAGAAAACCGGTCGCGCAGTAGCCGGTGCCATTCGCATGCTGACCAATCTGCGTTACTTCGGCTTCTGCTTCAATCCGGTGACATTCTATTACTGCTTTGAAACAGACAACCATACCCTGCAAGCCATCGTCGCCGAGATAAACAACACACCGTGGAACGAGCGTTACCGCTATGTGCTGAATTGCGCCGCTACAAACGACGATGTGAACCGCCATCGGTTCCACATGCGCAAGGATTTTCACATCTCGCCGTTCATGCCGATGGATATTGAATACGACTGGGTGTTTTCCAATCCTGAACAGCAGCTCAGCATCCATATGCGCAACCTGAAGAAGGCTGAGCAGAAGGTATTTGATGCCACACTGGAACTGCAAAGACACGAGATCAGCCCGACGGCATTGAACCGGACGCTGCTCAGCTATCCGTTCATGACCCTCAAGGTCATCGCTGCTATCTACTGGCAGGCCCTGAGGCTCTGGCTCAAGCGCGTACCCTTTATCCCGCACCCTAAATCCCATCAGGAACACGAAGGAAACTCTAGATGAAGTCATCCAATCTGGCCGGCGCCAGCGGACTCTTTGGTTTGCCGCGCAAGCAATCCGGCTGGCTGCAGAACCTCGCTCGCAATCTGGTATTAAAGCGTCTGCAAGGCTTGCAGCACGGCCATCTGCTGATCATTGAGGGCAACAGTCGTCATGGTTTTGGTTCAGCCACGGCTGACGATATTCAGGTGACGATTCATGTCGAGGATCCGCGCTTTTATGGCGATATCGCCTTTGGCGGCTCAGTCGGTGCCGGCGAAGCCTGGATGCTGGGTTACTGGACCTGCGACAATCTGACCGCGCTGATACGGCTGATGGTTTTGAACCGGAATGTCATGGACAGTCTGGAAGGCGGCATGGCCTGGCTGGCCAGGCCGGTATTGAAGCTGCTGCATATGATGAACCGCAACACGCAGGATGGCAGCCGTCGCAACATCGCCGCCCATTACGATCTCGGCAATGACATGTTCCGTCTGTTTCTCGACCCGACCATGATGTACTCCTCGGCCATTTTCGATTCACCGGAAATGACACTGGAGCAGGCCTCGAACAGCAAACTTGAGCGCATCTGCCGCAAGCTGGATCTCAAACCGCAGGATCATGTACTGGAGATAGGCACAGGCTGGGGCGGTTTTGCCATTCATGCCGCCAGCCGCTTCGGCTGCCGTGTAACGACGACGACCATCTCGCAGGCGCAGTTCGACCTTGCGAACGAACGGGTCAAAGCGGCCGGACTAGACGAAAAAGTAGAAATATTATTAAAAGATTACAGGGACTTGGAAGGACAATTTGATAAACTGGTTTCAATTGAGATGATCGAAGCCGTGGGGCATCAGTACTTCGATACTTACTTTGCCAAATGCGCCAGCCTGCTGAAACCGGAGGGCATGATGCTGTTGCAGGGCATCACCATCGCCGACCAGCGTTATGAATCCGCCAAACAATCCGTGGACTTCATCCAGCGCTATATCTTCCCCGGCAGCTGCATCCCCTCGGTCACCGCCCTGCTCGATAGCATCACGCGTGCATCCGACCTGCGCTTGTTCAATCTGGAGGACATAGGCCCGCATTATGCGAGAACACTGGCCGAATGGCGCATGAATTTCTTCAGGAATATCGATAAAGTACGTGCGCTGGCCTATTCAGAGCAATTCATCCGCATGTGGGAGTTCTACCTGTGCTATTGCGAAGGCGGATTCGAGGAGCGTGCGCTGGGTGATGTGCACATGCTGCTGGTGAAGCCCGGAAATCGTGCGCCGGCCTTGTTGCCGGGCTGAAACAGGACTAATCAGGTAGCGACTTGCGGGCGACGATACGCTGCAGCATGCAGGGTTTCGGCTGCTCCTGCAAACCCTGCTCGAAAGCCAGGATTTCCAGTCGACCGTGAACCAATTCCAGCAACTCATCGGTCTTCAGCAGAAAGTCCGGATTGCTCGGCTTACCATAGATTTCCTGCCCCTCCATGAAGGTTTCGCAGACCAGCAATCCATCCGCAGCCAGACTGTCAATAAAATCATCGAATAACGGCCGATGCAGATAACGGCAAACGACAATGGCATCGAACTGCTGGTTCTCATACGGCCAGCCGTCACGTTCAATATCAGCCACCCGCGCCGTAATGCCATCGATACCCTGTAGCGTCTGCAAAGCCTCGGCATCGCGATCGACCGCTTCCACCTGAAAGCCCTGTTGTGCCAGCCAGCGCGCATTACGGCCCTTGCCTGCCGCCACATCGAGCACCCGGCCATGCGGTCGGATATGCCCGGCATGCGCCTGCAACCAGAGGGACGGCGGTTCGACGAGATCGGTACGCAACAAGGTGAAATGCGCCAAGTCTTAACTCCGGGATGAAAAACTGCAGCCATGCAGGCTGACGAATCCGCATGGCACTGCAGAAAATTGATGCTGTGGACTTCAGACGGCATGGTTACAATAGCGGGCTGAAGTCGGCTTGACCACATTTTATGCCAGAAACAGTTTCCACATCCACGGATTCACCCGACACGCCCTCCAGACCGGCTGCAATACGCTGGCAGGACGGCTTGCCGTTCTCGCAGCAATACGACGACGTCTATTTCTCGCGTGACAACGGCCTGGCCGAGACGCGTCACGTCTTTATCCATCACAACCGGCTGGAGGAACGCTGGCCGGCTTTACAGGGCAATCATTTCACCATCGCCGAAACCGGCTTCGGCACCGGTCTCAATTTTCTCTGCACCTGGCAGCAATGGCTGCAGCAGGCACCCGACCATGCCCGGCTGCATTTCGTCAGCTGCGAAAAACACCCGCTGAGCCCCGCCGACCTGCAACAGGCCCTGGACATCTGGCCGGAACTCAAAACCTTCAGCGCGCAACTGATCGAGCAATACCACAGCCTGTCCGCCGGCATGCATCGGCTGATATTCGAGCAAGGCCTCGTCACACTGACACTTTTGATCGGGGATGCCAGCCAGATGATGGCCCAGCTTCACGCCAGTGTCGATGCCTGGTTTCTCGATGGTTTTGCGCCCGCCAGAAATCCGGACATGTGGCAGCCTGCGCTTTTCAGCCAGATGGCGCGGCTCTCGCACCGGCAGACGACCTTTGCTACCTTCACCTGTGCCGGCATGGTCAAGCGTGGACTGCAGGAAGCCGGATTCAAGGTGGAGAAAGTCGCCGGCCACGGCCGCAAACGCGAAATGCTCTGCGGTCGCTTTGAAGCGGGGCATGAGCCAGTGCAATCCCGGTCGCAAAAGGCGCTGGTCATCGGTGCCGGCATCGCCGGTTGTGC
This sequence comes from Methylophilaceae bacterium UBA7525, assembly GCA_002479405.1. Taxonomy (GTDB): domain Bacteria; phylum Pseudomonadota; class Gammaproteobacteria; order Burkholderiales; family Methylophilaceae; genus UBA6140. Next base: position 16,322 of record DLMX01000116.1, read on the forward strand.
CAGCAGCCATGCGTTGGCCATGCGCGGCTGGCAGGTCACGCTGATCGAGCGTCATGCACAGATCGCGGCCGAAGCCTCAGGCAATCCGGCCGGCATGCTATACCCGCGTCTGGCCATGCAGGACACGGTCATGAGCCGGCTGGCACTCGGCGGTTTCCTGCATGCCTTGCGCTCGCTGAAGAATCTGGGGCTTACAGATGACAACTACCGGCAATGCGGCTTGCTGCAACTGGCATACGATAGCCGCGAGGCCGAGCGCTGCCGCGCCGTAGCGCAACGAGGCCTGCCGGCGGATATCTTGCGCCGGGTCGACGCGGTTGAGGCCGGCCGAATCGCCGGCATCCCTCTGAACCAGGATGCTCTGTATTTCCCGCAGGCCGGCTGGGTCAAGCCAGCTGCGCTGTGCGCCGCATTCTCGCGACATCCGAACATCCTCCTGCAACTGAGCCGGCAAGTCGTGCGCATCGTCAGACATGAAAACCTGTGGCAGGCATGGGATGGCGAAATGCTGCTGGATGAGGCGCCGGTATTGATCCTGGCCACCGCGAACTTCAGTCTGCGCTTCGAACCGACAGCGCATCTGCCGCTACAGCCGGTACGTGGCCAGATTTCGGTCGCCCCGGCTTCGGATTACAGCCGGCAACTGCAAACCGTGCTCTGTACCGACGGCTACATCAGTCCGGCCATCGATGGCCAACATTGCCTGGGCGCGACCTTCTCGCCGGATGACAGCAGGCTGGACATCCGCCGCGAGGACCACATGAGCAACCTGGCCATGCTGAAGCGCATGTCGGCAGAACTGCAGCAAAGCCTGAAAACGGACCTGCTGCAAGGTCGGGCCGCATTGCGAGTGGCAACACCCGACTACCTGCCACTGGTCGGAGCCATCATGGATGCCCGTGAACTGGCAGCAAATCCGCCCAAGCATTACAGCCGTTCGCCAGCGCTACCGTATCTTGAAGGCTTGTATATCAACACCGGACATGGCTCCAAGGGTATGAGCCAGACCCCATTGTGTGCAGAACTGCTGGCTTCCGCCATCTGTAGCGAACCATTGCCGCTGGACAGCAAGACCGTGGCCGCACTTGACCCCAACCGCTTTTTACTGCGAAAGTTAGGCCTCAAAAACCTGGTCAGGGGACTGACCAGCCACGCAGACATTTCTGAAACCGGCACGTCATGACCTCCACCTCCCTGCTGCAAAACGCATTCGAGCATCATCGCAACGGCCAACTGGCGCAGGCGGAATCCGCCTACCTGCAGTTCATCGCCTGCCAACCGGCTCATGCCGGCGCCCAGCACCTGCTCGGCCTGCTCTACCTGCAATCCGGACGCCCCGCACAGGCAGTCGAACAGATCGCCCGCGCACTGAAAACAGAACCGAACAACCCGGACTACCTCAACAATTATGGTGCCGCCCTGCGTGCAAACGGCCAGACCGAACAGGCCATCAACTGCTACCGCAAGGCCTTGCAGCTGAACCCCAGGGATATCGATCTGCAGAACAACCTGGGCAATGCCTATCTGGAACTGCAGCGCTTCGAAGAGGCTGCCGGTTGCTACCGGCGAGTGCTGCGAGCCTTGCCGGACAATCCGGATGTACGGAGTGCACTCTGCAATGCGCTGCAGTCCTACGGCTTCCAGTGCTATGACAAAGGCATGTACCTGCAGGCCGAAGCGGCCTATGAAGAAGTTGTCGGCCTGAACCCTGCGGACGGCGCCAGTTACTACAATCTTGGCAATGCACAGCGCGAACTGGGCAAGGCCGAGGCGGCACTGAAAAGTTACCGGCAGGCGCAGAAACTGCTGCCGGATGATGCCGATGTCTACAACAATCTCGGTAACATACTGCGCGAAACCGGCCAGTTGAAGGAAGCCGTCGCGGCCTATCAGCAGGCACTACAGCTGAACCCGCAGCTTTACCATACCCGCGTGCATCTGGTGCACCAGAAACAGCATTTTTGCGATTGGGCTGGCCTGGAGCAGGAAGTCGCCATGATTCGCGACTGGGTGAGAACTACGCCACAGGCACAGATATCGCCTTTCGCCTTTCTGGCGATGCCGGACACCACGGCGCATGAACAACGGCTATGCGCCGATAACTGGGTCAACAACCGTTTCGCACAGCTGTTTACCAGCGCACAAGCAAATGATTTTAGCCCCAATCGAAAACATCGCAAACTGCGCATCGGTTATCTTTCCAGCGACTTCCGCCTGCACCCGCTGGCCTTCCTCATCAGCGAACTGATCGAATGCCATGACCGCACGCAGTTCGAGATCTACGCCTATTCCAATGCTACCGACGACAAAACACCGGAACGCAAGCGCCTGGAAAAAGCCTTCGACCATTTCATCGACATCCGCAAACTGTCGATTCCGCAAGCCGCCGAGCGCATCAAACAAGACCAGATCGACATCATGGTCGACCTTACCGGCTTCACCCAGGCCAGCCGTACCGCGCTGGTAGCGCTGAAGCCCACACCGGTCAGCATCAACTGGTTGGGCTTTCCCGGCACCATGGGAGCCTACAAGGGCACGCCCCTGTTCGACTACATCCTGACCGATGACTTCGTCACGCCCGGCAGCGAGGATGTTAACTTCGCCGAAACCCCGTTGCGCCTGCCGGTCTGTTACCAACCGAACGACCGCAAACGACCGATAGGCAAGCCGACGACCCGCGCAGAAAACGGTCTGCCAGACGACGCCTTTGTCTTCTGCAGCTTCAACCAGACTTTCAAGATACTTCCGCAAGTATTTGATATATGGATGAATATTTTGAAAGAAAGGCCTGCCAGCGTACTTTGGCTGCTTGAATGCAACGCGGTAGCCAAAGAGAACCTGCAACGCGAGGCAGAAACGCGCGGTGTGGCTGCCGACCGTCTGATTTTCGCGCCGCGCGTGCCGATCGCCGATCACCTGGCACGTCACCAGCTCGCCGACCTGTTCCTCGACACTCTACCCTACAATGCCCACACCACGGCCAGCGATGCCCTCTGGATGGGCCTGCCATTGCTGACGTGTACCGGCCAGACCTTTGCGAGTCGTGTCGCAGGCAGCCTGCTGCATGCATTGGGCATGGATGACCTGATAAGCAGCAACCTGGACGACTACCAGCAAAAAGCCCTGCAACTGTCATCGGATGGGGATTTGCTTGCATCCATCAAACAGCGCCTGCTGCAAAGCCGTGACAGTGCTCCACTGTTTGATACCTGGCGTTTTGCGCAAGACCTGGAACACTGCTATCAAACGGTCTGGCAGCGTTACCTGCAAGAAGGCCAAACACAGCCTTAAGCGCTTATGTTAAAGTAATTTCCCATCAGAGCTGTCAAAATAACAATCAAATAAAACAAACATCCGAAGAGATCAATATGGCTGCAATCGACATCACCCCGGTACTCAAATTCATGGTGGACAAAGGAGGTTCAGACCTCTTCTTCAGTACCGGCACCTCCATCCACATGGAGATCGAGGGCGAAACCTCCCCCATCAACGGGCAGGTCATGGCGCCGAACATGGTCAAGGAAATCGCCTACAGCCTGATGAACGAGGACCAGATCAAGGAATTCGAACGTGAATACGAGATGAATTTCGCGATCAGCCGCAAGGATATCGGTCGTTTCCGTGTCAATGTCTTCCGCCAGCGCGGCGAGGTCGGCATGGTCATCCGCCACATCAAGACTGATATCCCGTCATTTGAAACATTGGGTCTGCCGCCTATCCTGAAGGAACTGATCATGCGCAAGCGCGGCCTGCTGCTGGTAGTCGGCGCCACCGGCTCCGGCAAATCCACCACGCTGGCCTCCATGATCGACTACCGCAACACCAACAGCTCGGGTCACATCGTCACCATCGAGGACCCGATCGAATTCGTTCACCCGCACAAGAAATCGGTGGTCGATCAACGCGAAGTGGGCATCGATACCCTGTCATTCGACAACGCGCTGAAGAACGCCATGCGTCAGGCGCCGGACGTCATCCTGATCGGCGAAGTGCGCGACATGGACGGCATGAAACAGGCCATGGCCTACGCCGAAACCGGCCACCTGTGTCTGGCGACACTGCATGCGAACAACGCCAACCAGGCGCTGGAGCGCATCATCTCCTTCTTCCCGCAGGACGCCAAGCCAGGCCTGCTGCTGGGCTTGTCATTGAACATGGTCGGCATCATCTCGCAACGCCTGATCCCCGGCACAAAGGCCAAGCGTGTCGCCGCCATGGAAGTCATGATCAACACGCCTTACATCGCAGA
>DLMX01000116.1:20761-30243 GCA_002479405.1 Methylophilaceae bacterium UBA7525
ACCTTCGACCAGTCCCTGTTCAAGCTCTTCAGCGCAGGCAAGATCGACCAGGAAAACGCTTTGAGCTATGCGGACTCCCGCAACGACCTCTCACTGAAAATGCGGCTGGCGGCGGAAGGTTCGAAAAGCACCAGCGACGGCGGCAGCGGCGGCTTCGGAACGATTATCGGCTGAACAGGAATGTGCGGCTGGACGTCATCCGGAATGAGAGCGCAACGTTCTGGAAGCAGCCGATAAAATCGGTCAAGAGGCCACTCGACTCTTGCGAGATCCGGAGATACGATACGTATTAAAATCATAATTCACATATCAGGCAATTGTCAGGTGACCATATCGAACATCGGGGAAACGACCAGTACTCAAGCCTGTCAAACTCAGGTATCACAATAACCAGATCAAGAAAGGTTTTATCATGAACACACAAACCAAAATCATCGCCGCCGCCATCGCTCTTTCACTGGCAGGTTGCGCCAACATGACAGAAACCCAGAAAGGCACTGCCAAGGGTGCCGCCATCGGGGCGGGCGCCGGTGCCGTAGTAGGCGCAGTCGCAGGCGGTAGAAAAGGTGCGTTGATCGGCGCCGGTGTTGGTGCCGCTGGCGGCGCGATCGCCGGTAATGTCTGGTCCAAACGCATGGAAGCGCAAAAACAGGAAATGGAACAAGCAACCGCCGGCACCGGCGTCGCCGTGACCCAGACCGATGACAACCGGCTTAAACTGGAAATCCCGAGCGACATCTCGTTCGATACCGGACGTGCCGACATCAAGCCCAACTTCCGTCCCATCCTTGATAAATTCGCGGACAGCCTGGTGCAGAACCCGACCACCACAGTGACCATCATCGGCCACACTGACAGTACCGGCACCGATGCCATCAACAACCCGCTATCGATCAATCGTGCCGCCAGCACACGTGATTACATCACGGCACGTGGCGTCGCCGTCAACCGCGTCAGTATCGATGGCCGCGGTTCACGCGAGCCGGTCGCCAGCAATGATACAGTGCAAGGCCGCGCCATGAACCGTCGTGTCGAGATTTACGTGGCAGAACCTGCTCCCGCCAATTAATCGTCCGGCGTAAATACGCGACAAATAAAAAGCCGACCATGTGTCGGCTTTTTATTATCTGCAGATTATCAAACCTGATGCCGATCACCCATCCTCGAGGCCACGACTGCGGCAACCACGATCAAACCTCCACCCACCCATTCACGTAGAGACAAGGCCTCATTCGCCCAGTAATAGGAAGCGACGGCGGCCACCACCAGTTCGAACAGAAAGATCACCGCCGCGCGCGTCACCGGAATCACGGTCAGACCGAACTGCACAAGCAGGGTCGCCGCCATCAGGATCAGTGCAATCAACCCCATCAGCAGCCAGTGCTGTAGCGTCAGTATCTCCAGTGCCGGCAACGGCATGCTCTGGAACGGCAGCATAAAGCCCGCTACAACGATCACGCCAAGCCAGACCGCCATCGACTTCACGCGCAGACTCAAATGGCTGGAACGGCGCGTAATGACATTGGTAAGGGCAAATGCCAAACCTGAAGACAGCGCCATCCACTCCGCATCGTTGCGCGGCATTGGCAACGCACCGGGTTGCCAGAGCATGATATAAGCGCCGGCCAGCGAAATCAGGATGACCAGCAGTCCATTGAGTCCGACCCGTTCTTTCAGCCAGAAATGGGCGAGCATCAGCGTCCATAGCGGCGAAAGGTAAAACAGCAGCATGACGCGCATGACCTCGCCGTCAATGATGGCGATGACATAACTGAGATTGGTCCAGCCGGCGGCCAGTGCCAGCCAGTATGCGCTTTGCGGCAACCTGAAAATCCCGCGCCAGTGTCGGGCAAAGATCAGCGCGCCGATGAGGGCCGCTATCGAATAGGTATAGAAACTGGAAGATATGCCGGAGACGCCTGCTTCCTGCATCAGCCGGTAGGGATACCAGATGACGCCCCAGCAGGCGGCACCGAAAAGCAGGCCGGATACGGCGATTTGATGTCTATGATGTTGCATTTATGGTTTTGTACTCTTGACGCTCAATTTATAATGTCTGCATGAACCCGAATCTGAACAAGCTGCAACCTTACCCATTCCAACGTCTGCGCGACCTGTTTGCCGGCACCACGCCCAACCCGGACTACAAACCGGTCAATCTCTCGATCGGTGAGCCCAAGCATGCGACGCCGGCCCTCATCCGCGAGGCGCTGGTAGACAATCTGGCCGGGCTGGCGAATTATCCCACGACTGCCGGCATTCCCGCACTGCGTCAGGCGATTTCCGGCTGGCTGGCACGGCGCTACAACATCCCGGCGCCGGATGCAGAAAAAGAGATCGTCCCGGTCAACGGCAGCCGTGAGGCGTTGTTTGCCTTCGCCCAGGCCGTGATCGACGACAGCCGCCCTGCCCCTGTCATCATCTCGCCCAACCCGTTCTACCAGATCTACGAAGGCGCAGCTTTGCTGGCCGGTGCCGAGCCTTATTTCCTCAACAACCTGCCGGAAAACGACTTTGTCATGGATTTCGACAGCGTGCCGGAGTCCGTGCTGCAGCGCACGCAACTGGTTTACCTGTGCTCGCCCGGCAACCCGACCGGCAAGATCATGTCGCTGGAGCAATGGCAGCAGGTGTTCGAGCTGTCCGACCGCTACGGCTTCGTCATTGCTGCCGACGAGTGCTATTCGGAGATCTACTTCGACGAAGCGCAGCCGCCGCTGGGCGCGCTGGAAGCCGCGCACAAGCTGGGCCGCGATTTCACGCGGCTGGTGGTATTCAGTTCGCTATCCAAGCGCTCCAACGTGCCGGGTATGCGCTCCGGCTTCGTCGCTGGCGACGCCAGGATCCTGGAGAAATTCCTGCTCTACCGCACCTATCACGGCTGCGCCATGAACCCGGCCGTGCAGCACGCCAGCATCGCCGCCTGGAACGACGAGACGCATGTCATCGAGAACCGGCGACTTTACGATGCAAAATTCAAGGCGGTGACGCCGATCATCAAGCAGCGCCTCGACGTCGAACTGCCGGATGGTGCATTCTATCTATGGGCACGCACCGACATGCCGGATACCGAATTCGCACTCAAGCTCTACCGCGAGAAGCACGTCACGGTGCTGCCGGGCAGCTACCTCGCACGCGAAGCACATGGCGTCAACCCGGGCCGGAACTTTGTCCGTCTGGCGCTGGTCGCTTCCCTGGAAGAATGCAAGGAAGCGGCTGAGCGCATTCTCAGTCTGTAACTGATGTTTTCTCCGCCGTGCCAATGGATGGCACGGCGCTTTAACTTTCAATCAGTGTTTTTAACCCGAGTTTTTCAATCCGCAAAAGGAGTAGCAACATGAGTGAACGCATCATCATGCGCGTAGGCGAAGCTTTGGTCGCAGGCGGCCCTGCCGGTACCGCAGCCGAACCGGAAGTCGCCATCGGCGAAATGAACGGACCCATGGGCACTGCCTTCGCCAACCTCTTGGGCGATCAGGTCAAGGGCCACACACGCGTGCTGGCCATCATGAACACCGACATCATGGTGCGCCCGGCCACCATCATGGTCAGCAAGGTCACGGTCAAGGATACGCGCTACACCAACATCCTGATGGGCACCGTGCAAGGCGCCATCGCCAATGGCGTGCTGGATGCCGTGCGTGCCGGCGATATCCCCAAGGAGAAGGCCAACGACCTCGGCATCATCGTCTCGGTCTGGCTCAACCCGATTGTGGCCGAGCAGGATGACCTCGATCACCAGATCCTGTTCGACATCCATCGCAAGGCCACCGCACTCGCCATCAAGAAGGCGATGAACAACGAGCCGAGCATCGACTGGCTACTGGAGAATCAGGAAAAGATCGTGCACAAGTACTTCCAGATGGGGCTGGACGGGAAAATCTGAGGTCAATCAGATATTAAATCAGTTTATTAACTATTACATTTAGTAAACTGATTTATATAGTTAAACAACTTATCATTGACTGCTGTATCAAGGCAGTCAAACTCCACCGTATCCTCCATGCCGCGCAACCAGGTCAGCTGACGTTTCGCCAGCTGCCGGGTGGCGGCAACCCCCTTCTCGCGCAGTTCATCCAGCCCGAATTCACCGTCCAGATATTGCCAGGCCTGACGATAGCCGACGCAACGCATGCTAGGCAGGTCGGCCGTGAGTGCCGGATATTTCGCGCGTAGCGCCCTGACCTCGTCGATCAAGCCGGCGTCCAGCATCTGCTCAAAGCGTAATGCGATGCGCTGATGCAGCACGCTACGGTCCGACGGCACCAGCGCCAGCTTCAGCAGGCGATACGGCAAGGCCGTTGCCGCCTGTTCGGCGAATAACTGCGTCATGGTCTTGCCGGAAAGCTCGCACACCTCCAACGCGCGCTGGATGCGCTGCGAATCCGTGGTCATCAGGCGCGCGGCGGTTTCAGGGTCGATCTTCGCCAACTTGGCATGCATGGCGGGCCAGCCGATCTGTAGCGCCTCGGCATCGAACCGGGCGCGCACGGCCGGGTCTGCCTGCGGCAATTCGCCCAACCCGCCCTGCAAAGCCTTGAAATAGAGCATGGTGCCACCTACCAGCAAAGGCACCTTGCCACGCGCCGTGATGTCGGCCATCAGACGCAGGGCATCGGCGCGGAATTGCGCGGCGGAATAGGCTTCGGTCGGGGCTATGACGTCGATCAGATGATGCGGTGCCAGTTTGAGCGTGGCCGCGTCCGGCTTGGCGGTGCCGATATCCATGTCGCGGTAGACCAGCGCCGAATCGACGCTTATCAACTCCACCGGCAGGCGCTGCAGCAACTCCACCGCCGCACCGGTCTTGCCGCTGGCGGTCGGGCCCATGAGGAAAATGGCGGGCGGCAAATGGCTGTCTGCGGGCTTATTCATAATGCGACCACATGCGCAGCACCTTCACGACTCTCTCCTGCTCCACCACTTGATACACCAAGCGGTGCTGAATATTGATGCGGCGCGAGCAGCAGCCGACAAGGTCACCGACCAATCGCTCGTAAGGTGGCGGGTTCTGAAAGGGGTTGGTTTCGAGGATGGCGAGCAAGGCCAGCGCCTTGTCCTTCAGCCCGGCTGCCGCAAGGTTTTTCGCATCCTTCTGCGCTGCCTTGGTGTAGCGCAACTGCCACTCGGACACGTGCTACCAGTCCAGCTTGTCGGCCAGCTCTTCGGCGGGCGTCGCCATGCCATCGCGGATGGATTCGCGCATACCGGGCACGGAGAGCAGGAACAGGGTTTCCTGGATCGCCGCCCAGTCCTGCTCCGACACCAGCACTGCATTGTTGCGCTTGCCGGTGATCACCAGCGGCTGGTGCGAAGCAGCCGCCTCGTCGATCAGGCGATAGAGGTTGGAACGGGCATTGCTGGCGGACAGGGTTTGCATGGAGCTTCTCCGTAAGACCGGAAAATGGTACGCTTTTACGTACCATTGTTCAAGCCTGCTATTGCTAACTTATTGGTGTCAGGCTTATTGCCCCCGCATGAACATCTTGTCCAGCTCCGCCATCGTCACCTGGAACCAGGTCGGGCGGCCATGATTGCACTGGCCGGAACGCTCGGTGGCTTCCATGTCGCGTAGCAGCGCGTTCATCTCGGGGATGGTCAGGATACGGTTGGCGCGCACGGCGGCGTGACAGGCCATGGTACCGAGCAGTTCGTTGCGGCGTTCCAGCAGCGCGCGGCTGGCACCGTATTCACGCAGATCGCGCAGCACATCGCGCGCCAGCGCCACGGCATCGGCCCCCTGCAACATTGCGGGTATACCGCGCACTGCCAGCGTGGCAGGTGACAGCACGGCGACATCGAAACCGAGTTGCTGTAGGCTGTTATCCGCCTGCGCCAACTGTTCTTGCACGGCAGCCACTTCCAGCCTGTCGGCATTGAAGCTGACCGGCAGCAACAAGGGCTGCATGGGCACGACATCCTGATCGAGTGCGACTTTCAGCCGCTCATACATGATGCGCTCGTGCGCGGCGTGCATGTCCACCACCACCATGCCCTGCCGGTTCTGCGCCAGGATGTAGATGCCGTGCAACTGGCCCAGCGCGAAGCCGAGCGGATACTCCTCGCGCGCTGGTTCGGCTGCGGCACCCTGTGTCTGCATTTGGGTCTGCGTTTGAATGCCGGGTACCTCAGCCGGTGCCCGGATGCCCCCATAGAGCGTTTCGTAAAAACTGCCGGCTTCGGCTGCGCGCAGATCCATGCCTGTCTGGTAACTGGGATAGCTTGTGTTCACTGGCGGCGTGGCAACTTGGCCAGCAAACGGATTGAAAGGCGCCTGTTGTGCCGTCACGGCGGCGGATTGCCCGGTCGGCACAGCCAGCGCCTTGTGCAGCGCATGGAAGATGAAGCGGTGCACAGCCTGCCCGTCGCGGAAACGCACCTCGGTCTTGCTCGGATGCACATTGACGTCGACCAGATTGGGGTCGAGTTCCAGAAACAGCACAAAAGCCGGATGGCGCTCATGATGCAGCACATCCTGATAGGCCTGGCGGATGGCGTGTGCGATCAGCTTGTCGCGCACGAAACGGCCGTTGACGTAAACGTACTGCGTATCGCGACTGTTGCGGTTATAGGTCGGCTTGGCGGCAACGCCCCATAGACGCAGACCGGCGGCAGCCTCATCGACGCTGAACGATTCGCCTGTAAATTCGCGGCCCAGGACCTCGTCGAAGCGCCGCTGCGGTTCTCCGGCGGCAAAACGGCTCAACACGCGGCCGTTGTGCTGCAGCGTGAACGTGACATCCGGCCGCGACAGGGCCACGCGCGTGAACGCCGCCTCGCAATGGCCGAATTCGGTCGCCTCGGTCTTGAGGAACTTGCGCCGCGCCGGCGTGTTGAAATAGAGGTCGGAGACCTCGACGATGGTGCCGGCATCCAGCGCAGCAGGCTCGATGCCGGAGATGGCACTGCCTTCCGAGCTGATGCGCCAGGCATGCTTGTCGTTAGCCGAGCGGCTGATGATATGCGTGCGCGACACCGAGGCGATACTGGCCAGCGCCTCACCACGAAAACCGAGGCTGCCGACCGCCTCCAGATCTTCCAGCGTCTGGATCTTGCTGGTGGCATGGCGCGTCAAGGCCAGCGCCAGATCGTCCTGTGCGATGCCCTGCCCGTTATCGGCGATGCGCAACTGCTTGACGCCACCCTGCAGCAGCGCAACGCTGATCTCGTTGCTGCCGGCATCCAGGCTGTTTTCCAGCAGTTCCTTCAGGGCAGAAGCCGGCCGCTCAACCACTTCGCCAGCCGCGATCTGGCTGATCAGCTGATCCGGTAATAGCCTGATTGATGTCATGCTGCCAGCCTTATAGCTCAATGGTTTCCAGATATTCCGGCACGACCACTTCCCAATGCAGCTTTTCCTCGATGTGGTGGCGCATGGCATCGGCTGCCACCGGTTCACCGTGCACGATGAACGTTGTGACCGGCGGTTTCTCGAAATGATGCAGCCACTCCATGATCTCGCTGTAATCGGCATGGGCGGAAAGATTGGAGATAAAGTCCACCTCGGCGTTGATCGGCACGTATTCTCCGTGAATCTTCACGCTCTCGGCACCATCGAGCATCGCCGCACCACGCGTGCCTACCGCCTGATAGCCGGCAAACAGGATGGTGTTGCGCGGGTCCGGGCCAAAGGCCTTGATGTGATGCACCACGCGCCCGCCGGAAGCCATGCCGCTGGCCGACAGGATAATGACCGGGTGGCCGATCTCGTTCAGAGAACGCGACTCTTCCACGCTGTTCACCATGCGCGCACTGTTCGCCACCATCTTGCACTGCTCTTTCGATAGTTTGTGAATATCGTGATGATGCATGAAGATCGCCGTGGCATCGACTGCCATAGGGCTATTGAGATAGACCGGCACATCGGGAATCAGCCGCTGATCCTTCAGCGATTGGATGTAATACAGCACCTCCTGCGCACGACCGACGGCGAACACCGGCACCACCAGTACACCGCCCCGCTCGTAAGTACGGTTGATGATCTCGGCCAGTTTGATCTCCGGGTCCTGCTTGTCATGCAGGCGGTCGCCGTAGGTCGATTCCAGCACCAGATAATCGGCATGCCGGATGATGGTTGGCGGCAGCATCAAAGGGTCATTCGGGCGGCCGATATCGCCGGAGAACAGGATGGATTTGCCTTCGCTACGCATCATGACCAGCGAAGCGCCGAGAATATGACCGGCAGGCGAAAACTGTGCGGTGACGCCTTCAGCCACTTCCACTTCCTGTCCGAACGGCACCGGCACCAGCAACTCCAGCGCACGCTCGGCATCTTCCTGTGTATAAAGCGGCAATGCCGGGTTATGCTTGGAAAAGCCGCGCAGATTAGCGTAACGCGCTTCTTCTTCCTGCAGATAGGCCGAATCCGGCAGCAGGATCTCGCACAAGGCCTGCGTTGCCTCGCTGCAATACACCTTGCCGCTGAAACCGTTCTTCACCAGCAAGGGCAGATAGCCCGTGTGGTCGATATGCGCATGCGTCAGCACCACCACATCGATCGTCGCCGGATCGACCGGCAATGGTTTCCAGTTTTTCAAACGCAGCTGCTTCAAACCCTGAAACAGGCCGCAATCCACCAGCACCTTGCTCTTCTCAGTTGTGACCAGATATTTGGAGCCGGTCACCGTGCCGGTGGCTCCGAGAAACGTGATTTTCATGCATCATCCAGAGAATTGGGAACAGCCTTCATTCTAACCTGCTTTCACGGCCGGTTGTCGTCAGACGGCCACGGAACTCGATGACAGACAACCACTCGTAGTGGCTGTAATCACACAACAGCCATCACAGGAAACCGCCATGCAAGACATCCATCAGTCCACATCTCAATCCACAGATGCAGCAAAAAGGCCAGCTCACCTGATACCGGCAGCATCATGAGCATAGTGCGCAACGATCCGGCGTAGTGGCAACCATGGCAAACCACGACCTCCGCCGTTTTGCCTTATACTGCAATACTCCGGGCGGCGTAGACCGCCCGTTTTTACAGCAAGAAACCACGAAACACCGGTCAGGCGCTTGCATCAAGGAAATCGCCTGCACGGTCTTTCAAGGTTCGTTCAATTGGAGAAAACGATATATGAGCCGACTATTCGGACAACAACACCGCGAACTGCAGGACGCCTTCGGCACCCGCAAACTGGCCGACCGCATCGAAGAGATCGCCTGCGTCACCGAATTCGATGACGAAACCAAAGCCTTCATCGAAGCGCAAGACATGTTCTTTCTCGCCTCCGTCGACCACAACGGCCGCCCTACTGTCTCCTACAAGGGCGGCGACGTCGGCCTGGTCAAGGTGATCGACAGCCGGACCCTGGTCTTCCCCAACTACGACGGCAACGGCATGTACATGTCCATGGGCAATCTGGCGCAAAACAGCGAAGTCGGCCTGCTCTTCATCTCCTTCGAAAAACCGCACCGTATCCGCGTGCAAGGCACCGCCACCGTCTCGCGCGAAGACCCGCTGCTGGAACAATTCCCGGGCG
>DLMX01000116.1:30360-32706 GCA_002479405.1 Methylophilaceae bacterium UBA7525
GCTGGAACAATTCCCGGGCGCCGACATGTTGGTACGCGTCAAACTCTCCGAAATGTGGCAGAACTGCCCGCGCTACATCCACCGTTACCAGAAGCTGGAAACCTCCCGCTATGTGCCGCAAGCGGAATGCGAAACCCCGCTGGCCGGCTGGAAGCAGACCGACATCGTGCAGGACGTACTGCCCCCAGCAGATGTCGAAAGGGCCAAGGAGGCCGGCGTCATCCCCATCGAACAATGGATGGACAAGGTGAAATCGGGCGACCCGACCGCCTGACCGCAGGCAACAAAAAGGCCGCGAATGCGGCCTGAAGAAACACGGCGTGTAGCGTTCTGCGCCGTGTTTTTTCATTCATCCTCCACTTCACATCGGCGCTCATTACCAATCAGTTTTTCTTGCCAACCAACTTCTGAACGATGGTGGCGCCATTCATATTCCATTTCCCACAATTTTCCTGATGCGTTGCATCAGAATTTGCACACGCATTTCCAGAGAACTATCCGGAAATATCAACCCCGACAAGGCGTCGGTAAAACCCGGCATTACCAACAAACTTTCAAAATGCCCGACCAACGCATCGTGCAAGTCGGACGGGCTGGTAGCGATTTCATCTATCACCTCCGGCCGGCCATCCAGCACATTGATGATGTCCTCCATATCATGGCTGCCAAGCAAATCATTGCGTCCGCGGTCATTGAAAGCTTCAAATTTGGTGGCAAGAAATAATGGCGCAGTGATCAGATGAATGGATGATCCGCTCGGCAGACTGACACGCTGAGCATTTTCTACCACCAGCGGATACCAGCGATTGGCAAAGCCAAGAATCCTGCTATCCGCTGGCATCAAATCCACCTTGAGTTCTCCCAACCGCCAGCGACAGATCGGCGCCTCTTGCGAAATATCACGTTTGAACCCTAATCCAGCAAATTCTGCTTCCAAAGCGTGATAACCGGAAAGCGCCGCCACCTGCACTACCAGGTCAACATCGTAGGTCACACGCGATGGCGCAGCCGCAACATCCGTGAGCAGCAAATCAACCGCACAACCACCAACGAACACCAAGCGCTCTCGCAACGGTCCCAATGCTTCAGTAACCAGCTCCACCATGGCTAAATTCGGGCGTTGCCGGTTCATGCAAAATACTCCTCAAGCAATTTCGCCGCATACTCCCGTTCACGTGCCTGGCCGCTACGCACAGCGTCGAACAATGACAAAATCGCGTATAAACGCCCATCCTTCATTGCCGCATCCGGCACAGAGGGATAAAGCGGCGTCAAGCCAATGCCGCGCACAGAACCCTTGGGGTGTGGCCACACAGGCACAGGGTCGCTTGAAGGCATAATGACGTCATTAAGTGGTGCTGCCGCATAGCCAGTGGGCAATCCGCGCGTTAACGAACCCCAAACCGGCGCAAACGCATACTTGGCGCCATGCAGCAAAAACTCTTTCAATTGCAGCTTGAGCACCACCGGCCGCCGTTCTTGAAAGGTCACCAAACGCGACAAAGCCGCACGCTTGAGCGAAGCATGCACGGCTGATGCCGCCAAACCGGTTTTTTCCGCCAGCCCGGCATAAGTCACCTCGCGCCCGCCATAGCTCAACAACGCCAGCAAAACGTATAAATCCTGCGGCTTAAGCACGATCTGCTGATTACTGATTTTAGCCATATTCTTTATTCTTGAATTGAGAATAACGGGTTATATTTTAATCCCATCAATAGGATAAATGCAATATTCTTTATTCTTGAATTAAGAATACAAGGATAATCCACTATTCGCAAACAGCGAAAATCGGAGACTTTTGATTCGAGAAAGTTACCGCACTAAAACCCACGTCGCCTATGTCAGGCTTCGGCCTACGCCGGTTTTGTTTTGGGTTTTCTGGTTTTGCCGGCTTTGGCGGCAGGCAGCAGCGAAGTGATCTGCTGATAGCGTTCGAACAGGAAGGCGACGCGGGCGGCGTCGGTCTTGGCGCCCTTGTAGCCGTAGGCGGCATCGACTGCGGCATCCAGCGCCTGATGCGCTCTCCGCAGATTGGCGGGCATGATCAGCGGGTCGTAGAGATCGGCGAGCGAAGCGCCCGGATGCGCGGCACGGGCATCAAGCACGTCCTGTGCGGCGGTTTCGATGGCGGTATGTTGCTTGTCGGCGGGTTCGGGCCAGGGGAAGTTGTTGTAGGTAATTTTTGCCGAATACTGATAGCGACTTTCAAGCCTGCCAGATGTTGTCCGCATCCATGCCATATGCATGGCGCTCGTGATTAGCGCAAACTCATAAAGCGAGGCATCCGGAATGGTCTGCAGCTTGTCGCCAGCGATCAGCCCGTTATCCGCGTACGCAATAGGGATA
>DLMX01000116.1:32833-33345 GCA_002479405.1 Methylophilaceae bacterium UBA7525
TACGCAATAGGGATATAGTGGCGGCGCTCTGATGAAACTCTCGGCAACGCCAGAAATGCCCCCTCCGGCTGCCGAATTTCCGCAAACAATGTAGGCATGCTCGCCAATTCTCTTGTTGGAGCTTTTTTGCTTGCTTGCCGCATCGCTCGAACCGCATCTACCCTTTTGACCACTTCAGGCATTGCTCGAAGCTTTTCAGGCGGACAATCGACCAACCACAAGCAATATCGTGCTACGCCATTGATAAACTCGTCACCCATCGCAAACGGCTTTATCCACTCTTCTGCCGCTGGTTCTTTGGCAATCAGCTCTGCACGTTCTTCAGCAGACAGAATCAGATTACCTCCATCTGTTGGCTTGCTTCCGTTGACCATCGGAGAGACCTGACATATCGGCGAAGTTCTAGGCAGCATCACGAGATTCGGAGCATCAGCCAGATAAGGATTGATATTTTTTGCCTTGATAGCATGCGCCTCACCCCTGATGTCCTCGTATTCATAAATCGTCTTGTC
>DLMX01000116.1:33543-33681 GCA_002479405.1 Methylophilaceae bacterium UBA7525
GACGATGACACAATGCACGGCAGCCTTGCCACGTGCCTCGTTGCTCCAACTGAAGGTGCGATGGGAAAAATGAATCTTGACGCCCTGCGCCAGCATCCAGCCCCACAACACGCCAACCTGCTCGCCCTGCGTGATGCT
>DLMX01000116.1:33867-34072 GCA_002479405.1 Methylophilaceae bacterium UBA7525
TCGCCCTGCGTGATGCTGTTGGTAGAGACGAAGGCGACCCGGATAGCATGGTTGCGCGTGATGTAACACGCCGCCTTGACATACCAAGCGGCGACAAAATCCAGCAAACCGGCATTTTTAATAGCGCCGCATACCAGTTGCATATCGGCTTTTTGTTCGGCTGACTGGTTACTCTTGCCAACAAACGGCGGATTCCCCAGCACAT
>DLMX01000115.1 GCA_002479405.1 Methylophilaceae bacterium UBA7525
CCGCGCGCGCTGCTCGCCGCGCTGCTGGACATCGAGCATCGCCACGGCCGCGAACGCAGCTTCCGCAACGCGCCGCGCACGCTCGACCTCGACCTGCTGCTCTACGACGACCTGCGCATGCAAACCGAGGAGCTGACCCTGCCGCACCCAAGAATGCACACACGCGGCTTTGTGCTGTTACCATTGGCAGAAATTGCGCCGGACTTGGTGATTCCGGAGCCGGAACTGGCAAACCAGACCATAGCCGAATTGGCTGCGGCGTGTCCGGATCAGGGCGTATCCCGGGCTACCCCATGAGGCTGCGACGCAATCAGGCTATGAGCATCCAGTAATGACCATCATCAAAACCGATTTAACCGACCGCTATCCGCATATCGTCATCGAAGGCCCGATCGGCAGCGGCAAGACCACGCTCGCTCGCAAGCTGGCTGACCGCTATGCGGCAACCCTACTGCTGGAGAATGCCGAAGCCAACCCTTTTCTGCCGCGCTTCTATCAGGATGTACAGCGCTATGCCCTGCCGACGCAGCTGTTCTTCCTGTTCCAGCGTGCCGGCCAGTTGGGTGATCTGACGCAGCGCGACATGTTTGCCTCCGCTACCATCGCCGATTTCTTTCTGGAGAAAGACCCGATCTTCGCCCGCCTCAATCTGGATGACGAGGAATTCGCGCTTTACCGCCAGATCTACAAACATCTGCAGCTGAAGGCCTCGACGCCGGACCTGGTCATCTACCTGCAGACCCCGGTCGATGCACTGCAGGAACGTATCGCCCAGCGCAACATCAATTATGAACAGGAAATCCCGCGCGAGTATCTGGCAAGACTGGCCGAAGCCTACAGTGAATTCTTTCATCAGTACGACACCTCGCCCATACTCATCGTCAACAACGAGAAGCTGAACATCACCGCCGATGAAGCATCGCTCGACATGCTGATCGACCGCGCACTGCAGATTCGCAGCCGCCGCGAGTTTTTCAACCCCAGTCTGGAGTAGGACGATGGCTGCGACAAACCTGACCACGCTGCAAAACATGAAACGGCAGGGCGAAAAGATCTCCGTGCTGACCTGCTATGACGCCAGTTTTGCCAGCCTGCTGGAGAACGCCGGCATCGACGTGCTACTGGTCGGCGACTCGCTCGGTATGGTGCTGCAAGGCGCCAACAGTACGCTGGCTGTCACGCTGCACGACATGCAGTACCACACGCGCTGCGTCGCCCAAGGCGCAAAGACCGCCTATATTGTTACCGACATGCCTTTCGGCAGTTACCAGCAGAACCCGGAACAGGCACTGCGTAACGCCACCCGCCTGATGGCGAGCGGCGCGCAGATGGTAAAACTGGAAGGCGGCACGGTAATGGCGGAAACCGTGCGTTTTCTGACCCAACGCGGCATCCCGGTCTGCGGACATCTGGGACTGACCCCGCAATCAGTGCATCAACTTGGTGGCTATCGCGTACAGGGCCGTGACGAGGCTACCGCCGCACAACTGCTGGCCGACGCGAAAGCGCTGACAGAGGCCGGTGCCGGAATGCTGGTGCTGGAAATGGTGCCGGCCACACTGGCGCGGGAAATCACTGCCGCCATCGGCATCCCGACCATCGGCATCGGCGCCGGTCCGGATTGCGACGGCCAGGTGCTGGTACTGCAGGACATGCTCGGCATCTATGCCGGCAAATCGCCCAGATTCTCGCGCAACTTCATGCTGGGCGCGGACAGCATCCAGTCCGCAGTTGCCGCCTATGTCCGGGCGGTCAAGGACGGCAGCTTCCCGACCGCCGAGCACAGCTACTGATTACGGCGCACATGGAAATCATCACCACGGTTACCGGCCTGCGGCAGCGACTGGCAAAAGAAAACGCCGTTGCCTTCGTACCCACCATGGGCAACCTGCACGCCGGCCATTTGCAGCTGGTCGAGGTTGCAAAACAGCACGGCCAGTGCGTAGTGGTCAGCATCTTCGTCAACCCGTTGCAGTTCGGTGCCAATGAAGATCTCGCCAGCTATCCGCGCACGCTGGACGCTGATTGCGAGAAACTGCAGGCAGCGGGAGTGGATGTGGTGTTCGCGCCAAGCGAAGTGGAGATTTATCCGGCAAAACAGACCATCACGGTCAATCCACCGCCAATCGCCAACGACCTCTGCGGTGCCGCGCGTCCCGGCCATTTTGCGGGCGTCGCCACGGTGGTGCTGAAACTGTTCAACATGGTACAGCCGCAGGTCGCGGTGTTCGGCAAGAAGGATTTCCAGCAACTGTTCATCATCCGCGAACTGGTGAATCAGCTGAACCTGCCGATAGCGATCATCGGCGTCGCCACCCGGCGCGATGAAGACGGCCTCGCCATGAGTTCGCGCAACGGCTACCTGTCAGCCGCACAGCGTCTGGAAGCACCAAGATTGCAGCGGGCGCTGCAACTGGTGGTCGAAGCGGCAAAAAAAGGCGAACAGGATTTTGCCGCCATTGAGGCGCAAACCGCGCAATACCTGACCCAGCTCGGCTGGATTGTCGACTACGTCTCGATTCGCTCGGCACAAACACTGCTCGCACCCGTTAGTGAAGAACGCCAGCTGGTCGTGCTGGGTGCAGCAAAGTTAGGCAATACCCGCCTGATCGACAACCTCGAATTCAGCCTGGACTGATGCCCTGCTTTTGACTGGTGCAAAAGCTCAAGGCTGAATGCGGCTCAGGGTTGAACACTATAGCGCCACTCACCCAGATGCAGTTCCTGCCACGCACTCTCCTCCACGCTGAACTCGCCGTTTGCAATCATCCTGCGTGTGCCGGCATCATCCGGCACCCGGCGAATACCGGGCTCACTGTTACCGGAGGCCTGCCTGTGTCGCATGAACCCCGCCGACTGCCATTGCCCGCCCATCTGCGTAAACACATTGCTGTTATAACTACCCAAAATCACCACTTCATCCTGCCCGTCGCGATTCAGGTCAACCAGCAATACCGTGCAACTCTGCTGATTCCTCAAACAATCGATCCAGAACTTGTCGCCCTCCGTCAGCTGCCAGAGAAAATCGACGAATTCCGTGGTCAGTGATTTACCTTGTTGATAGACCTCCAGCTTGCGTTCCCAAGTCGCGCGGTCACGCGTCACATGCATCCGGCGGCCATAGGTTCTGTGTGTGGCCTCCAGGCTGGCTCTGGACTTCTCCTGAATAGCCTCCGCCTGCGGATGTCCGGTCAGTGCAGTCAGATGTTTTAGCGCACGCTGTCCATGCAGACCGCCGCCGAAGCGCAGGTATTCGAAATCGAAGGATTGCACATCGACCTGTTGCGAAAGCAGCTTATCCAACTGGCTACTGACGCTGATGCGCGCCGGGTCGAGCACAGGCGTAGCCGTCGACAGCAGCACCAACACCGTAGTCCAAGCCGCATAAATGTTGACCTTGCTCGCCGCCTGCATCCATTCGGATTTAAGTCTCAGCACGGATAGCGCGTAACCAATGGCATAAACCGCCAACAGTCCGATCAGTATTGCCGCCCATACCCGGTCGGCTGTCCAGCCATACTGATCGACCCTCAACCACAAGGAATAAACACAAAGTAGGGACAATACCGGCAGCGCCAGCAAAGCTGGCGTAACCAGCTTGCGTATCCAGCCCGGGAACTTGATACCGTGCACTCCATCCTGCCAGGCAGCATTGAACAGAAACACCATCAAGCCCTGCAGACTCAGCATCAGCGCGGTGGCATATCCGGTCTTCCACAACAGCGCGACCCCCTTGACCGGCAGCATCAGCAGAAAAAGCAGAATAATGCCGGACACAAGCGGCAGCAGCCAGCCAAGCAGGTTCAGCGTGGCCCGGTACAAACCAAGCAGGGCTTCCTCTTTCGCAGAATATAGTGACAAGCCCAAGCCAAAAGCAATGGCCGTGACCGGATAGGCAAAATGACGGCTGGTAAACAGGTCAGTGAAAAAACCTACCCCCAGCACCTTGAACAACCCCGCCCACAAACCCAGCAATATCCAGAAAATACCGACGAACAGGCCAGCCGAAGCCAGCTTGAATGCATTGCGCCAAGCCACCGCACACAGCAAGGCGTAATCGCGACTCCAACTGGCCAGCTTGAGCCGGTGTTCCGCGAATGGAATCAGCACGAACCAACTGGTGAAGATAATGCCGCCAATCAGGAAGGTGGATCCTGAAACATGAGTACGCGACAGTCCATCAACCCAGCCGACCTTGCCAGCGTATGCAGCACAAGCCGCCACCAGCAGCGCAAAGCCACTGCTCAACAACCACATGACCTTTCGCATCCGATAGGCTGAGAGCATCTGCATGGAAAGCGGGAAAACCAGCGCCAGTGCATACAAAGGCCAGGTAACGACGAACCACTCACCCGGCTTGTCCAGGGAAACAACCAGATTGTGCAGCATCAACAGGCAGAAACCCTGCAGGGTTGCCCAGGCAATCAGCCAGGTGCGTTCATTCTTGATCATGATGATGGTTCGTCCATTTTTTTATTATTCAGGCAAAGCACTTTATCATTATCCGACTGCCGCAGTAAGCATGGGCGAACCGTGCCGAAAAGCGTATATTGACGACAAGGTTCGCAGCCATAAAACAGGTGCCAGATAACGGCAGTATTGCAATTTTGCACCGGCGCCCCGAACTGACTATAATAAGCGTCCTTTTAAATCAACAAGGTAGTCCATGCAAAGAACCATGCTCAAATCCAAGTTGCACCGCGTGCGCGTGACGCATTCGGAGCTGGACTATGAGGGCTCCTGCGCCATCGATGAAGCCTTGCTGGAAGCTGCGGACATCCGCGAGTTTCAGCAGATTGAAATCTACAACATCAACAACGGCGAAAGATTCACAACTTACGCGATTCGCGCCGAGCGTAACTCCGGCACCATCTCGGTCAACGGTGCGGCTGCCCGCAAGGCCAGCCCGAATGACCTGCTGATCATCGCCACCTATGCCAGCTACAACGAGATCGAACTTGAGAAATTCAAGCCACAACTGGTCTACGTCGACAGCGACAACCGCATCAAGGATCAGCGTAACGCCATCCCTGTACAAGTATCCAATCAGGCCGCCTGAAAGCAGACCCCAATTTAATGCTGAATCTTGAA
Organism: Methylophilaceae bacterium UBA7525; assembly: GCA_002479405.1. Classification (GTDB taxonomy): domain Bacteria; phylum Pseudomonadota; class Gammaproteobacteria; order Burkholderiales; family Methylophilaceae; genus UBA6140. The sequence continues at coordinate 5,092 of DLMX01000115.1, forward strand.
GAAATGAAGCTGGCCGTCATTGACGCGCTGGAAGACATCAAAGCTTTTGATATCACCGTCATGGATGTACGCAACCTGACTTCCATGACCTCCTACATGATCGTCGCCAGCGCCAACTCGACGCGCCAGGCCAAGGCAATTGCCGACAACGTCCGCGAAAAGCTGAAGGAAAAAGGCGCAGAACTGCGCGGCACCGAGGGCGAGAAGGACGGCGAATGGGTGCTGGTCGACCTCGGCGACATCGTCGTTCACATCATGATTCCGAGCGCACGCGCCTATTACAACCTCGAGCAACTCTGGGGCGAAACCGAGACCCGCCGTACTGCCGGCAAGAAATCGGCCGCCTGACCTTCAGCTTCACCGCTTTCCATCTTGAAATTACGCATACTCTCAGTCGGTCACAAGATGCCCGATTGGGTGGAGAGGGCCTGCGCCGAATACCTCAAGCGCATGCCACGCGAAGTCAGCGTCGAGATCATCGAAATCAAGCCGGACAAACGTGCCTCCGGCAAAAACTCGAAAGTCGTACAGGAAGCCGAAGCCGCCAGAATCCTTGAAGCAGCCGGCAAAGACCTGCTGATTGTGCTGGATGAACACGGTCAGGAAGTCACGACCACCCAACTGGCGCAGCGCATGGAGAACTGGCTGGCAGGCGGACGCGATGTTGCGCTGGTCATCGGCGGCGCTGACGGCCTGCATGCCTCACTCAAACAAAAAGCTGACTGGCTCTGGAGTCTTTCCAAACTGACCATGCCGCACGGTATGGTACGCGTCGTGCTGGCGGAACAACTTTACCGCGCCTGGACCGTGATCCAGAACCATCCCTACCACCGAGAATAACCCTGATTGCAATGTTGGCACATTAAGTGCTAATTAATCATTGCATGTCTGTGCAGATCATCGCCAGCGCACCAACGAGCAGCAAAATGGCAGAAATTTGCTCATTTGGCTATATTTTTTCTCTGAATTTGCACTAACTCGGGGCACGTCAGGATAATCACTATGGATAATCAAAGCTTCATCACCTTGTCAAAATTCACAGTCGAGGCTCGCAAGATCATCGGCACCGTCAACCCGGCCAGACTACTCAAGGATGCGGATTACAGTGAAAGCATCTTCGAGAAGGTAGATGCTTCGGATGATGCGGACCTGATACTGCTGAGTCTGCAACTGCGTCAGCAGCTTGGTTTGCTCGACTCCAAGGCAACTGAACCAGAAATGATGGCCGAAATGTCGATGGAGCAAGTTACGGCACCATCATTACCGGCCGGCAAATACATGTTTGGTGCAAGAGGATGACATAGCCGCCAGAGAGGGATTTACGTATCATCGGAGGTTTACATTCAGACAAACCTCTTTTAATGTCATTCTCCTCCCAACGTGCGCTGGTGTGGTTCCGTCGCGATTTGCGTGACTACGATCATGCCGCCCTCTATCAGGCACTGAAGTCCTCGCCAGAGGTCTACTGCGCATTTATTTTTGATACCGAAATCCTCGACCAGTTACAGGACAAGGCCGACCGGCGGGTCGAATTCATCTGGGAAAGCGTACGCGAACTGAAACTCGCGCTGCAGCAGCAAGGCGCCGACCTGATTGTGCACAATGGTGCCGCCAGTATTGAAATCCCCAAACTGGCGAAGGAACTGGATGTCGCAGCCGTTTACGCCAACCACGATTACGAACCGGCATCCATACGGCGCGATGCCTCGGTCGCCGATAGTTTGATTCATGCCGGCATCACATTTCACAGCTTCAAGGATCAAGTGATTTTTGAACGGGACGAAGTCCTGACCCAGACAGGCAAACCCTATGGGATATTTACCCCCTACAAGAATGCCTGGCTGAAGAAACTTGACGGTTTTTACATACAACCCTATCCGGTCGATCGCTATATTACACATCTGGCCAAAAGCAAGGCGGTAGAACTGCCATCACTCGAATCGATGGGTTTTAAGCGTACCAACCTCGGCAGCATGAAACTGCCGACCGGCATGTCAGGCGCGCAGAGACTGTTTGAAGACTTCATCGAACGCATGCCCATGTATCAGACCGCGCGCGAATTTCCTGCCATCAAAGGTCCTTCCTACCTTTCCGTGCACCTGCGCTTCGGTACTATCTCCATCCGCCAGCTGGCACGCACGGCATGGCAAATGGGGGGCGCAGGTGCTGAAACATGGTTGAGCGAACTGATCTGGCGTGATTTCTATTTCCAGATTCTGCATCACCACCCGCACATCGCTGAAGGCCATGCCTACAAGGCTGAGTTCGACAAACTGCCGTTTCCCAACGACGAGATGCTGTTTCAGGCCTGGTGCACTGGCCGCACCGGCTATCCGCTAGTCGATGCGGCCATGCGCCAGCTCAACCAGACCGGCTACATGCACAACCGGCTGCGCATGATCGTGGCGTCTTTCCTGACCAAGGACCTGGGTATCGACTGGCGGCGCGGCGAGCGACACTTCGCCGACCACCTCAACGACTACGATCTTGCGGCCAACAATGGTGGCTGGCAGTGGGCGGCCTCTACCGGCTGCGATGCCCAACCCTGGTTCCGCATCTTCAACCCGGTAACTCAGTCGCAGAAGTTCGACCCGGAGGGGCGTTTCATTCGCCGCTACCTGCCCGAGCTTGCACGCGTGCCGGACAAATTCATCCATGCGCCGTGGACAATGGGCGGCATCGATCAGAGCGCATGCCGGACCCGGATCGGCGCGGACTATCCGGCGCCGATCGTGGATCACGCGGCCGCACGCGAGCGCACGCTGCTGCGCTTCGGGGTCCTCAAGGATGGTGGATGAGTCGGCACGGCAGCGTGCAGGCTCGGGCCGCAATGCGGGACAATGCGTGTCCTGTCCCCGGATCCTGCACCATGACCGCCGAGCCTTTCGATTTCGACCGCATCATCGACCGCCGCAGCCTGCCGAGCGAGAAGTGGGGGCGCTATGCCGGGCGCGACGTGCTGCCGCTGTGGGTCGCCGACATGGATTTCGCGGCGCCGCCTGCGGTGCTCGAGGCGCTGCAGCAGCGCGTTGGCCATGGCGTGTTCGGCTACACGGAGGCCTGGCCCTCGCTCGTCGACGCGGTGATCGACGGTTTGCGGCGCGACCACGATTGGTCGATCGAAGCCGACTGGCTGGTGTGGCTGCCGGGCGTGGTCACGGGCTTCAACCTCGCCTGCGCCATCGCGGGCGAGGCGGGCGATGGCGTGCTGACTGCCGCGCCCGTGTATCCGCCTTTCCTGAGTGCGCCGGCGAACGTCGGCCGGGTGCTGCAGCGCTGCGATCTGGCGCTGCAAGACGGGCGCTGGCAGTGGGACTGGGACGCGCTTGCCGCAGCCAGTTCGTCGCGAAGCCGCCTGCTGCTGCTGTGCAGCCCGCACAACCCGGTCGGCCGCGTGTTCGACGAGGCCGAACTGCGTCGTCTTGCAGCGTTTGCGGCCGAGCGTGACCTGCTGATCTGCTCGGACGAGATCCACTGCGGCCTGGTGCTTGACGAGGCGCGTCAGCATCGCCCGATCGCCGCGCTCGACGAGGCGACGGCGCGGCGCACGATCACCCTGATGGCACCCTCCAAGACCTGGAACATTCCCGCGCTTTACTGCGCCTTCGCGGTGATCCCCGATGACGCGGTGCGTCGACGCTACCGGCAGGCCATGCGCGGCATCGTGCCTCATGCGAACGTACTCGGCATGGTGGCGGCCGAGGCGGCGTATCGCGATGGCGACGACTGGCGGCAGGCGCTGCTTGCCTATCTGCGCGGCAATCGTGCGCGCGTGGTGGAGGCGGTGGGCAAGATGCCCGGGCTTGAGATGGTCGTACCCGAAGCGACCTACCTGGCCTGGATCGACTGCCGGCAGATGATGGCCGAGCGCGCGCAGACCGACCCGACGGCCTTCTTCGAGGCCGCCGGCGTCGGCTTGTCGGATGGTGCAGCCTTTGGCGCTCCCGGCTTCGTCCGTCTCAACTTCGGTTGTCCGCGTGCGACGCTCGACGAAGCCCTCGCGCGCATGGCGCGTGCGCTCGGTGCCTGAGCCGCAGCGCCTGTCTCAGCCGGCCACTCGTCCGCAGTAGCCCGCAACCAGGGCAAGGAGTTCCTCTTCCTGATAGGGCTTGCCCAGGTAGTGGTTGGCACCGATCTCCTGAGCGTAGCGGCGATGCTTCTCGGCCAGGCGCGAGGTGATCATGATCACCGGCAGGTCCGAAAGGCGGGCATCGGCGCGGATGTTGCGCACCAGATCGAAGCCATCCATGCGCGGCATTTCGATGTCCGACAGAACCACCGCTGGCCGCTCCTGCTGCAGACGCTCCAGTGCCTGCAGGCCATCGGCGGCCAGCGAAACACGGTAACCCTCCCGCTGCAGCAGGCGCTGCGTGACGCGGCGCACCGTG
>DLMX01000036.1 GCA_002479405.1 Methylophilaceae bacterium UBA7525
CAAAAAGGCGGTGTCGGTAAAACCACGACCTGTGTCAATCTGGCGGCCAGTCTGGCGGCCACCAGGAGAAAAGTGCTTTTGATCGATCTGGATCCGCAGGGCAATGCCACCACCGGCAGCGGTGTTGACAAGTCGGCGATGAAGAAAACCATCTATCACGTACTGATCGGCAAGAGCTCATTGAAGGAAGTGATTCAGCCCTCGATCAAGGGTAAATTCGATGTGGCGCCGGCCAATCGGGACCTGGCGGGTGCTGAAGTCGAACTGGTCAATGAGATTGCACGCGAAACCAGGCTCAAGGTGGCCTTGAAGGAGGTGCAAGACGATTATGATTATGTGTTGATCGATTGCCCCCCTGCTCTCAGTCTGATTACGGTCAATGCACTGACAGCGGCGCATGCCGTCATGATTCCGATGCAGTGCGAGTATTTTGCGCTGGAAGGCTTGTCCGATCTGGTGAACACCATCAAGAAGGTGCGCTTGCATCTGAATCCGGAGCTGGAAATCGAAGGTTTGCTGCGCACCATGTTTGATAACCGTAACATGCTGGCGCAGCAGGTGTCGGGAGAGCTGGCGCAGCATTTCGGCGACAAGGTCTACCGTACCGTTATACCGCGCAACATACGTCTGGCGGAAGCGCCGAGTTATGGAGTGCCGGTGCTTTTTCACGACAGAACCTCGAAAGGCGCGCAGGCCTATCTGGCATTGGCCGGTGAAATCATTAATCGCCAGACCACGCAACGCGTAGCAGAAACAAGTTAGGAACAATTATGGTGAAGCTCAAGGGTTTGGGTCGCGGTCTGGATTCGTTGCTGGCAGGCGATGACGGCGCGAGCGGGGATGGTGATGCGCTGAAAATGCTCAAGGTCGGCCAGTTGCAGCCGGGCAAATATCAGCCGCGGACGCTGATGGATCAGGACTCCCTGGCGAGTCTGGCGGATTCGATCAAGACGCAGGGCATCATGCAGCCGATATTGGTGCGTGAAGTAGCCGATGAGCGCTACGAAATTATCGCTGGTGAACGGCGCTGGCGCGCCTCGCAACTGGCCGGCCTGGAGCAGGTGCCGGTCCTGGTGCGTGACATTCCCGATGAATCTGCATTGGCCATGGCGCTGATCGAGAATATTCAGCGTGAAAACCTCAATCCGATTGAAGAAGCGCAGGGAATCAAGCGTCTGATCGATGAATTCGACATGACTCACCAACTGGCTGCGGAAGCTGTCGGTCGGTCGAGAACGGCAGTGACCAATCTGCTGCGGCTGTTGAATCTCCTGCCAGCCGTGCAGAACATGGTGATGCAGGGCGAGATCGAGATGGGGCATGCGCGCGCCCTTCTGGGACTGGACGGCGCAAAGCAGGTAATGGCGGCAGAACAGGTCGCTGCCAAAGGGCTTTCGGTACGCGAGGCGGAGCAATTGGCCAAGCGCCTGCTGGCGGATATCAAGAAACCGGCCAGACAGGTAGCGCAGGATAGAGATGTCTTGCGCCTACAGGAAAATCTGGCCGAGCAACTGGGCGCGCCGGTGCATATACAAACCGGCCGTGGCGGCGCAGGAACCCTGAAAATTCGCTACAGCAACCTCGATCAGCTCGACGACATCATTGCCAGACTCAAGGGGTCAAGTCACTGACGCACTTGACTTAAGAGCCATTTAACAAGACAATTCAGGGCTTGATAAATTTTGCAGAAGAATTTCTGCAATTAATTTGCAACCCGGGTTTGTTAGACTTCAGTCGGAAATCACTTGTCAGACAATAACTTAGCGGCAAGTGCGCCGGAAATTGAAAAAGTCACCGCAATATTCAAGCGAGCTGCAAAATGGCAGAGCATCAGTACGCTCGGCATCGCAGCTGTTGCTTATGTGCTTGCCGGTATGCCGGGTTTGATCTCTGCGCTGATAGGCGGAGCTGTGGTGTTGATCGGCAGTTTTGTCGCCACGCGGATCGCGCGGCGCAGCGAGAGAAGCACACAGGCAAGCGCAATACTCATCAACATGTTATTAGCTGAAGCCGTCAAGATCCTGGTGATCGTGATGTTGCTCTGGTTGAGTTTTAAAGTATATGCAGATCAGTTGGTGCTGATGGCCTTGTTTTGTTCTCTGGCCGCAGCAGCGATATTGTCTGGTTCGGCAGTTTATGCCCTCAATAGTGAAAGTGAAAAGCAAGGTTAACAGTCATGGCGACAGAGCACGAATTAAGTCCTTCCGGTTATATCTCACATCACCTTTCCAATAATGCCGTCCCGCTGGGCGATGGTGGTTTCTGGACATTGCATATAGACACATTGGGCATGTCTGCCATTCTGGGCGTTATCGTATTCGGTCTGCTCTGGCTGGCAGCGCGTGGCGTGACCTCCGGTGTGCCGAACAAGCGGCAGGCTTTCGTAGAGTTACTGTTTGGTTTCATTGATGGTCAGGTGAAAAGCATTTTCCATGGCGAGCGCCATAAATTCATAGCGCCGCTGGCTTTGACCGTGTTTGTCTGGGTGTTCATGATGAATGCCATGGACTTTTTGCCGATCGATATCATGGCTTGGATTTATCATTCTGTTTTTGGCCTCGAATACTGGCGTAGCGTCCCTACTTCCGATATCAATGCAACCTTCGCGCTGGCGCTGGCCGTATGGTTCCTGATGATTTTCTTCGCCATCAGCGTCAAAGGCCTGGGTGGTTGGATACACGAACTGTTCTGCTCACCGTTCGGCAGCAACCCGCTGGTCTGGATCCCCAATTTCCTCTTCAATATCATCGAATACGTTTCAAAGCCTCTCTCCCATTCCCTGCGTCTGTTCGGCAACATGTATGCCGGTGAAGTGATCTTTCTGTTGCTGGGCATGTGGGCTGCGACCGGTCTGGTCGGCACGTTCTTCGGCGCGTTCCTGGGCATTGGCTGGGCAATCTTCCATATTCTGATTGTGACCTTGCAGGCGTTCATTTTCATGACCCTGACCGTTGTCTATCTGTCCATGGCGCATGATAGTCACTGATTGATTTTTTAGTTGTGTAGTTTTTAGTGTTTCAAAGTAGTAGCCCTTAATATCGAAAGGAAAAGTAATGGAAAGCGTGCAATTTTTAGCAATGATTCAAGCATACACAGGCATTGGTATCGGCCTGATCATCGGTCTGGGTGCTGCAGGTGCCTGTATCGGTATCGGTATCATGAGTGCCAGCTTTCTGGACGGCGCTGCTCGCCAACCGGAACTGACAGCTTCTCTGCAAGTCAAGGTCTTCCTGCTGCTGGGTCTGATCGACGCTTCCTTCATTATCGGTGTTGGTCTGGCCATGATGTTCGCGTTCGCAAACCCATTGCTGGCAGTTGTTGCTTAAGTCCTTAACTAATCAGTTTAGTTGCGAGGTCCTGTTTGAAATGCAGGACTTTGCAGCTAGGAGCAAAAGATGAATATAAACCTGACACTCTTTGCGCAGGCTATTACATTCGCAGTGCTGATTTGGTTTACCGCCAAGTTTATCTGGCCCCCATTGCTGGGTGCCATTGAAAAGCGCCAGAAAGAAATCGCGGATGGTTTGGCTGCAGGCGAACGTGGACGCAGTGAGTTGGAGCAGGCCTCAAAGCGTTCTGCGGAAACAGTAGAAGAAGCCAAGCTACGTGCGTCCGATATTATTTCCCAGGCTGAAAAGCGTGCGACCGAAATTGTTGAAGCTGCAAAGGATGCTGCCAAAACCGAGGGTGATCGCATTATCGCCGGAGCCAAGGCTGAAATTGATCAGGAAGTGAATCGCGCCAAGGAAGGCTTGCGTCAGCAAGTTTCCGCTTTGGCCGTCGCTGGCGCAGAGAAGATTCTGCGTAAAGAGATCGATGCCAAAGCCCATGCCGATATGTTAAGCACTATCGCTAACGAGCTATAAGAGAGCAAGTACGATCATGGCTGAAGCAATCACTATCGTTAGACCCTATGCCGTTGCTGCGTTTCGTCTGGCAAAGGAACAGAAGGCGCTGACCAAATGGTCGGAAATGCTGAATTTTGCTGCCGCGGTGGCAGCAGATGCACAGATGAAAGCCTATATTGAGGATCCAAAAGTCACAGCGGAAGCGTTGGAAAAGATGTTTCTGGCAATCTGCGACAAGAAACTCGATGCGGCTGGCGTCAACTTGATCAAGCTGCTTGGTGAATACGGCCGTCTGGCATTGCTGCCGGAAGTGGCAGCTGCCTTTGAAGAACTGAAGGCTGAAGATGAAGGCGTGCTGGAGGCCGAAATCACGGCTGCCGCAAAGCCTGCAGACGGTGCGGTCAAGGATCTGGTCAAACGTCTGGAAACCAAGTTCGGCAAGAAAATCGAAGCAAGCGTCAAGATCGACCCTGAGCTTATTGGCGGGGTCAAGATTGTGATTGGCGATACCGTCATCGACGCTTCCGTCCGTGGTCAACTTCAAGAGTTGGCCTACACGCTTAAAAGTTAGGCCATAAAGGTCAGGAGACAGAGTAATGCAGTTATCCACATCAGAAATCAGTGAACTGATTAAAAGCAGGTTAGAGAATTACGATACCAGTGCAGAAGCGCGTACCCAAGGTACCGTGATTTCTGTCACCGACGGTATCGTGCGTATCCACGGTTTGTCCAATGTCATGTCCGGTGAAATGATCGAGTTCCCGGGCAATACATTCGGTCTCGCGCTCAATCTTGAGCGCGATTCTGTTGGTGCCGTGGTGCTGGGTGCTTATGAACACATTTCCGAAGGCGATACATGTAAATGTACCGGTCGTATTCTGGAAGTGCCGGTTGGTCCGGAACTGGTTGGCCGCGTGGTCAATGCGTTGGGTCAGCCGATTGATGGCAAGGGCCCGGTCAATGCCAAGATGACCGACAAGATCGAGAAGGTTGCGCCAGGCGTTATTGCCCGTAAGTCCGTTTCACAGCCAGTGCAGACCGGTTTGAAGTCAGTTGACTCCATGGTGCCGGTAGGCCGTGGTCAGCGTGAGTTGATCATTGGTGACCGTCAGACCGGCAAGACTGCCGTTGCCGTCGACGCGATCATCAACCAGAAGGGTCAGAACATGACCTGTATCTACGTTGCGATCGGTCAGAAAGCTTCAACCATTGCCAATGTCGTGCGTAAGCTGGAAGAAAACGGCGCGATGGAATACACCATCGTCGTTGCCGCTTCTGCTTCCGACTCTGCGGCGCTGCAATTCATTGCACCATACGCCGGTTGTACCATGGGTGAATACTTCCGTGACCGTGGCGAAGATGCATTGATCGTTTACGATGATTTGACCAAGCAAGCGATTGCCTACCGTCAAATCTCCCTGCTGCTGCGTCGTCCACCAGGCCGCGAAGCTTATCCGGGTGACGTGTTCTACATCCACTCCCGCCTGCTCGAGCGTGCAGCTCGCGTCAACGAAGAGTATGTTGAGAATTTCACCAGTGGCGAAGTCAAGGGCAAGACGGGTTCGTTAACCGCATTGCCGATCATTGAAACTGCAGCCGGTGACGTTTCCGCTTTCGTTCCGACCAACGTGATTTCGATTACCGACGGCCAGATCTTCCTGGAAACCGACCTGTTCAACGCCGGTATCCGTCCTGCGATCAACGCCGGTATTTCCGTATCCCGTGTCGGTGGCGCTGCGCAAACCAAGGTCATCAAGAAACTGGGTGGCGGTGTGCGTCTGGCACTGGCTCAGTACCGCGAACTGGCTGCGTTCGCGCAGTTTGCTTCCGATCTGGACGAAGCGACCCGCAAGCAACTGGAACGTGGCCGCATGTTCACCGAGCTGATGAAGCAGGCCCAATATGCACCGCTGAGCGTATCCAACATGGCATTGACCCTGCTGGCTGCGAACAAGGGCTATTTCGATGACGTGCCTGTCAATCGCGCGCTGGCATTTGAATCCGCACTGCATTCCTTCATGGCTTCCAAGTACAAGGCCTTGATGGACAAGATCGAAACCACCAAGGATCTGGCGGGTGACGATGAGAAGGCAGTGGTTGCTGCAATCGAGGATTTCAAAGCCAATAACGCGTACTAAGAACGCGCTTACTGAAGCTTACTAAATAGGCAGATTAAACAATGGCCGGTAGCAAAGAGATTAGAACCAAGATCAAGAGTGTAGAAAATACACGCAAGATCACCAAGGCGATGGAAATGGTGGCCGCATCGAAAATGCGCAAGGCGCAGGATCGCATGCGTGCAGCCCGCCCTTATGCGGAGAAAATTCGCAATGTGGCAGCTCACTTGTCCAAAGCCAATCCCGAGTATAAGCATCCGTTCATGATCACGCGTGACAAGGTCAACAACGTTGGCGTCATCGTCGTCAGTTCGGACAAGGGTCTGTGCGGCGGACTGAACACCAACGTGTTGCGTATGTCGCTCAATCGCATGAAGTCCTGGGAAGCTGAAGGCAAAGGTGTCGCTGTCAGCGCCATCGGTAACAAGGGCTTCGCCTTCATGAATCGCGTCGGTGGTAACGTCAAATCGCATGTTGTCGGTTTGGGTGATGCACCGCATGTCGAAAAACTGATTGGCGCAATCAAGGTGATGCTGGACGCTTATGTTGCAGGCGAAATCGATCAGCTCTACATCTGCTATACCCGTTTCATCAATACCATGAAGCAGGAACCGGCGATGGAACAGCTGCTGCCGCTTTCCAGTGAGCAGTTGGCAGAAGACGATGCGAGTGCCAAAGGCCATTGGGATTACATTTACGAGCCGGATGCCAAAAGCGTTCTGGACGATTTGATGACACGCTACATCGAATCACTCATCTATCACTCGGTCGCCGAGAACATGGCTTCTGAGCAAAGTGCACGTATGGTCGCAATGAAATCCGCCTCAGACAACGCCAAGAATGTTATCGGCGAGCTGAAGCTGGTCTACAACAAGGCCCGTCAGGCCGCGATTACCAAGGAGATCTCGGAAATCGTCGGTGGCGCAGCGGCGGTCAGTTCTTAACGATAGCAACAAAGCAGTTTGACAGAGTTCATTTGGCAGATTGAGTTTGAATAAGGAATTTAAAATGAGTACAGGTAAAGTTGTTCAATGTATCGGTGCGGTGGTTGACGTTGAGTTCCCACGCGATCAAATGCCCAAGGTGTATGACGCACTGATTATCGATGAAGCAGATTCCACCGCAGAAGCAGGTTTGACCTTGGAAGTGCAACAGCAATTGGGCGACGGCATTGTCCGTACCATTGCCATGGGTTCTTCCGACGGTTTGCGTCGTGGCATGAAGTTCAAGTCCACAGGTGCACAAATCAGCGTACCCGTTGGTACAGGTACTTTGGGCCGTATCATGGACGTACTGGGTCGCCCGATTGATGAGGCAGGTCCGATCGATTCCGACGAACGTCGTTCGATTCACCAACCGGCACCGACATTCGAAGAGCTTTCCCCTTCCGTTGACTTGCTGGAAACCGGTATCAAGGTGATTGACCTGGTTTGTCCATTCGCCAAGGGCGGTAAGGTCGGTCTGTTCGGTGGTGCCGGCGTGGGCAAGACCGTTAACATGCTGGAACTGATCAACAACATCGCCAAGCAGCACTCAGGTTTGTCCGTGTTTGCCGGTGTCGGTGAACGTACCCGTGAAGGTAACGACTTTTACCATGAAATGGCAGAAGCCGGGGTTATCAAGCTGGATGACATGAAGGAATCCAAGGTTGCGATGGTGTTCGGTCAGATGAACGAACCACCAGGCAACCGTCTGCGTGTAGCGCTGTCCGGTCTGACCATGGCGGAAAAATTCCGTGATGAAGGCCGTGATGTGCTGTTCTTCGTTGACAACATCTACCGTTACACATTGGCCGGTACCGAAGTATCCGCGCTGCTGGGCCGTATGCCTTCCGCCGTGGGTTACCAACCTACCCTGGCCGACGAAATGGGTCGCCTGCAAGAGCGTATTACTTCAACCAAGGTCGGTTCCATTACTTCCATCCAGGCCGTTTACGTTCCTGCGGATGACTTGACTGACCCGTCTCCTGCCACGACCTTCCAGCATTTGGATTCCACCGTTGTGCTGTCACGAGATATCGCTTCTTTGGGTATCTACCCTGCGGTTGACCCGCTGGACTCCACCTCTCGTCAGCTCGACCCTCTGGTCGTTGGTGAAGAACACTACAACGTGGCTCGCAGCGTGCAGCAAACCCTGCAACGCTACAAGGAACTGCGCGACATTATCGCGATTCTGGGCATGGACGAACTGTCACCTGAAGACAAGTTGGCCGTTGGTCGCGCACGCAAGATCCAGCGCTTCCTGTCACAACCGTTCCACGTTGCTGAAGTGTTTACCGGCGCACCTGGTAAATACGTGCCACTGAAGGAAACCATCAAAGGCTTCAAGGCGATCGTAGCTGGTGAATACGATCACTTGCCGGAACAGGCGTTCTATATGGTAGGTGGTATTGAAGAAGCAGTGGAAAAAGCCAAGACAATGAACTAAAAGCGGGCGCACATCACGTGCGCCGCATTTAACTCATTAAAAGCTAAAGAGAAAATACCATGGCAATGACAATACATGTGGACGTAGTAAGTGCTGAAGAATCCATCTTTTCCGGTGAGGCTGAATTTGTCGCTGCACCGGCCAAGATGGGTGAAGTCGGTATCTATCCGCGCCACACACCGATGATCACCCCAATCAAGGCGGGTGCCTTGCGTATTAAGGTGGCGGATGAAGCTGAAGAGCAATTGATCTTCATCTCAGGCGGCGTGCTTGAAGTACAGCCCGGTGTCATTACGGTGTTGGCAGATACCGCGATTCGCGGCCATGATCTGGATGAAGCCAAAGCCAATGAAGCCAAGGCAGCCGCGGAAGAAGCAATGAAGAACGCGAAAAGCGACATCGATTTTGCCAAGGCCGAGAGCGAATTTGCAGCGATGGCAGCGCAGATTGCCGCGATTCAGAAATTGCGCAAGATGAAACATTAAGTCCTGCAGTTCGGACATGCAACAGACAGCAAGGCAGCCGGCAGGCTGCCTTTTGTTTTATACTTTCGTCATATTCATAGCTGTCATATTTAAAGCGTCTCATTAAAAATTCAAAACTCATGAGCTCTCCCCTACTCAATATCGTCATCCTGGCTGCCGGCAAGGGCACACGCATGCGCTCTACCTTGCCCAAGGTGCTGCACAAGCTGGCTGGTAAGCCTTTACTTCAGCATGTGATCCACGCCGCCAGGCAGTTGCAGCCGAGCAAGATCCTCGTGGTTTATGGTTATGGTGGTGAGGCCGTACCGGAGGCCTTTCAGCACGAAGACATCATTTGGGTCGAGCAGAAGGAGCAATTGGGCACCGGACACGCCGTACAGCAGGCGGCGCCTTATCTGGATGCCGATGGCAGCACATTGATATTGCTGGGTGATGTGCCTTTGCTGAACGTCAAGACTTGTCAGCAACTGCTGGCAAAGACCAGCCATCTGGGTCTGCTGACGGTCAGGAAAAGTGATCCGACTGGTTACGGTCGCATCGTACGTGATGCACACGGCAATATCAATGCCATCGTCGAGCACAAGGATGCGTCAGAAGCCCAGCGCCGCATAGATGAAGTGAATACCGGCATTATGGCTGTGAATAATGCCAATCTGGTCAGCTGGCTGACTAATCTGAAAAATCATAATGCCCAGGGTGAATACTATCTGACGGACATTGTGGCCATGGCGGTTACAGACGGCTTCTCGGTGAGCAGTGAAACGACCGGCGATGAATCTTCGGTGGAAGGCGTGAATTCCAAGCAGGATCTGGCAGGCCTGGAACGTGTGTATCAATTGCGCAAAGCAACATCCCTGATGCAGGCAGGCGTGACTTTGAGCGATCCGTTCCGCATCGATGTGCGCGGTGAGCTGGAAGTCGGGCGCGACGTCGAGATCGATGTCGGTTGTATCTTTGAAGGCAAGGTTACGTTGGCGGATGGTGTCCGGATTGGTGCTTATTGCGTGATCAGGGATACGGATATCGGCGCAGGTACGACGATTGCTCCATTTACACATACCGATCAGGTCAGGATTGCCGAGCAATGCCGGATCGGTCCCTATGCGAGGTTGCGGCCCGGCACGGAACTAGGCAACGATACGCACATCGGCAACTTTGTTGAACTGAAGAACGCGCAGGTCGATGTCGGCAGCAAGATCAATCACCTGAGCTATGTCGGAGACACGACGGTGGGCAAGCAAGTCAATATCGGCGCAGGTACGATCACCTGTAACTATGATGGCGCCAACAAATTCCGTACTGTCATTGAAGATAACGCTTTCATCGGTTCTGATACACAACTGATAGCGCCGGTTACCGTGGGAGCAGGTTCGACCATAGGTGCGGGTTCGACCATTAGCAAAGATACCCCTGCAGGCGAACTGACGCTGTCACGCAGCAAGCAGGTCACGGTAAACGGCTGGAAGCGGCCAGTAAAAATCAAGAAATAAGCAGAGGCGCGTTTATGTGTGGAATTGTAGGGGCTGTCGGATCACGGGATATTGTTCCGGTATTGATTGAAGGCTTAAGCCGTCTGGAGTATCGCGGCTATGACTCTGCAGGTGTGGCGGTGCTGAACGCTGATGGCATCAGACGTGTGCGTACGGTCGGTCGTGTGGCGACCATGCAGGAGAAAGCCAATGCGGAGCATCTGACAGGACTGGTCGGTATCGGCCATACGCGTTGGGCGACGCACGGCGGAGTGACTGAATCCAATGCTCACCCGCATGTCTCCATGGGAGAGCTTGCCGTTGTGCATAACGGCATCATTGAGAATCACGATGAACAGCGTGAGCGCCTGACGGCTTTGGGTTATGTTTTCGAATCGCAGACCGATACCGAAGTCATTGCCCATCTGATCCATCATTATCTGGCTCAGGGCAATACGCTGCTTGCTGCCGTTCAGCAAGCCGTGTGTGAACTGGTTGGCGCCTTTGCCATCAGTGTGGTGGCATTGAAGTCACCTGATTTGATGGTCTGCGCGCGTCAGGGGTGTCCTTTGCTGATTGGTTTGGGCGAGGATGAGAACTTCATAGCCTCCGACGTTTCCGCCGTGTTGTCGGTCACCAGAAAGGTGGTCTATCTGGAAGACGGCGATGTTGCGACAATAGAACGTCAGGGTGTAGTCATTTATGGGGAAGACGGCAAACAAGTGGAACGCAAGGTGCATCTGAGCGATGTCTCACTGGCTTCCATGGAACTGGGCCCCTATTCGCATTTCATGCAAAAGGAAATTCACGAACAGCCGCGCGCGCTGACGGATACCATCGAAGCTTTGATCGATGATGCCAGCTTCAGCCCCGCCCTCTTTGGCAAGGATGCGCAGGACGTATTCAAACAGGTGGACAGCGTGCTCATACTGGCGGCAGGCACCAGCTACTATGCAGGCCTCACCGCCAAGTACTGGCTGGAGAGCATGGCGCAGTTGCCGACTTCGGTCGAGATCTCCAGTGAATACCGCTATCGCAGTTCCGTGGCGAATCCAAGCCAGTTGATCGTGACCATATCGCAATCCGGTGAGACGCTGGATACCATGGAGGCGTTGAAGCACGCCAAATCCCTGGGTCAGGAACTGACACTGGCAATCTGCAATGTGCAGGAAAGCGCCATTCCGCGTGCATCCAGACTGATATTCTATACCCGCGCCGGTGCCGAGATCGGTGTGGCATCGACCAAGGCATTCACCACGCAATTGGTCGCCCTGTTCACGTTGGCAGTGACGCTGGCCAAGCAACGCGGGCTGCTGAGTAATGAGCAGGAGATTGCGCATCTGGATGCCTTGCGTCACCTGCCCGGCAGTGTGCAGTATGCGCTCAACCTGGAGCCGCAGATCCGCGAATGGGCCAAGGCATTTGCCAACAAGCAGCATGCGCTCTTTCTCGGCCGAGGCGTGCATTATCCGATTGCCCTGGAAGGCGCGTTGAAGCTAAAGGAAATTTCCTACATCCATGCCGAAGCCTATCCGGCCGGTGAACTCAAGCACGGGCCGCTGGCACTGGTGGACAAGGATATGCCGGTGGTGGTCATTGCGCCAAATGACGCTCTGCTGGAAAAAGTGAAGTCCAACATGCAGGAAGTCGCTGCTCGTGGCGGCGAATTGTTTGTGTTTGCCGACGCTGACAGTCATTTCACAGCAAGCGAAGGCGTGCATGTGATTCGTACCCCGCGCCATGTCGGCGTGCTCTCTCCCATCCTGCACACCATCCCTGTGCAGTTGCTGGCTTATCACGCTGCCCTGCTCAAAGGCACCGATGTTGACAAGCCGCGCAATCTGGCCAAAAGCGTTACGGTCGAATAAGACCGGCTGCTATTTAGCGCATTTATTTTCTGATAGCCGTTTGTTCCATGCAAAAAAAACCCCTCTCGATATTCGAGAGGGGACCCTTGTATCAAATCCCTATGGAGTAAGAATTTGAACAAAAACTTGTAGTGTAGATGGTCGGGCGAACCCGACCATCTGGTATTGCACTACCTTACAGAGCGAACACGTTCAGTGCACCGCCGCC